>JANMYH010000041.1:0-21256 GCA_031381925.1 Burkholderiales bacterium | reverse complement strand
CGATGCGCACCGGGCGGTAGACGATCGCCTCGACGACGAGGTCGGCGGCCTGCTCCGGAGTGAGCGTCGGCACGTGGTTGTAGAGCTTGGTCGGCGCGATCATCGGCGTCTTCACCAGCGGCATGTTGATGGTGGTGAAGTGCACGTTGTTGTCGATGAACTCGCTCGCCGCGCAGTCGCTGAATGCGTCGAGCGCCGCCTTGGAGGCCACGTACGCGGAGAAGCGGGGGGCGCGCGTGAGGACCCCGATCGACGAGATGTTGATGATATGCCCGCGGTTGCGTTCGACCATCGAGGGCATGAATCCCATGATGAGCCGCAGGCTGCCGAAGTAGTTGAGCTGCATGGTGCGCTCGAAGTCGTGGAAGCGGTCGTAGCTCGAGGCGATGCCGCGCCGGATCGAGCGCCCGGCGTTGTTCACCAGGAAATCGCAGCCGCCGAACTTCTTCACCACGGTGGCCACCAGCTTGTCGCAGTCCTCGAGGCTCGACAGGTCGCAGGAGATGAAAGTGGCGTCGCCACCGGCTTTCTTGATCTTCTCCATCACCGGCCCGGCCTTTTCCGGATCGCGCGCCACCACCACCACCTTCGCCCCCGCCTCGGAGAGCTTGTACGCGGTCGCCTCCCCGATCCCGGAGGTGCCGCCGGTCACCACCACCACCTTGTCGCGCACCTTGCCGGCGAGCGAGCGGTCGATGAAGAGGTCGGGGTCGAGGTGCCGCTCCCAGTAATCCCACAGGCGCCAGGCATAGTCCTCGAGCGGCGGCACCGCGATGCCGCTCCCCTTCAACGCCTTCTCGGCCTCGCGGGTGTCGAAGCGCGTGGGGTAGTTGATGAAGGTGAACATGTCCCTGGGGATGCCCAGGTCCGAGAGCACCTGCTTCTGGATGCGGCGCATGGGCGCCAGGCCCATCACCGAGTCGAGCACGAAGGAGGGGATGAAGCTGAACATCTTCGCGTTCACCCGCATGGTCATCTGCGGGGCGTGGGCGGCACGGGCGAACAGGTTGAGGATCTCGCCGATGCGGCGCGGCTCGGGGTCGGTCAAGTGGAAGCAGTGCCCGTCGAGGCCCTTCTTGTGGGCGATGGAGTCCATGGCATCGACCACGAAATCCACCGGCACGATGTTGATGCGCCCGCCCTCGATGCCGACGGTCGGCATCCACGGCGGCAGGAGGTTGCGCATCTTCTGGATCAGCTTGAAGAAATAGTACGGCCCGTCGATCTTGTCGATCTCGCCGGTCCGCGAGTGGCCCACCACGATGCCGGGCCGGTAGACGCGCCACGGCACCGCGCACTCGGTGCGCACGACGCCCTCGGACTCGTGCTTGGTGCGGAAGTAGGGGTGGTCGAGCTCCTCGGCCTCGTCGAACATGTCCTCGCGGAATACGCCGTCATAGAGGCCGGCGGCCGCGAGCGAGCTGGGGTGGTGGAAGCAGCCCGCGGCCAGCGCGACGGCAAGCTGCACGGCGTTGCGCGTGCCGTCGATATTGGCCTTCTCCTGGCTCTCGGCGTCGGCGGCGAGGTCGTAGATCGCCGCGAGGTGGAAGAAGTGCCTGACCTTTCCCTTGAGGCGGGCGATGTCCGCCGGCGCGAGGCCCAGCTTCGGCTTGGCGAGGTCGCCCACCACCGCGATCACGCGCTTCTCGTCCGTGCCCCAGCGGCCGCGAAGCTCGTCCAGCTTCTTCACCGACCCTTTGCGCACCAGCACGTGGATGTCGCCCTCGCGCTGGGTCAGGCGATCGATCAGGAAGCGGCCGATGAAACCGGTCCCGCCGGTCACGAAATAAGTCATGGGGTCCCTCCTCGCGCGGGTTCTTCGTTTTCCGGCGAATGATACACGCCACACTTTAGGCGGATTGCTCTAATTTCCCCGCGTAATGTCAGGGCTGTCCATTGGCCATTGCCCGAAAAGGAAACGACATGACACGCACCCAACGCACCTCCCGCACGTCCCGCACTGCCCGCACCCCGCGCAAGGCGGCAACCGTCGCGAAAAAACTGAACGGCATCAGGGCATCGGCGCTTTCCACGGTGAACACGCTCCTCGAGCAGGGCGCGGCACTCCAGCAGAGGGGCCGCAGCCTCGTGATCTCCAGCGCCCGCGAAGCCCGCAAGGCGGTGAGCCGGCGTGCGGGCGAAGCCCGTGCCAGGACGATCGGTGCCGTGTCGCGCTTCGAGAAGGCGTTCGAAGGACGCGTGACCCAGGCGATCTCGAAGCTCGGCGTGCCGACCTCCCGCGACCTTCGCGCGCTCTCGCGCCAGGTGGCGCAGCTCCAGGTGAGCGTCGAGCAACTGCGCCGCTCGCGCGCCCGCGCCTGAAACGGGTGCCAGCCGCTCTCGACACCGCGTCCTGGGTTTGCTCCCTCCCCCTCGGGCGCCCGCAAAGGGCAAGGGCGTGGGGGAGGGTTGAGGAGAGGGTCAGGAGCGGCAGGCGCCGCGTGCTAGGCTCCCCGCCATCATGGCGGTCAAGGCGGATGGCAACACGATACGCACGCAGCGCACGCGCTCGCGCATCCTCGCCGAGAGCCTGGACCTGTTCAACGCGCGCGGCGAGGCGCACGTCACCACCGGGATGATCGCGACGGCGCTCGACATGAGCCCGGGCAACCTGTACTACCACTTCCGCAACAAGGACCAGATCATCGAGGAGCTGTTCGCGGCCTTCGAGGACCGGGTCGACGTCCAGCCCCAGGCCTCGATCGGGGGGCCGGAAGCCGTCGAGGACCTGTGGTTCTACCTGCACCTCATGCTCGAGGGCATCTGGGACTACCGCTTCCTGTACCGCAATCTCGACGACCTCGTATGGCGCAATCGCCGCCTGCGCGAGCGCTTCAACCGCATCATCGACCGCAAGTTCGAGGCCATGGTCGGGCTGTGCGACGGCCTGGTGCGCACGCACGCCATGCAAGCAAGGCCGGAGGAGATCCGGGCGCTTGCGCGCAACGTCCTTGTGGTTGCAACCTACTGGCTGAACTTCCGATCCCTGCGCGCCCCGCGCGCCGCCGCGGCGTCGCAAGCGGACGACAACGATCTTGGCCAGGGTGCCTTCCAGGTGATGGCCCTGGTGGCACCCTACCTGGTGGGCGACGCGCGCCGGCACCTCGACCGACTGAGCCAGCACTACATCGACTGAGGAGATTGCCATGGCCGCACCGAAGTGGAAGGCGTTCCCCCATCCCGCGAAGTCGTACACTTACGCCGGCGAATCGCTCAGGAAGAACTGGGACAAGCTGCATCGTGGCGACTGCGAGGCGTTTCCCAGGGATGCCAAGGTCCAGGAGGCGTGGCGTCTCTTCCACCAGGGCAGGTTCTCCGAGGCCGTCGCAGCCGGCCTGGGCGCGGGTGGCGCCGGCATTACCGCCGCGAACAAGGCCCAGGCGATCTACGCCAACGGCGTGGAGCCGAAGGAGGCCGCGAAGATCGCGCTCTTCGAGGAGGTCATGCGGCGCGCCGAAGCGCAGGCGAAGGCGGAGCCGAAGAATGCGAACGCGCATTACCTCTATGCCTATGCCGCCGGCCGGTACAGCCAGCGGATCTCGGTTGCGAAGGCGCTCTCGCAGGGCTTCGGAGGCAAGATCCGCGCCGCCCTCGACAATGCGTTGAAGCTCGAGCCCCGGCACGCCGACGCCCACATCGCCATGGGCGCGTACCACGCCGAGATCATCGACAAGGTCGGCGCCCTGGTCGGCGGGCTCACCTACGGCGCAAAGCGCGAGGCGGGGGAGGAGCATTTCCGCAAGGCATTGAAGTTGGCGCCCGATTCGCCGATCGCGCACGTCGAGACGGCCAACGGCCTGGTACTCCTTTACGGCAAGAAGGCTCTGGAGGAGGCGGGAGCGCTGTACGCCCGGGCCGCCGCGCTCGAGCCGCGTGACGCCATGGACATGCTCGACGTGCACGCCGCACGTGCCGAACTCGATTGAATTCCTGTTGCGCGGGCGACACGCAGAGGGGAAAAAGCTGTTCTTCCGAGTGAAAAGTGTTGACAAGGCGTTTTCGTGTTGTGCATCCTCTCGCTGTCGCGCCATAAGGGCGGGATGGACTAGCACCCAACGTCACCATCAGATTGGAGGATTCATCAATGGCAGCTAAGAAAGCCAAGAAGGCAGCGAAGAAACCGGCGGCCAAGAGGTCGCCCGCCAAGAAGCCGATGAAGAAAGCCGCAGCGAAAAGACCCGCCGCGAAGGCCAAGAAGCCCGCCACCAAGCGCAAGCCGAACGCCGCTTTCATGAAACCGATGACACCGAGCTCCATGCTCGCAGCCGTCATCGGAAGCTTCCCGATGCCCCGCACGGAGGTCACCAGCAAGCTTTGGGGCTACATCAAGAAGAACAGCCTGCAGGACAAGCTCAATCGCCGCATGATCAACGCCGACGAGAAGCTGCGCGAGGTGTTCGGCGGCAAGAAGCAGGTGTCGATGTTCGAGATGACCAAACTGGTCTCGAAGCACCTGAAGTAATCCGGCGCCGGTACCGCCCGGCGGACAGACAGCGGGCCGGCCATGCCGGCCCGTTTTTTTTACCTTTGGAGGCCTCCCATGGAAGCCATCACCACTGCGCTCGCGCCGGCGGCGCGCGGCCATTACTCGCAGGCAATGGTCCACGGGGGCCTGGTCTTCGTCGCGGGGCAGCTTCCCGTGGTGCCCGACGATCCGCAGCGCAAGCTCGACGATTTCGAGGCCCAGGCGCACCAGGTGATCACCAACGTGATCGCCATCCTCGAAGCCGCGGGCAGCTCGCCAGGGAGCATCCTGAAGGCGACGGTGTACATCGTCGACATCGACCATTGGCCCGCCTTCAACCGGATCTATGCCGAGCGCCTGGGTGCCCACCGTCCGGCGCGCACGGTGGTCCCGGTGCCGCAGCTGCACTACGGCTACCTGGTCGAGATGGACGTGATCGCCGCGCTCACAGGCTCCTGAAGCGCTTCGGGACTGGGGTCGCGGGTGTCGGGGCTCGTGCCTTCCGGGAGGCGGCCGCCGCGGCCGGGCGTTTCGGTCGCGTCTCCGGCGCCGCATCGTCCCAAGGGCTCATCAGCGTCACCCACATCAGCTTGTTGAACTCGTCGGCAAAGCGGCCCACGATGGCATCGGGATCGGGAACGAGGCCCGCGTCGGTGATCACGCCGAACTGGATGCGCCCGTCGTAGGAGAGGATCGAGACGCCCATGCCGATGCCGCCGGACTGCGGCACCCAGAAATCCATCTCGCGGATGCGCTTGCCGGCGAAATAGAGCGGCTTCTGCGGACCCGGGACGTTGGTCATCACCGCGCTGGCGCTGTTGCCGAGGAGCGAAGTGACCTGCTGCTGCAATGACTTTGGACCGTAGCCCACGGCGCTCAGCAGCCCGAGCGCGATGATGGGCTGGTAGGAGCCTTTCAGGGCGAGCATTCGGTGGCGGACCTCGTAGAGCCGCTGCAGGGGATGCGCCATGCCGATCGGCAGGTCGAGGAACACGAGGCCGAACCTGTTGCCCAGGCTGCGGCTTTCGCCGGCGGGGCGCAGGTTCACCGGAACGATGGCGCGGATCTCGAGGCCCTCGACCGCGTCGCCCTTGTCGAGCAGGTAATCGCGCAGCGCCCCGGCGGCCATCGACAGCAGCACGTCGTTGATCGAACAGCCCAGCGCCTTGCCCACCACCTTGACCTCGTCGAGCGGCAGCGGCTCGGCCCACGCCACGCGCTTCGCCGTGCCCAGGCTGCCCTTGAAGCGCGTGGCCGCATCGGCCCCCAGGAGCGCGAGCTTGGCGATTTCGCCCGCGAAACCCACACCTTTCCGGGCGGCGTCCTGCACGGCATCGAGCGCGTCCTTGGGATTGCCGGCGAGGCCGCGCCCCTGCGCGATCAGCCCGCGGCCGAACTGTGCTGCGCCGCCGAGCGCGCCGGTGACGGGCCCCAGGACCTGCTCCCAGAAGTCCGATTCGCCGCGGGCTGGCTCCTCGACCGTCTCCGCCGGCAGGCGCAGGCTGCCTGCGGCGCTCTCGTGGGTGAACGAGAGCACCACCTGGATGAGCGCGATGCCGTCGGCGTAGCAGTGGTGGATCCGGACCACGAGCGCGCCGCCCCCGTCGTAGTTGTCGACGAGGTGGAAATCCCAGAGCGGGCGCGCGAAGTCCAGGGGCGTGGAGGCGAGCTCGCTCACCAGGGCCTCGAGCTCCTCCTTGCCCGCCTTCCCGGGCAGCGACACCGGGTGGACGTGCCGATCGATGTCGAAGTCGCCGCAATCCTCCCACCAGGCTCCGGCTGCGTCCTGGGCGGCGCACTGGCGGAAGCGACGGTAGGCGAGGAAGCGCCGCTGCAGGATGCGCTTCACGTCGCGCAGATCGAGGCGCCGATCGAACATCATCACGCCCACGATCATCATCAGGTTCGTGGGCTGTTCCATGCGCAGCCACGCAGTGTCGACCCCGGAGATCCGTTCGCGGTTTGTCATGGGATATAGTCAGCTCGAGGGGGAGGAAAGATGTCGGACCTGAAGAAGAAATTCGATGCGGCCAGCGCTTCGGTCAAGAAGGCGAAAAAGGACCCGGGCAACGACATGAAGCTCAAGATCTCGCCCACTACAAGCAAGCGACCGACGGCGACGTCTCGGGCGACAAGCCCGGATTCACCGACTTCGTGAACCGGGCGAAGTACGAGGCGTGGGCTAAGCTGAAGGGAACGCCCGCCGAGAAAGCGATGGAAGGCTACATCAAGCTCGTCGAGCGCGTGACACGCGAGTAGCGGCTTTTGCCGGCTTCCTGGCGCGCGCCTTCGACTTCGTGGAACGCGCCTTCGTCTTCTTCGCGCCCACGGGCGCGCGCTCCATGCCCCGCATCAGGCCGCGAACGTTCTCGTTCAGCTCGCTCACCTGGCGCGAGAGGTCGTCAACCTCGCCCTTGGTGAGAACGCCCAGGCGGTTCAGCGACTTGGATACGCGGTCCTCGAAGACCTGCTCGAGCTTGTCCCAGCGCCCGCTCGCGCCTTGCGAAGTCTCGCGCATGCTGCGCAGCGCCTGGTCGGCGGACTCGCGTGCCTTGGCGCCGAGGTCGCGGCCCTGCGCCACCAGCGCCTCGAACATCCTCGGGCCCTCGGATTTGGCCCGTTCGAACGCTCCAAGGCCGGCGAGCCAGATCTTCTGCGCCGATGCGCGCACCGCTTCGCCCGCCTGCTCCGCGGCGCCGCCGCGCGCGCGGGATTTCTTCCGGGTTGCCATAAAGAACTCCTCCTTGGCTGGTGGTTTTTCCGGTGCCGGTGCCTTCCGCGGCAGATTCCCAGTATAGGCGCGAGCCGGTCGGCACGCTCCGGGTTAAACTGCCCCGACACACCGACAGAAGGCGCGTGGACATGGCCATCACCATGGACAGACCGACGATCGAGAAGCCCTGGCTCGCTTCGTACCCGCCGGGGGTTCCTGCGCAGATCGACGCCGCGCGCTACGCGAATGTTCGCGACATCTTCGCCGAGAGCTGTGCGCGCTTCGGCAACGCCCCCGCCTTCACCTGCATGGGCCGCACGCTCACGTTCGCCGAGGTCGACCGCCTGTCGCGCGACTTCGGCTCCTGGCTGCAGAACGTGGCCCGGCTCGAGCCCGGGGCGCGGGTGGCGATCATGTCGCCCAACCTCCTGCAATACCCGGTGGCCCTCTTCGGCGCCCTTCGGGCGGGCTACACGGTGGTCAACTGCAACCCTCTGTACACGCCTCGCGAGCTGGAACACCAGCTCAAGGACTCGGGTGCGCGCGCGATCGTGATCCTCGAGAACTTCGCCAAGACGCTCGAGGCGGTGATCGGCCAGACCCAGGTGAAGACGGTGGTCACCACCCAGATCGGGGACCTTCTCGGCTTCCCCAGGTCCGCGATCACCAATTTCATGGTGAAGCGCGTGAAGAAGATGGTGCCCCCGTGGTCGCTCCCGGGCGCGGTCGCGTTCAACGACGCGCTCGCCGCGGGCCGCGGCGCGACGCTGAACGAGCCGCCGCTCACGCACGACGACATTGCATTCCTGCAGTACACCGGGGGGACCACCGGCGTCTCCAAGGGGGCCATGCTCACCCACGGCAACATCGTCGCCAACCTCCTGCAGACCTCCGCCTGGTGGGGAACGGGGCTGCACGAGGGCGAGGAAATCATCATCACGGCGCTGCCGCTGTACCACATCTTCGCGCTCACCGGAAACTGCCTCACCTTCATGAAGTTCGGCGGCCACAACATCCTGATCACCAATCCGCGCGACATGCCGGGATTCGTGAAGGAGCTCGGCAAGCACCGCTTTACCTGCATCACCGGCGTGAACACGCTCTTCAACGGGTTGCTCAATACTCCCGGCTTCGCGCAGATCGACTTCAGCCCGATGAAGATGTCCCTGGGCGGCGGCATGGCGGTGCAGCGCTCCGTGGCCGAGCGCTGGAAGCAGGTGACCGGCAAGCCGCTGGTCGAGGGCTACGGGCTCACCGAGACGTCACCCGGCGCGTGCATCAACCCCGTCGGGGGCGAATACACCGGTTTCGCGGGCCTGCCGATTTCCTCGACGGTGGTCACCATCCGCGACGACGACGCGCGCGTGCTGCCGCTCGGTGAGGCGGGCGAGATCTGCATCTCCGGCCCCCAGGTGATGAAGGGTTACTGGAACCGGCCCGACGAGACCGCGAAGGTCATGACCGCCGATGGGGCTTTCCGCACCGGCGACATCGGCATCATGACGCCCGAGGGCTACGTGAAGATCGTCGACCGGAAGAAGGACATGATCCTCGTCTCCGGCTTCAACGTGTATCCGAACGAGGTCGAGGATGTGGTGGCGATGATGCCGGGCGTGCTGGAATGCTGCGCGGTCGCGGCTCCCGACGAGCACTCCGGGGAGAAGGTGCGCCTGGCGGTAGTGCGCAAGGATCCGGCGCTCACCAGGGAGCAGGTCCTGGCCCACTGCAAGCAGCACCTCACGGGCTACAAGCTCCCGAAGGTGGTCGAATTCTGGAAAGAGCTGCCCAAGACCAACGTGGGCAAGGTGCTGCGGCGCGAGGTCAAGAACGCCCCGCCCGTCAATTCGTAGCGAGGCTCGAGGCCCCCCCATGCACGACGAGAAGATCAAGGTGAAGACCGAAAACGGCCAGGTGCTCGACGTCGTGGTCTACGACAAGCGCCTCGAGCGGATCCAGGTCGTCCTGGGCGAGGGGGTGCATAGCGTGAAGTGCGAGCTCACGCCGACCCGCAATGGCTTGGCGTACGCCGGCAGCGTCATGGGCCGGGAACTGGTCTACGAGCGCAGCCGCGAGCAGGTCAAGGCGGACATCGACCGCCTCAACCCGTACGTGAGGAAACGCTAGGCCGCCTTCTCGTACACCGGGCCGTATTCCCGCAGCGCTGCGCAGATGCGGTCCATGCCCCAGTCGAGCTGCTCGCGCTCGACGATGAGCGGCGGGGCGAAGCGGGCCACCGTGCCATGCGTGTCCTTGCTCAGCACGCCGTGCTTGAGCAGGGTCTCCACGAACTGGCGCGCGGACACGATCGTCGGATCGAGCTCGATGCCGACCAGCAGCCCCTTGCCGCGCACGTCGGTCACCACCGGGCTGGAGATCGCCTTCAATCGCTCGAGGAGGTAGGCGCCCATCGTCGCCGCGCGCTCGGAGAGCTTCTCGTCGAGCAGCACGTTGATCGAGGCGAGCCCCACCGCGGCCCCCAGCGCGTTGCCACCGAACGTGCTGCCGTGGTCACCCGGCTTGAAGACACCCATCACCGATTCGCGCGCGCAGAACGCGGAGACCGGCAGCAGCCCGCCGCCGAGCGCCTTGCCGAGGATGATGCCGTCGGGCTCGATCCCCTCGTGGTGGCAGGCGAGCACCTTGCCGGTCCGCCCCAGGCCGGTCTGCACCTCGTCGACGATCAGCAGCACGTTGTGCGCCTTGCAGATGCGCGCCGCCTCGGTGAGGTAGCCGTCGGGGGGCACGATGATCCCGGCCTCGCCCTGCACCGGCTCGACCAGGAAGGCCGCGGTGTTCGGCGTGATGGCCGCTTCCAGGGCCGCCGCGTCGCCGAAGGGCACGTGCACGAAGCCGCCGGAGTAGGGACCGAACCCGTCGCGGTACTGGGACTCCGAGGAAAAACCCACGATGGTCGAGGTGCGCCCGTGGAAATTGTCGGCGCAGACGATGATCTCGGCCAGGCCGTCGGGCACCTTCTTCACCGTATAGGCCCACTTGCGCGAACACTTGATCGCGGTCTCGACGCCCTCAGCGCCGGTGCTCATCGGCAGCGCGCGGTCCATCCCGGTGAGCTCGCACAGCCTCGCGAGGAACGGCGGCAGGGTGTCGCTATAGAAGGCGCGCGAGGTCACGGCCAGGCGCGCGGCCTGCTCGGTGAGTGTCGCGAGCAGCTTGGGGTGGCCGTAGCCGAAGCTCACGGCGGAATATGCCGACAGCATGTCGAGGTAGCGGCGGCCCTCGTCGTCCCACAGCCAGACGCCTTCGCCGCGCGAAAGCACGACCGGCAGTGGCGCGTAATTGGTGGCGCCGTAGCGCTTTTCGAGAGCGATCTTGTCGCCCATGGCACGTTCCTTTGCTGCTTGTGGCAGAGCCGGCATTATACCGGGGAGGACAGGAATTTTCCTCTGGAGTTCAAGCCTTTAGCCCTTGGGCAAGGCCGGTGGCCATGCGCGCCGACAGCGCATAAATGGTGAGCTGGGGATTGGCGCCGACGCTGGTGGGAAACACCGATCCGTCGTGGATCGAGAGGTTTGCCAGGTGGTGATGGCGCCCTGATTCGTTCACCACCGAGTTGCGCGGGTCGCTCCCCATGACGCAACCGCCCATCACGTGTGCGCTCACCACCCGCGCGGCAAGCCCGCGCAGGGGCAGGCCCTCGATCACCGAGCGCGCCTCGCGCCAGCTCGACGCCGGCGCCGCCCCCTCGTGTAGCGGCATGACCTGGGTGGCGCCCGCGGCGAACTGGATCTCGGCCATCGCCGCATACGCGCGGCGCACGCCGCCCCACAGGTAATCCGAGATCGGATAGTCGAGCACCGGCCAGCCGTCGCGCAGCGCCACCTGGCCCCCAGCGGATTCGGGATGGAAGCCGTCGCGCAGCAACGCGATCAGCACCTGCAGGTGGGGAAATCGCGTCATCCAGCGCGCATGCTCGGCGCCGAATCCCGGCAGCGTGATCCCGGCGAGGATCGGGTGCACGGGCGGCGCCTCGAGCTTGAAGCCCGCGGGACCGTCGAGGGGGTTGATGTCGAGGAAGTGGTCGGAGTAGACGGACTGCGGCGCGCCGTAATAGCCCTCGACCTTCTGCGGAAATACCGCGCCGGAGACCACCGTGGGATGGAGGAACGTGCGTTTGCCAGTGGTCCCATGGGGATCGGCGATGGTACTCGCGAGCAACACCCCCGGACTTCCAATGGCGCCGGCGGCGAGCACGAAATGGTGGGCGCGAAGGCGTATCCGGTGCCCGAGCGTGGCTGCGCCGTTGCGCTCCACGCCGTGCGCCTCGCAGGCGACGATCCGCTCGCCCTCGACCACGAGGCGCGTGACCCGCGCGCGATGCACGAGCGTGGCGCCGCGGTCGAGAGCGGCCGGAATCGTGGTGACGAGCATCGACTGCTTCGCGTTGAGCGGGCATCCCATGCCGCAGTAGCCGAGGTTCGCGCAGCCCTTCACGTTGCGCCGGATCGCGCCCGAGGATAGCCCCAGTTTCTGGCAGCCGCGGCGCAGGACATCGTTGTTCTCGTTCGGCGGGACACCCCACGCGCCGATGGCGAGGCGTTCTTCCATGCGCGCGAACCACGGGGCGAGCGCGCCCTCCGTCATGGTCGCGAGTCCATGGACCGAAGCCCAGTGGGCGAGGGTGCGGGGCGGGGTGCGGAAGCTCGAGGTCCAGTTCACCGTCGTTCCGCCGCCCACGCACCGCCCCTGCAGGATGGTGACCGCCTTGTCGAGCGTCTGGCGCCCGGCCGATTCCTGGTAAAGGCGGGGATAGGCTTCGCGCTCCCGCATGTTGAATTCGGAGGAGCCGACCAGCGGTCCCTCCTCGACGATCGCAACGTCGAACCCGGCCTGGGAGAGGATTTCCGCGGTCACGCCACCGCCGGCACCGCTGCCGATCACCACGACGTCGCATTCGATCTCGCGTTCGCGCGCGAGCGTGGCAGCGTCGATCACCTTCCAGCCGCGGGCAAGCCCCTCCTTGATCGGATCGTTAGCCATTCGCGCCGCCGCTCAATGGCAATACCGGTGCGCCCGGATAGCCGATAGCCGCCCAGGACGACGCGTTGCCGTACCAGGCGGCCTGGATCAGCTGGGTGAGCGCCTGGTAGCCGGCGCGCTGGATCTCGAAGCGGCTGCGGCGCCAGCGCGTGAGGAACGCGCCGATCTCCTCCTGCGACGACTCCTCGACTGGCGCCCACAGGCCGGTGAATGCGAGGCGCGCGGGCGGAAAGCGCAGGATGCCGAGGAGTTGGTCGACCTCCTTCTGCACTGCCGCGCTCAGGCCCGCCACCGCACGATCGAATGCCTCGACCACCTCGCGCACCGCGCGCGCGCGCGCCTGCGCCTCGTCGGGCAGCGAGCCGGCCAACACCACCGGAACGAAACCCGTCACCATCGCTACGCCGGAAGCATCGAGGAAGCGGAAATCGGCGGCCGGCGCGGCTTGCGGGCTCTCGAGCCAGCGCACCGTGGCGAATACGGCCGCTCCGGCGATTCCGACCTTGATGAACTGGCGCCGGGTCGGCAATTCAGCGCATCAGCAGCTTCACCAGCGTGGCGAAGCGCTTCCCGTAGGGCGGATGGAAGAGTCGCAGCGCGTTCAGGCGAGGCTGGTAGAACACCGCCTTGCGCTTCGAGAACGTCTCGAACCCCGCGCGACCGTGGTATTCGCCCATGCCCGAGGGACCCACGCCGCCGAACGGGAGGTCCTCCTGGGCGATGTGCAGGATCGTCTCGTTCACCGTCACCCCGCCCGAGACCGTGCGCTCCAGCACCCGGTCGATCGCGGCGCGATCGTGGTCGAATATATAGAGTGCAAGCGGCCGGGGACGCGCGTTGACATACGCGATCGCCTCGTCCAGCGACGCATACGGCACGACCGGCAACAGCGGGCCGAAGATCTCCTCGCGCATCAGGCGCGAATCGGCGGGCGCGTCGAGCACCAGCGCCGGGGCCATCTTCGGGGAGCCGGAGAAGTCCTCGTGGGCGGCATTGGCCTCCACCACGCGCGCGCCCCTCGATTTCGCCTCCGCGAGATAGCCGGCGAGTCGCTCGCGATGGCGCGCGTCGATGATCGCCGTGTAGTCGGGGTTGTCGCGCAGCCGCGGATAGAGCCGCGCGATCGCCGCGATCGTCGCCTGGACAAAGGCCTCCACGCGCTCGGCCGGAACCAGCGCATAGTCCGGCGCGATGCAGGTCTGCCCCGCGTTCAGGCACTTGCCGAAGGCGATGCGCTCGGCGGCGACCTCGATGGGAATGTCGCGGCCGACGAGCGCCGGCGACTTCCCGCCGAGTTCGAGCGTGACCGGCGTGAGGTTCGCGGCGGCGGAGCGCATCACCTGGCGTCCCACCTCGGTGGATCCGGTGAAGAGCAGGTGGTCGAAGGGGAGCGCGGTGAATGCGCGCGCCACATCCTGCCCGCCATTGACCACCGTCAGGAGCGCGGGATCGAAGCGTTCGGCCACGAGCCGGGCCAGCAGCGCACCCGTGAGCGGCGCCGATTCGGACATCTTGATCATCACGCGGTTGCCAGCCGCGAGTGCCGCGACCAGCGGCCCGATGGCGAGGTAGAGGGGGTAGTTCCACGGCACCACGATGCCGACCACCCCGAGGGGCTGGAGCATGACGCGAGAGCGGCCGGGAAGGAACCACAGGTTCGTGGCGTGACGGCGCGGCCGCATCCACGCCGGGAGATGGCGACGGGCGTGGGCGATCGTCCCGAACGAAGGGAAGAGCTCGAGCAGCTGCGTCTCGGCGAACGCGCGCCCGTTGAAGTCGCGATCGATGGCGGCGCAGAACGCCGGCGCGTTTTCGCGCAGCAGTGTGTCCAGCGTGGCGAGCGCCGCGAGGCGCGCGCGGGCGTCGGGGCCCGGCATCGTTTCGCGCCCCGCTTTCTGCCGCTCGAAGGCCTCGGCCAGGGGGCCGGAAGGGGCCATTCCGTCCTTCAGATTCAACGTGAAGTCCCTGCCTTAAATCCTGATTTTAAAAGAAGTAAATAGTCAGGCATTCATTGAAATCAAACGCTCGTTTGAATCGCTCGTAGAATAGCATGATGCCCGGAGCCGAAGCCGCCACGAAACGCCATCTCGAGCTCCTGCGGAGCCTGCGCGGCGATCGCATGAAGACGCCGGAGCGCCTCGATGACCTGAAGCATTGGCAGATGCGAAGGCTCGCGGGAAGCTATGCCGACGTCTCCGCCGTGCCGCGCTACCGTGCCGCCACGGCGTTCTTCCTCGACGACCTCTATGGCCCGAAGGACTTCAGCCGCCGCGACCAGGAGATGCTGCGGATCCTGCCGCCGATGGCGAGGATCCTGCCCGCATCGGCGGTGGAGACGGCGGCGCTCGCGATCGAGCTGGAGGCGCTCTCCGAAGACCTCGACCAGCGGCTCGCCCGCGCGCTACCCCCGGGGCCGATCGACGAAGCGGGTTATGCCCACGCATACCGCGCCTCGTCGACCCGCGCCGAGCGCGAGCGCCAGGTGGAACTTCTGGGTGAGGTGGGGAAGCGGCTCGATGCGCTGGTGAGGAAGCCCCTCGTGTTCCGCACCCTCAGGCTGATGCGCGCGCCCGCGCGAGTGGCCGGGCTCGAGGATCTGCAGGATTTCCTCGAGCGCGGCTTCGAGGCATTCCGCCACATGAAGGGCGCCGACGAGTTCCTGGCCCTGGTGCGCGCCCGCGAGACGGAATTCCTCAACCGCCTTTTTTCGGGCGAGGCGCGGCCTTTTTCGGCTTGACCGCCTTGGGCGACGCGCTCGCGGGCTTCTCCGGGAAGAGCTTGTCGAGCTCGTGGCGCACCGCCGTCTCGATCGAGCCCTTCATCGCCTTCAGCAGGAAGCCGAGGGAGACCGAGAGGTCCATGGCCTTGTCGGAGATCTTGAGCGAGCCCGAGACGCCGGGGCGCTCGAACTTGAGGACATTGCCGTGCCAGTCGCCCTTCAGGCCGAACTTGCTCCCGAGGTGCTCGGCCATCTTGTCCGCCGCGGCGCGCGCGCCCGTGAGGCCCAGCTTGTGCGCGCGATGCATTTCGATGTCGGCCATGGTCAGTTATCGATCTTGATCTTGGCGTCGCGAACGACCTTGCCCCACCGGTCGACCTCGGAGTGCACGAAACGGGCGAACTCCGCGGGCGGCTGGCCTCCGGCCACCGCGCCCTGCTGCTCCCAGATGTTCCTGATGTCGGGCTGCTGCAGGGCCTTCACGACTTCCTGGTAGAGGCGGTCGGTGATCTCCTTCGGCGTACCTTTCGGCACCCACATCGCGTACCACGTGGTCACGTCGAAATCCGCCAGCCCCAGCTCGGTGAGCGTCGGCACGTCGGGGATGAGGGGCGAGCGGGCCGCGGTGGACACCGCCAGCGGACGCAGCTTGCCCGACTTGATCTGCGGCGCGGACGTGCCCATGCCATCGAAGGCGAGGTCGACCTGGCCGCCGATCAGGTCCTGCATCATCGGGCCCGCGCCCTTGTAGGGGACGTGCACGATGTCGGTCCCGGTGCGCATCTTGAAGAGCTCCCCCACCAGGTGGTGCGAGGTGCCGTTACCGGCAGATCCGAAATTCAGCTTGCCGGGGTTGGCCTTCACGTAGGCGAGGAAGTCGCGATAGTTGCGGATGCCCTCGTGCTTCGGATGGATCACGATCACGTTGGGCACGTACGAGAGCACGGTCACGGGATCGAAGTCGCGCTCGATGCCATAGGAGAGCTTGGTGTAGAGCGACTCCGCGATCGAGTGGTGGATCGCGCCCACGAAGATGGTGTAGCCGTCGGGCGCGGCCTTGGCGGCGGCGGATGCCCCCACCGTACCCCCGGCCCCGCCCATGTTCTCGACGAAGAACGTCTGGCCAAGGGCGACGGTGAGCTTCGCCGCGATCGGGCGCGCGAAGGCATCGACACCGCCGCCCGCGGGAAACGGGTTGATCATGCGGACCGGCTTGGTGGGCCAGGCCTGTGCGTGGGCGGTGACTGCAGCGAGGGTGAGGAGGGCAGCGACAATGCCGCGCCCAAGGGCACTCTTGATCATCGGTACTCCTCCAGTATTCTTGTTTGCGGCCTACGCGGCCCGGCGAACGCCGTTGGACTTGCGCGCTTCCGAAGCCAGGTATTCCATCGCGGCGAGCACGCCGCCCTTCTTGTGCGGCACGCCGGAGAGCTCGAGGCCCATCTCCACGCCCGAGAGGGTGCCGGCGAGCGTGAGGTCGTTGAAATCGCCGAGGTGGCCGATGCGGAACACCTTGCCCTTGAGCTTGGCGAGCCCCATGCCGAGCGACATGTCGAAGTGCCGCAGGATGGTCTCGCGCAGCTTGTCGGCGTCATGACCCGCGGGCATCACGACCGCCGTCAGGGCAGAGCTGTACTCGTCGGGATTCTGGCAGAGGATCTCCAGGCCCCAGGCACGCACCGCGCGCCGCGTGGCCTCCGCGTGGCGGTCGTGGCGCGCGAAGACCTGGGCAAAGCCTTCCTCCTCGAGCATCGCGATCGCTTCCTGCAGGCCGTAGAGCAGGTTGGTCGACGGCGTATAGGGGAACCAGCCATCGGCGTTCAACGCGATCATCTCGGACCAGTCGAAGAACGAGCGGGGCAGCCTTGCGGACTGGCTCGCGGCGAGCGCCTTGTCGGAAGTCGCGTTGAAAGACAGTCCGGGAGGCAGCATCAGCCCCTTCTGCGAGCCGCCCACCGTCACGTCCACGCCCCATTCGTCGTGGCGGTAGTCGATCGAGGCGAGCGAGGAAATCGTATCGACCAGGAGGAGGGCCGGGTGGCGCGCGCCGTCGATCGCCTTGCGCACCAGCGGAATGCGGGTGGTGACGCCGGTCGAGGTCTCGTTGTGAACGACGCACACGGCCTTGATGGCGTGTCCTGCGTCGGCCTTCAGGCGGCGCTCGATCTCGTCGTGGTCGGCGCCGCGCCGCCAGTCGCCGGGGACGAGGTCGATCTGCAGGCCCAGCTTCGTGGCCATCTTGACCCACAGCGTCGAGAAGTGGCCGGTCTCCGCCATCAGCACCTTGTCGCCGGGCGACAGCGTATTGACGAGTGCGGCTTCCCACGCGCCGGTGCCCGAGGCAGGGTAGATCACCACCGGGTGGTGGGTCCTGAAAACGCGCTTCATGCCCTCGAGCACCGACTTCGCCAGCAGCTGGAACTCCGGGCCGCGATGATCGATCGTAGGCCGGTCGATGGCGCGCAGCACGCGATCGGGGACGTTGGTCGGTCCCGGAATTTGCAGGAAGTGTCGGCCGGCGGGCATGGTCTTCTCCTCAGAACTTCCTCCATAATGCCGCAGCACGCACTCGTTTGGCACGCCCCTCCGGTAAAAGCCCCAATGACCTCCTCACGACCGATTCCCGTGCGCTTCGCCCGGGGGGCAGAGCGCTCGGCGCTGGCCCGGCGGCTCGAGCGCGAAATCGACGGCGAGGTGCTGTTCGATGCCGCGAGCCGCGGACGCTATTCCACCGACGCATCGATCTACCAGGTCACGCCGGTCGGGGTGGTGATCCCGCGCTCGATCGACGCCGCGATCGCGGCGATGCAGATCGCGGTCGAGGAGGGCGTGGCGGTGCTTCCTCGCGGGGCCGGCACGTCGCAGTGCGGCCAGACGGTCGGCGAGGCGCTGGTCATCGATGACAGCAAGCACCTGAACCGCGTCCATGAAGTCGATGCGATTGCGCTGCGCGCGGTGGTCCAGCCGGGCGTCGTGCTCGATACGCTCAATGCCCAGTTGCGCCCCCTGGGCCTCTGGTACCCGGTCGACGTATCGACCTCCGCGCAGGCGACCCTCGGTGGCATGACCGGCAACAACTCGTGCGGCTCGCGCTCCCTCGCCTACGGCAACATGGTCGACCGGGTGTTGGCGGTCGATGCGTGGCTGGCGACCGGCGTTCGCGGGCGTTTCGGCCCCGGCGACAGCGCCGATGGGCGCATTCGCGAGATCGTGGAGCGGGCGCACGCGCTCTTCGCGCGTGAGCGCGACGAGATCGCCGCGCGCTTTCCGCGCGTGGCGCGGCGGGTGGCGGGATACAACCTCGATCGCCTCGCGCCGGAAGGCTTCAACATCGCGAAGCTCCTCGTGGGGAGCGAGGGCACCCTCGCGTGGTTCGAGGCGATCCACATCGAGCTCGCCGAGGTGCCGCGCCACAAGGTGCTGGGGGTTGCGCATTTCCCGCGCTTCCACGACGCGATGGATGCCGCACAGCACATCGTGAAGCTGGGACCGAGCGCGGTCGAGCTCGTGGACCGCACGATGCTCGACCTGGCGCTCTCGAACCCCTCCTTCGCGCCCACCATCCGCGCGTACGTGAAGGGCGAGCCCGAGGCGGTGCTGCTGGTGGAGTTCGCGGGCGCGGAGCGCGAACCGCAGCTTGCAGGCGCACGGCGCCTGGCCGAGCTGATGGGCGACCTCGGTTTCGCCGATGCGGTGGTCGAGATCGCAGACGCAGGCCGGCAGAAATCGCTCTGGGACGTGCGCAAGGCCGGCCTCAACATCATGATGTCGATGAAGGGCGACGGAAAGCCGGTCTCGTTCATCGAGGATTGCGCGGTGCCGCTCGAGCACCTCGCCGAGTACACCGCGCAGCTCACCGACGTCTTCCGCAAGCACGGCACCGAGGGGACCTGGTACGCGCACGCCTCGGTCGGCTGCCTGCACGTGCGTCCCATCCTGAACATGAAGGGCGACGGGGCGATTCGCATGCGCGCCATCGCCGAGGAGGCGGCCGAGCTGGTGCGCCGCTACAAGGGCTCGTATTCCGGCGAGCACGGCGACGGGCTGGTGCGCTCCGAATGGATCGCGCCCTTCTTCGGCCCGCGCCTGACCGCGAGCCTTGCCGAGATCAAGGGCTGGTTCGATCCGAAGGGCCTCATGAATCCCGGCAAGATCGTGAACCCGCCGCGCCAGGACGACCGCGCGCTCTTCCGCTATCGGCCCGGCTACGAGACCGAGGCTGCGTCCGGCGCGCTCGACTGGAGCGAGTGGGGCGGGTTCGGCGGGGCGGTGGAGATGTGCAACAACAACGGCCACTGCCGCAAGTTCGACGGCGGGACGATGTGTCCCAGCTATCGCGCCACGGGAAACGAGCGCGACCTCACCCGCGGGCGGGCGAACACCCTGAGGCTCGTGCTCTCGGGCCAGATCGAGGGCGAGGACTTCGCTGGCGAGGCGGTGCGCGAGGCCCTCGAGCTGTGCGTGTCGTGCAAGGGCTGCAGGCGCGAGTGCCCGACCGGCGTGGACATGGCGCGGATGAAGATCGAGTTTCTCGCCGCGTACAAGCGTCGTCACGGCTACACCCTGCGCGACCGGCTGGTCGCCCACCTGCCGCGTTACTCCCGTTGGATGGCGGCGTTGCAGCCGGTGCTGTCGCTCGCGCACAAGATCCCGGGCAGCGGCGCGGCGCTCGAGGCGATTACCGGCTTCGATCGGCGCCGCCCGCTGCCCGCGTGGCGCCGGCCGTGGACTTCGGGGCAGGGGGAACGGGGCGCCAGGGGCCCGGGCAGGCCCATCGTCCTTTTCGCGGATACGTTCAACAACTGGTTCGAGCCCGACAACCTGGTGGCGGCGGCGAAGGTGCTCGAGGCGACCGGCCACCGCGTCGTGGACGCCGGCGCTCGCGGCGAGCGAGCGCTGTGTTGTGGCCGCACATACCTGTCCGCCGGGATGATCGACGAGGCGCGCTTCGAGGCACGGCGCACGCTCGCCGCCCTGGTGCCGCACCTCGAGGCGGGTACGCCGATCGTGGGGCTCGAGCCGTCCTGCATGTTCACGTTCCGCGACGAATACCCCGCGATGTTCCCCGGCGATCGCCAGGTCGAACGCCTGGCCTCGGCGCAGCTCGCCGACCAGTACCTCGCGGCCGAGATCGCCGCGGGGCGCGTAACCCCTCCGTGGCGCCGGTCGCCGATGCATCCGATTCGCGTGCACGGGCACTGCCACCAGAAGGCGTTCGGCGCCTTCGACGCAACGCTCGCAATGCTAAGCGCGATCCCCGGGGCGCGCGTCGAGGCGATCGAGTCGAGCTGCTGTGGCATGGCGGGCTCCTTCGGCCACGAGCACTACGATATTTCGATGAGGATGGGCGAGGCGGCATTGCTGCCCGCGGTCCGCGCGGCGACGGATGCGACGATCGCCGCCGCCGGCACCAGCTGCCGACAACAGATCGCCCATGGCACCGGACGCAACGCACGCCATCCGATCGCGATCCTCGCGGAGGTGCTGTGAGCGTGCCCGCCACGCTCCTCGACGCATTGCGGCATGCCGTCGCGTTCCAGCCCCAGGGCGAGCGCGCCGGAAATCTCACCGCGGGACGCGGTGTGCTCGATGGCCGCGCGGTGCGGGTGGCCGTCGTCGAAAGCCGCTTCGCGAGCGGCGCGATCGGAACGGTCGAGGCCGAGCGGCTGGTGGCATTGCTGAAGGTCGCGGCCCTCGAACACGCGCCGCTGGTCGTCTACCTGGACTCCGCGGGCGCGAAGGTGTCCGAAGGCCTGAAGGCCCTGGGCGTGTTCCGCGAGTTGTTTCACGCGGCCCTGCAGTTCCGCGCAAGTGGCACGCCGATGGCGGCACTCATGGGAAGGCATTGCTACGGCGGGTCCAGCATGCTCGCGCACCTTGCCCCGCACCGCCTCTTCAGCCCCGCGACGCAGCTCGCGATGTCGGGCCCCGCGATCCTGGCCGCCCAGGCGGGGATGAGCGCGATCGACGAGATGTTCCGGGCCATGGTGGAGGTGGCGATGTCTCCCGCGGCGCGTGCACGGTCGAGCGCGGCGAACAACGTCTGGGAGCTCGGTGCCGACGTGACGCCGTGGCTGCGCACTGCCCTGGGCGGGCCGGCACCGGACCCGCTCGTGAGCCACGCGCAGCTCGCGCAGCGCTTCGAACGACCCCCGGGCGAGGTGTCGATGGAGGCGGTGCGCCGCCGCGATCTCGAGCGCATCTATGCCGACGGCTATGAAGCGCGCGAAAACCACGGGCTCCTGGAAGGCGAGGGCCGCCGGGGCGACGGCACCGAAGCGTTCCTCGGGCTCCTGGGCCGCAAGCCCGTCGGCGCCGAGCGTGCGTGGCGCTTCGCCGACAAGGCGTGGCGGCTCGCCGC
>JANMYH010000040.1:0-5810 GCA_031381925.1 Burkholderiales bacterium | reverse complement strand
CCGCCGGCCTTCTGGTCGCGTGACCATGCGCCCATCACGAAGGCGTCGTTCACCGAGAGGCACCATACCTCGTCGACGCCCTTGGCCTTGAGCTTGTCGAGGTTGCTCAGGTAGCTCGGCACGTGCTTGGCCGAGCAGGTGGGCGTGAACGCGCCGGGCAGGGCGAATATCGCGATCTTCTTGCCTTTCACCAGGTCCTCGACCTTGAACGTGTTGGGGCCGATGGAGCACCCGTCGCCCTCGACTTCGATGAATTCCTGCAGGGTGCCTTCGGGAAGCTTGTCGCCGACTTTGATGGTCATATGCGCTCCTTAGATGTGTGCTCGCCTGAAACTTGCCAACGCCAATCCTGCGGTGATGAATGCCCCGCCCAGTGTCCTGTTCACCCAGCGTAGTTTTCCCGGATCGCTCATCACCCGCAGCACCTTCGCCGCCAGGGCCGTGTAGGCCATCATCACGGCGAGGTCGACCGCAAAGGTCGTGGTGGCGAAGATCGCGTACTGGGTGAGTTGCGGGCGCGCGACGTCGATGAACTGCGGCAGGATCGCCGCGAAGAAGATGATGCCCTTGGGGTTGGTCGCGTTCACCCAGAAGCCGCGCATGAAGACGCCGCGCGCGGTGGTCTCGCCGTCGTCGGTGTCCTCCGCAAAGCCCATCGCGGGGGCGCGCCAGGTGACGATGCCGAGATAGATCAGGTACGCGACGCCGGCCCATTTCACCACCGAAAAGAGCGTTTCGGACGCGAGCAGCAGCGCGCCCAGGCCCAGCGAGACGAAGATCACCACCAGCACGTTCGCCGCCTGCATCCCGACGCCGTTCCATAACCCCAGCCGGAAGCCGTGGTGCAGCCCCGACGAAATGCTCGAGAACACCCCCGGCCCGGGAGAGACCGACAGGATGATCGTCGCGATGAAATAGGTGACCCAGACCGACAGTTCCACTACCGTCCCCGTTCGATGGCGCGCCTGGCGATCCGGTCCACCAGGGACGGGGCGAGGAGCTTCAGCCAAAGGCCTATTTTACCGCGTGCGGTCATGATCACTTCCCGCTTGCGCGCCGCGATGGCTGCAGCGATGATGCGCGCGCATTCCTCGACGCCCATCACCTCGCCTTCCTTCACGGGGCTGACCTGGATCGACTTGCCGTCGGGGCCCGTGGCGTTCTCGCGGATGCCGGTGGCCACGAACCCCGGGTAGATCATCGTGACCGCCACGCCCGAGTCCGCCAGCTCGATGCGCAGCGAGTCGAAGAAGCCGGTCATCGCGTGCTTCGAGGCGCTGTAGCCGGTGCGCGTCGGCACGCCCGTGCGCCCCGCGAGGCTCGATATGCCCACGAGCACGCCCCCCGAGGCGCGCAGGTAGGGCAGGGCGTGCTTGGTGCAGTAGACCGCACCCATGTAATTGACCTGCATGAGGCGCTCGAGGATCGACATGTCCTCGATGTCCTCGAAGCGCGCCCACATCGAGGCACCGGCGTTGTTCACCACCACGTCGATGCCGCCGAACGCCAGCACGGCGCCCGACATGATCGCCTGGCAGTCTCGCTCGAGCGCCACGTCGGCCTTCACGGTGATCACCGACCCGCCGGCTGCCCGACATTGCACCGCCACGGCGTCGAGCTCCCCGGCGTTGCGCGCCGCAAGCACCAGCCGCGCGCCCTTCGCGGCCAGCTGCCGCGCCAGCTCCGCGCCGATTCCCTTGGAGGCTCCGGTGATGACGACGACTCGGTCTTTCATGACGGCTCGGGCTTTGGAAAAGGTGGAGGGTACGCTGATATCTCGGTTGCAGCGCCCCGGGATGGCATGGACCGGCTTCAAGATCTCGCGGCGAGGATCGCCGGGAATCTGAGCATGGACTCAGGCCTCGTGAGCCGCATTCTGGGATGGTTTCGTGCCTTGGCAGACCTCGAGGATTTCAGGGATCCTGGCGATGGCCGCAGGAAGATTGTCCAACTCAGCTCCCGAGGACAAGACGCCTGCGGGCGGCTTCAGGCTCGCGCCGTCGATCCCGCGGAATTCATGCTGAGGCTGCTCCAACCTGCCGACCGAGCTCGACTCCTCGCGGCGTTCTCCACGATCGAGACCCGATTGCGGGGCGCCCGCTGGGATGACATTCGGCCCCCGCCCGGGTGACCTACTTGTCGGTCTTGGGATCCGGGATGTGATTGAACGCGATGTGGAGGCCGCCGCGGTCGCGAGCCTTATGGGCGCTTGCGAAATAGACTGCCTGCTTGCCGAAGCGCGCATTCAGCTTGTCGAGCGTGGAGTAGAGGTTCTTCGACTTGTCCTCGCAGGCGAAGAGCGAGCCGGTATGGTCTGCTTCGGAGACGAAATCGGAGTACACCATGCCCACCTGCAGGACCGTGCGCCGGTCCCTCGGGCGCTTCGACCAGAGCTTCTCGAGGGCGTGCAGGAAGGCCATCGTGTCCTGGGTATCCACGAGCTTCATGTCGGTGTCCCAGCGCGTGCCGTCGAGGTATTTCACCCCGATCGAGAGCCGTCCCGCGTAGAAATTGGCCTTGCGCAGCCGCATCGCCGCCTTCTGCGTGAGCCGGTTCAGCACCGCATAGGCATGCTCGGGGTTGCGGTTGTCGGGGCCGAGCACGCTCGAATGCGAGATCGAGCTCGTTTCAGACGTCCTCTCCTGTTGTTCCTCCCCACGAATCCGTTCGTACATCACCTCTCCACCCACGCCTCCCCATATCGATCGCAATTCGTCCCGTGACCGCCCGGCCAGGTCGCGCACCGTGAAGATCCTGTCGCGGTGCAGCCGCTTCTCCATCTGCTTGCCCACACCCGACAGCGCCCGCACCGGCAGCTCGAAGAGGCGCTCGGGCAGCTCCGACTTCTCGATCATCACCAGCCCGTCGGGTTTCACCATGTCCGACGCGGTCTTGGCGATGAACGTGTTGGGCCCGATCCCGATGGACGTCCTGAGGCACTCTCCAATCTCTTTCCTGAGCCCCTCCTTCACCTTTCGGGCGATGGTCATGGCTCGCTCGGGCTCCCGCCAGCGGCCCGTCAGCTCGCAATCCATCTCGTCGATCGAGAGCACCGCGCGCACCGGCACGAAGGTGTCGACCACCGCGACCGCGCGATGGTGGTAGTCGATGTAGAGCTCGTGGCGCGCCACCACGAACTCGATCTCCGGGCACAGGCGCCGTGCCTCGGCGACCTTGGTGCCGGTTTTCACGCCGAAGGTCTTGGCCTCGATCGAGGCCGCGATGCACACGGTAGTGTCCGCCATCATCGGGACCACGCCCAGGGGCTTGCCGCGCAGCCGCGGCTCCGCCTGCTGCTCGACCGAGGCGAAATACGAGTTGAAGTCTACGAGCAGGGACCGAAGCGTCATCTCAGCCTCCCTCTGCCTTGGGAGAGGGCCGGGGAGAGGGTCATTGCCGCGGCATCGAAATCGGGCGATTCGTCGCCTCCATGAACTTGCGGCGGAAGACGAGCGGATCGGCGATGTTGCGGATGGGTGCCACAGAGGTGCCCGCGCCGGAAATGAAGATGGTGCCGTAGTTCAGCATGCGGCCGAGGAACCCCTGCTCGACCCGCAGGGCCTCGACCTTGTCGAGATTGATTTCGACGGTATCGCGCTTGATGAAGCCGAACTTCGCGATCACGCGGCGATTGGTGATGGCGATCTCGGTGGAGCGCACCGCGATCCACGCGGCGATGATGAAGAAGAGCCCGATCACCACGACCAGGAGCACGACGCCCAGTACCAGGAGCCCGAACTGCGACCACCACGAGACGCGCGCCCGGTGGATGATGCTCTCGCCCTCGATCAGCGAGTCGTCGATGTAGCTCATGGATCGCTCGCCTCGATGTAGACCTCCACCAGCGCCTCGAGGTACCCGGCATCCTCGTCGTCGAAGCGGCGCGCCAGGGGGCTATCGAGGTCCAGCACGCCAATGACGCGCGCCCCCACGACGATCGGAACGACGATCTCGCTATTCGACGCCGAGTCACAGGCAATGTGGCCGGGAAACGCGTGCACGTCCGGCACCACGATCGTCTTGCGGTCGCGCGCCGCGGTGCCGCACACGCCGCGCCCGACGGCGATGCGAACGCACGCGGGCCTTCCCTGGAAGGGTCCCAGCACCAGCTCGCCGGACTTCATGAAGTAGAACCCCGCCCAGTTGAGGTCCGGGAGCGAGTGGAAGATCAGCGAAGCGAGATTGGCCGCGTTGGCGGTGCGGTCACGCTCGCCCGCCAGCAGCGCACGCGCCTGCTCGAGCAGCTCGGCGTAGCGCTGGGATTTCGTGCCGGAAGGCGCGGACTGGACAGCGAACATGGGGAACTCCGACGATGGAGTTCCCCAAGCTTAGCAAATGCGCCGGCTTATTTGGCGGGCGCCGTCTGCCTGTCGTGCTTCTCGCGGGCGATCCTGCGGCTCTGCCTGTCCTGCGCCTTGGCGAGCTTGGCGCGTTCGCGCGCGGTGACCTTCCCGTCGGCCTTGGCCTTGTCTTCCTTGGCCTGGACCTTGGCCTGGCCCTTTTCGAGCTTCGCGGCTTCCTTGCCGGTCAACGCCCCGGACTGGACGCCTTGCTGGATGCGCGCCTCCTGGTTGGCCTGGCGCTGGTCGACGCGAGGGGTCGCCGTCTGGGCGGACACGGATACGGGCAGGGCCACGGCCGCAAACAGGGCGAGGATGCGTTTTGCGTTCATTTCTTGTTTCTCCTTCGGCTAAGTGCAGGTGCACACCTCCATAACGGAACTCCCGGGGGCGCGTTGACGTCTGCCCTTATAATCCCGCCCTCTCCCCGTCTACCCCCTCCATGCTCCTTTCCGAGCCCCTCCCGCCGCCGGTTGCCGCTCGGCGGCGCAAGGTCTTCACGAAATTCGGCGACCGCCGCGTCGACGACTATCACTGGTTGCGGGAGAAGACGAACCCCGAGGTGATCGCCTACCTCGAGGCCGAGAACCGCCATGGCGAGTCGGTGATGCGCCCGCTCGAGGCCTTCCGCGGCAAGCTCTACGAAGAGATGCTCGCGCGCATCCAGGAAACCGACGAGAGCGTCCCGTATGTCAAGAACGGCTTCTGGTACTACGTGCGCGAGGTCGAGGGTCTGCAGTACCCGATCTATTGCCGCCGCAAGGCGACGATGGACGCCCCCGAGGAGATCCTCCTCGACGTGAACCTGCTGGCCAAGGGGCACGCCTACACCTCGGTGGGCGCGATGGACGTGAGCCCCGATGGAAGGATGCTCGCCTACAGCGTGGACTTCAGCGGCTTCCGGCAATACACGCTGTACGTGAAGGATCTCGCGCTCGGCGAGGTGCTCGCGTACTCGGCCGAGCGCGCGACTTCCCTCGCGTGGGCCACCGACAACCGCACGATCTTCCACGTCGAAGAGCACGCGACCACCAAGCGCAGCTACCGGCTGCATCGGCACACGCTGGGCGAGGGGCCGACCGAACTCGTCTACGAGGAGCGCGACGAGGCGTTCGACATGGGCGTGTGCGAGATGCGCAGCGAAGCGTTTATCGCGCTCACCATCCTCAGCAAGGACACGTCCGAGGTTCGTGTGTTGCGCGCGAGCGAGCCGCGCGGCGAGTTCCGCGCGATCGAGCCTCGCCGCAACGGTGTCGAGTACTACGCCGACCACCGCGGCCACGAGTTCTTCCTGCGCACCAACGACAAGGGCCCCAACTTCCGTCTGGTGCGCGCACCGGTCGACGATCCTTCGGCGAAGCACTGGCGCCAGGTGGTCGCGCATCGCCCGCTCGTGATGCTCGAGGAAGTCGAGCTCTTCGAGGACTTCTGGGTGCTGGTCGAGCGCGACAAGGGCCTGCTCAAGCTGCG
>JANMYH010000036.1:0-15318 GCA_031381925.1 Burkholderiales bacterium | reverse complement strand
GACGCGGTGCTCGCCTGCGTGGGCGGCGGCTCGAATGCGATGGGTATCTTCCACGCGTACATCCCGAACTCGCAGGTGCGCCTCATCGGCGTGGAAGCGGGCGGCCTGGGGCTCGAGACCGGCAAGCACGCGGCCTCGCTCACGGCGGGCTCCCCCGGCGTGCTGCACGGCAACCGCACCTACCTCATGCAGGACGCCGACGGCCAGATCCAGGAGACGCACTCGATCTCGGCGGGACTCGACTATCCCGGTGTGGGTCCCGAGCACGCCTGGCTCAAGGACACGGGGCGCGCCGAATACGTGACCGTGACGGACGCCGAGGCTTTGCATGCATTCCACACACTCTGCAGGCTCGAGGGCATCATCCCGGCGCTCGAGTCGAGCCACGCGCTCGCCCATGCGATGAGGCTCGCGCCGACGATGGACCGCGACCGGATACTGCTCGTGAACCTTTCGGGGCGCGGGGACAAGGACATGCACACGGTGGCAATGGCCTCGGGGCTGGACCTGTAGAAGCATGGGCCGCATCGCCGCCACGTTCGAGAAGCTGCGCGCCGCGCACCGCCCCGCGCTGATTCCGTTCGTGACCGCCGGCGATCCGAGTCCCGCCCAGACGGTCGCGGTGATGCACGCGCTCGTTGCGGGCGGCGCCGACGTGATCGAGCTCGGCGTGCCGTTCTCGGACCCGATGGCCGACGGCCCGGTGATCCAGCGCTCCTCCGAGCGTGCGCTCAAGCACGGCGTCGGGCTGCGCGACGTGCTCGCGTTCGTGAAGGACTTCCGCCGCGAGAACGACGCGACGCCCGTGGTGCTCATGGGCTACGCGAATCCGATCGAGCGCATGGGCCACGCGGCCTTTGTCGTGGCCGCGCGCGCCGCCGGCGTGGACGGCGTGCTGATCGTCGACTACCCGCCCGAGGAGGCCGATGACTGGCTCGCAGCGCTCACGGATTCGGGCATCGATCCGATCTTCCTGCTCTCGCCCACGTCCAGCGAGGCGCGCATCGAGCGGGTCTCGCGCGTGGCGCGCGGCTACATCTACTACGTCTCGCTCAAGGGCGTGACCGGCGCCGCCAACATCGACCTTGGGGACGTGGAGGCGATGGTGAAGCGCATCCGCGCGCGAACCGCCGTCCCCGTGGGCGTGGGGTTCGGCATCCGCGACGGCGCCACCGCGCGGCGCGTCGGTGCCATTTCCGACGCGGTCGTGATCGGCAGCCGCATCGTGCAGGACCTAGCCGACAACCCGCCCGAAGCCGCGCCCGAGCGCGCGCGCGCCCTGATGGCAGAGTTCTCCCAGGCCTTGGGTGATGTCTCCCTCTCCCTTGGGAGAGAGCCCGAGGTCTCCCTCCCCCATGGGGGAGGGCCGGGGAGAGGGTCGGTCGCAGCATGAGCTGGTTCCGCAAGCTCCTGCCGCCCAAGATCAAGCGCGAGGGCACGCAGCAGAAGAAGGCGGTGCCCGAGGGCCTGTGGAGCAAGTGTCCCTCGTGCGAGGCGGTTGTCTACTTCACCGACCTCGAGAACAACCTCCATGTGTGCCCCAAGTGCGGCTTCCACAATCGCCTGACGGCGCGCCAGCGCCTCGACCTCTTCCTCGATCCCGAGGGGCGCGCGGAGCTCGCCTCCGAAGTGGTGCCGCTCGACCCGCTCAAGTTCAAGGACAGCCGCAAGTACTCCGAGCGCCTGCACGAGGCCGAGAAGGAGACCGGCGAGACCGACGCGCTGGTGGTCATGCAGGGCGCGGTGCGCAACGTGCCGATGATCGCCGCGGCCTTCGAGTTCGGATTCCTCGGCGGCTCGATGGGCTCGGTCGTCGGCGAGCGCTTCGTGCGCGCGGTCCAGGCGTGCTGCGACGAGGAGCTCCCGTTCATCTGCTTCACCGCCACGGGCGGCGCACGCATGCAGGAGGGCCTGCTCTCCCTCATGCAGATGGCCAAGACCACGGCCGCGCTGCACCAGCTGTCGGCCGCGCGCCAACCGTTCATCTCGATCCTGACCGACCCCACCATGGGCGGGGTGTCGGCGAGCTTCGCCTTCATCGGCGACGCCGTGATCGCGGAGCCCGGCGCACTCATCGGGTTCGCCGGCCCGCGCGTGATCGAGCAGACCGTGCGCGAGACGCTGCCCGAGGGTTTCCAGCGCGCGGAGTTCCTGCTCGAAAAGGGCGCGATCGACATGATCGTGGATCGCCGCCAGCTGCGCGAGAAGGTCGCGCGCATCGTGACGCTGCTCAAGCGCGAACCCGCGCCCGAAGCTTGAGCGGTCGTTCGCTCGAAGGCTGGCTCGCGTACATTTCCGCGCAACACCCCGCGACGATCGCCCTCGGCCTCGACCGCGTGCATGAAGTGTGGTCGCGCATGGGCCTTTCTCCCTCTCCCCCGGGCGCCCAGGGAGTGGAACGTGGCGTGGGAGAGGGCCGGGGAGAGGGTCCGGGGCGTGCTCCCTCTCCGGTTTTCATCACCGTCGGCGGCACCAACGGCAAGGGCTCCACCTGCGCGATCCTCGAGCGCATCCTCCTCGAGGCGGGCTACAAGGCCGGCCTCTACACGTCGCCGCACCTGCTGCGCTACAACGAGCGTGTCCGCGTTCGCGGGGAGGATGCAACCGATGCGGCGCTCGTGGCGGGATTCGAGGCCGTCGAGGCAGCGCGCGGCGCGACGCCACTCACCTATTTCGAGTACGCCACGCTGGGCGCGCTCGCGCATTTCGCGCGCGAGGCGGTCGAAGTGGCGATCCTCGAGGTCGGCCTCGGCGGGCGGCTCGACGCGGTCAACATCATCGACGCCGACTGCGCGATCGTGGCGAGCGTGGCGCTCGACCACCAGTCGTACCTCGGGTCCGACCGCGAGTCGATCGGGTTCGAGAAGGCCGGGATCTACCGCGCGCACCGGCCGGCGATCTTCGGCGACACCGATCCGCCGGCGCGCCTCCTCGGGCACGCGGCCGCGATCGGCGCCGACCTCCAGGTGTGCGGTCGCGATTTTCGATTCGAGGCGCAGGAGCGCCAATGGGATTTCATCGGCCGGCGCGGCGCCCATCGCGCATTGCCGATTCCCGCGCTGCGCGGCCGTTGGCAGCTGAAAAACGCCTCCAGCGCCCTCGCGGCCCTCGACGAGCTCGCCGATCGCTTGCCGGTCTCGCTCGGGGAAGTGAAGCGCGGCCTGGCGACGGTGCGCCTCGCGGGGCGGCTTCAGGCGCTGCCCGGGCGCCCGGCGGTGGTCCTCGACGTCGCGCACAACCCGCACGCGGCGCGCTCGCTCGCCGAGGGCCTGGGCGAGATGGGCTTCTTCCAGAATACCTTCGCGGTATTCGGGATCCTCGCCGACAAGGACGTCGCCGGCGTCGTGGATGCCGTCGCGCACCGCATCGACCGATGGTTCGTAGCCGCCCCGGATAGCGAACGGGCCGCCGACGCCGCGAGTGTCGCGAAGGTCCTCGAATCGCGGGGCGCACCGGTGCGCAGCTTCGCGACGGTCGGCGCAGCGCTCGAAGAAGCGCGTCGCGAGGCGGGCCCCAATGATAGAATTGTCGTCTTCGGATCGTTCTATACCGTAGCGGATGCGCTGCGGCACGCGCGCTGACTCCATGGCGACCCCTGCGTCTTCAGAAGCGAGCGAGATCCGCCGGCGCGGCCGGCAGCGGTTGATCGGCGCCGTCGCGCTCGTGATCCTCCTCGTGGTCTTCGTCCCGATGCTCCTCGACTCCGAACCGCGTCCCTCGCGGCCCCAGCCGGGCATTCCTGCCCGCCAGGGCGCGCCCGCTCTGCCCGCACCCACGCCCGCACCCGCGCCAGCGGTCCCGGCACCCGGCGTCGCCGCGAAACCTCCGGCCGCGGCGGCGAAAGTGGAACCCGTCGTGCCGTCCCCCGCGCCCGAGGCGAAGGCGCCGTCCCCCACGCTCGCGGGATTCGCGGTCCAGGTCGGAGCCTTTCGCGACGAGGCCAAGTTGAAACAGGCGCGCGACAAGCTCGCGGCGGCGTCGATTCCGCACTACACCGAGAGGCTCGAGTCGCCGGGCGGGCCGCTCACGCGGCTGCGTGCGGGGCCCTTCGCGACGCGCGAGGCCGCCGAAGGCGCCCAGGTCGCCCTCAAGCGCGCGGCGCTCGACGGCAAGGTGGTGGTGCTGCCATGACGACCGTTGGAAACTCCCTGCGGCGACCCCATGTCGATAGACTAGGCGCTCGCAGGGCTCGGCCCGGGAAGGAAGCGTAACGGCATGTGCGGCATCGTGGGAGTGGTCGCGCGCAGCCCCGTCGCCCAACTGCTCTACGACGGGATGACGGTGCTGCAGCATCGCGGGCAGGACGCGGCGGGAATCGTCACGGCGGAGGGCCACAGCTTCCACATGCACAAGGGCCGGGGCCTGGTGCGCGACGTGTTCCGCACCCGCGACATGCGCAACCTCTCGGGCCACATGGGCATCGCCCATTGCCGCTACCCCACCGCGGGATCGGCGTCGTCGGAGGCCGAGGCGCAGCCGTTCTACGTGAACTCGCCGTTCGGCATCGTGCTCGCCCACAACGGCAACCTGATCAATTCCGACGAGCTGCGGCGCGACCTCTTCATCGAGGACCGCCGCCACGTCAACACCAATTCCGATTCCGAGATCCTGCTGAACGTCCTCGCCCACGAGATCCACGACGCGAGTGCGGGCCGCGACCGGTTGAATCCCGACGTGATCTTTACCGCCGTGGCGGGCGTGCACCGGCGGGTGCGGGGCGCCTACGCAGTGGTGGCGATGGTGGCCGGGCACGGCATGCTCGCCTTTCGCGACCCGCACGGCATCCGCCCGCTCATCATCGGGCGCGCCGATACCGACAAGGGCGTCGAGTTCCTGGTGGCCTCCGAGAGCGTCACGCTCGATACCCTTGGCTTCAAGGTGATGCGGGACGTCGCGCCCGGCGAGGCGATCCTGGTCGACGAGAGCGGCAATTTCCACAGCCGCCAGTGCGTGAAGGACGCGCAACTCAATCCGTGCATCTTCGAGTTCGTCTACCTCGCGCGCCCCGACTCGGTGATCGACGGCATCTCGGTGTACGAGAGCCGGCGCAACATGGGCAAGAGCCTCGCCGACAAGGTCACGCGCCTCGGCATGGCCGACCAGATCGACGTCGTGATCCCGATCCCGGATTCGGGCCGCCCGGCGGCGCTCGAGCTCGCAGCCAAGCTCGGCAAGCCCTATCGCGAAGGCTTCATCAAGAACCGCTACATCGGCCGCACCTTCATCATGCCGGGCCAGGAGTTGCGCAAGAAGAGCGTGCGCCAGAAGCTGAACGCAATGGCGATCGAGTTCCAGGGCAAGAACGTGATGCTGGTCGACGATTCCATCGTGCGCGGCACCACCAGCCGCGAGATCGTGCAGATGGCGCGCGAGAGCGGTGCTGCGAAGGTGTTCTTCGCGTCGGCCGCCCCGCCGGTGCGCTACCCCAACGTCTACGGCATCGACATGCCGACCCGCAACGAGCTGATCGCCACCGGCAGGACGGAGCAGGAGATCGCCGCCTTGATCGAGGCCGACGCGGTGATCTACCAGGACCTCGATGCGCTCATCGACGACGTGCGCCGGCTGAACCCGGCGATCACGCAGTTCGACTGCTCGTGTTTCGACGGCATCTACGTGACCGGCGACGTGTCGCAGGAATATCTCGACGGCATCGCTGCCGGCCGTGCCGACGGCGAGAGCCGCGAGACGCGCCTTTCGTCTTACCAGCTAGACTTGGGCCTTTCTCGAGTCGATTAGCCTTCCTCTCGCATGGGAGAGGGCCGGGGAGAGGGTCAACCTGATGTCCACGAAGTACAAGCCCGACACCCTCGGTGTCCGAGCCGGCGGAGTGCGTAGCGATTTCCAGGAGCACTCCGAGGCGCTCGTGCTTTCCACGAGTTTCGTCTACCGCAGCGCCGAGGAAGCGGCTCGCAAGTTCGCGGCCACCGCGCCGGAAGACAACGTCTACTCGCGCTTCACCAACCCCACCGTGCGCATGTTCCAGGACCGGCTGGCCGCACTCGAGGGCGCGCAAGCCTGTGTTGCGACCGCGACCGGCATGGCGGCCATCACCACGATGGTCTTCGGCCTGCTGAAGGCGGGCGACCACGTGGTCACCGCGCGGGGCGTATTCGGCACCGTCGTGCCGCTGCTCGACCAGATCGCCCGCAAGTTCGGCATCGAGACCACGTGGGTCGATCCCACCCGCCTGGATGCCTGGTCGGGCGCGATCCGCCCGAACACGAAGCTGCTCTATGCGGAGTCCCCCTCCAATCCGGTGCTCGAGGTGGTGGACGTCCCCGGCCTCGCGGCCATCGCGAAGAAGGCGGGCGCGGTTCTCGCGGTGGACAACGCGGTCGCGTCGCCCGCGCTGCAGCGGCCGATCGAATTGGGGGCGGATCTCGTGGTCCACTCGGCCACCAAGTACATCGAAGGTCAGGGTCGAGTGCTCGCCGGCGCCATCGCCGGGCGCGCGGACCTCGTAACCGGGCCGCTCTTCCAGTTCGTGCGCACCGCGGGTCCCGCGATCTCGCCGTACAACGCCTGGACGTGCCTGAAGGGCATGGAGACACTCGGGGTGCGCATGCGCGCGCACTGCGCCAATGCGCTCCAGGTGGCGCGCTGGCTCGAGTCGCACCCCGCCGTCGAGCGCGTGCTTTATCCCGGGCTCGAGTCGCATCCGCAGCATGCGCTCGCAATGCGCCAGCAATCCGCCGGGGGCGCCGTGGTGTCTTTCGTGGTGAAAGGCGGGCGCGACGCGGCCTGGCGCGTGATCGACGCCGTCCGTTTGATCTCGAACACCGCCAACTTCGGCGACGTGAAATCGACGATCTGCCACCCCGCAACCACGACCCACGGGCGCATCCCGCCGGCCGAGCGCGAAGCCTCCGGCATCGTCGAGGGGCTGGTTCGCCTCGGCGTGGGCCTCGAGGATCCCGACGACATCCGCGCCGACCTGCAACGCGGCCTGGACGGAAAGTAGGACGCAAAATGCCCCCCAAAGCAAAGCCTGCGGGCCCCGTTGCGCGATCCCGGCATGTATTCCTCATGTGCCCGCCCGAATATTTCACGGTGGCCTACATCATCAACCCGTGGATGCACGGCAACCTGCGCAAGATCGACAACGCGGTGGCCAAGCAGCAGTGGCGCGCGCTCTACGACACGCTCACGGACCACGCGACGGTGCGGCTGGTGCTGCCCCAGCCCGGCTCGCCCGACATGGTGTTCACCGCCAACGCAGGGCTCGTCAAGGGCAACCGCTTCATCGTGTCGCGCTTCCGCTATCCCGAGCGCCAGTACGAGGAGCCGTATTTCGCCGACTGGTTCATGGACCGCGGCTACGAGGTCTCGCTCATGCCGCGCGACCTGCCCTTCGAGGGCGCGGGCGACGCGCTCTTCGACCGCGGCAGCAGCGTCCTCTGGATGGCGCACGGGCATCGCTCGCTCTCCGCAGCGGGCGAGGTGCTCTCGCAGCGCCTGGGCGTCGAGGTGCTCACGCTGAAGCTCGTCGATACTCGCTTCTACCACCTCGACACGTGCTTCTGCCCGCTCGAGGGCGGCTACGCGATGTACTACCCGAGCGCCTTCGACGACGCCTCGCGTGCGGCGATCGAAGCGCGCATCCCCGCGGCCAAACGCATCTGCATCGACGAGGAGGACGCGCTCGCCTTCGCGTGCAACGCGGTCAACATCGATGCGACGGTGGTGGTCAACCGCGCCACCGCCGGATTCGTGAAGACCCTCGGCGCCAAGGGCTTCGAGGTCGTGCAGACGCCCCTTTCCGAGTTCATGAAGGCAGGAGGATCCGCGAAATGCCTCACGCTTCGATTAGACGAGCCGTAGCCGCCGCCTGCCTCGCGCTTGCCGCCGCCACTGCGGGCGCCCAGGCGATGTACAAATGGGTCGACGAGAAGGGCACCACGCACTTCTCCGAGCATCCGCCGCCCGACGGCAAGGCCGCCAAGGTCGAGCCGAAGGTCACGCCGCCGAGCTCACCCGCCGCGGGGCCGGCGAAGAGCAATGCCGAGACGTGGCGCGCGCAGGAAACCGAGTTTCGCAAGCGCCAGGTCGAGCGCGGGCAGCGCGACCAGGCCGAGCAGCGCGAGCGCGCCGAGCGCGAGCAGGCGTGCTCGCAGGCGCGCCGCAGGCTGGCATCGCTCCTGAACAGCAGCCGCATCTACCGCGACCACGAAGACGGCACGCGCACCTACCTGAGCGAGGCGCAGCGTGAATCCACGGTCGCGGCGGCGCGCGCGACCGTCAAGGAACACTGCGACTAGCGATGCGACAGCCCTGGCGCGCGCTGCTCGCCACCCTCTTCATCGCGGGCTGCAATTCCGCCGGCGAGGTTCCCGCCGAGCGCCTGCCGCGTTTTACCCCGTCGGGAGGGGCGGCGCCGCGCGTCGCGCTGGTGCTGGGCTCCGGGGGGCCGCGGGGCTTCGCGCACATCGGCGTGCTGAAGGTGCTCGAGGAGAACGGGGTGCGCCCCGACCTCATCATCGGCTCGAGCGTCGGCGCGATGGTCGGCGCGCTGTACGCGGCGGGAAAGAGCGCGGCCGAGCTGGAGAGCCTCGCGCGCGACCTGAACGTGATGGAATTCTTCGAGCTGCGGATGCTCGGTGGCGGCCTTGCGACCGGCGAGACCATCCAGGCCTACATGAACGCGCGCGTCGGCGGCAAGCCCCTGGAGGGGCTGGGCATCGCGTTCGTCGTCGGTGCCACCCGGGTGTCGGACCGAAGCCTCGCGCTTTTCAATCGCGGCGATACCGGCCTCGCCGTTCGCGCCTCGAGTGCCAGCCCCGGGCAGTTCGAGCCGGTGCGCATCGGCGCGGAGCTCTACGTGGACGGCGACGAGGCGAGCCCGGTTCCGATTCGCGCGGCGCGCGCACTCGGCGCGCAGCTCGTGATCGCGGTCGACGTCTCCGCCTTCGAGCGCGATACGCCGGAGAACGCGCCGCGCGAGTGGGTCGAAAAGGATGCGCGCCGCGCGCGGCAGGTCGCGCGCGAGGCCGGAAGCGCGGACGTGGTCCTGCATCCGAACATCGGCTACTACGCGGGCCACGACTCGGAATACCGGCGCCGGGTGATCGACCTCGGGGAGCGGTACACGCGCGAGCAGCTTCCGGCGATTCGCGCGGCCTTCGCCCGTGCCGGCATGGCGCTACCTCGCGATCAGACCGCGGCCACGGCGCGGACTCCGCCGGGGGAAACCTCCAGGTAGCTCGCGCGTTCGTACCAGTCGGCCAGCACCCAGCGGACCCGCTCGACGCCATCGACGACGTGCACGTGGCGTGCGGGACGGTGGGTGTGCCCGTGGATGAGGAGGCGCGTGCCGGAGTCGGCAAATGCGCGCTCCACCGCGGCGCTCGACACGTCCATGATGTCCATCGGCTTGCCCTGCTTGGCCCCCTCGCTTCTTTCGCGCAGGTCGCGGGCGATCGCCAGCCGCTCCGTGATCGAGCGCGCCAGCAGCGACTTTTTCCAGGCGGGATTGCGCACCTCGGCGCGGAACGCCTGGTAGGCGGCGTCGTCGGTGCAGAGGGTATCGCCGTGCATCAGCAGCGCCCGCGAGCCGTACAGCTCGACTTCCGTGGGATCGTCGATGAGCGCCACACCGGTCTCGCGTGCGAAGCGCTGCGCGACCAGGAAGTCGCGGTTGCCATGCATGAAGTGAACCGGAAGGCGCGCGGCCGCGGCCTTCAGGCGCGCGGCGATCCGTGACGGAAAGGGCAGGGCGAGCTCGTCGTCGCCCACCCAGTACTCGAACAGGTCGCCCAGGATGTAGAGGGCATCGGCGCCCGGGGCGACCGTGTCGAGAAATCTTTCGAATTGCGCGACGATGCCCTGTCGGGCCTCGTCGAGATGCAGATCGGAAACGAAGAGCGTGCGCGGAAGGGCCGCACTCACATCAGACGCACTCGGCCTTCTCGATCACCACCGCCTCGGTCGGCACGTTCTGGTGTCCCCCGGAGTTCCCGGTGGCGACCTTGCGGATCTTGTCGACCGTTTCCTTGCCCTCGACCACCTTGCCGAAGACCGCGTAGCCCGCGTTGCCGCCGGAGGCGTTGAGCGAGGCGTTGTCGTTCACGTTGATGAAGAACTGCGAGGTCGCCGAGTCGGGGACGCTGGTGCGCGCCATGGCGAGCGTGTAGGCGTCGTTCTTCAGGCCGTTGCCGCCCTCGTTCTTGATCGGCGGCTGCGTCGGTTTCTGGCGCATGTCCTTGCCGAATCCGCCGCCCTGGATCATGAAGCCGTCGATCACGCGGTGGAAAATGGTGCCGTTGTAGTGGCCGGACTCCACGTACTTCACGAAGTTGGCGGCGCTCACGGGCGCCTTCGCGCTGTCGAGCTCGATCACGATCGGGCCCATGGAGGTGGTCAGTTTCACTTTCATCGGCGAGGTTCCTTTGGGCGTGCAGCTCGTCGGCTGCGTTTGGGCTTGGGATGCGAGGGGCAGGCAGGCGGCCGCGGCGAGGGCGGCGATGGCGAGGCGTCGTGAGAGGTTCATGGGAACGGTCCGGTGCGTGGGTTGGAGAGAGTGTTCAGGAAAGGATGGCTTCGTGGAGGATCCGCCAGCCGCCGGGCTCGCGGACCCAGTACTGGCGCTTCAGGGTGCGGTTCGACAGGTTGTTCGAGCGATAGTCCTGCTCGAAGGTCACCATCATCATGTCCTTGGAGCCCGGATAAGCGAACAGGCTCAGGTCGTCCACGCCCACCTTGATCCAGGTCTTGCCGCCGTTGGTCTTGCGCTTCGAGGCCTTCCAGGCGGCGAGCTCGCGGCGGTCGGTGCGAAAGTCCTCGGAGTAGTGGGCGAAGTACCGTTCGGCATCGCGGCTTTCCCAGTCGGCCTTCCAGCTCTCGAACGCGCCGAGGAACGACTCGCGATCGGACTCCCAGCGGCGCGACTCCTGCCATTCGACCGCATGGCCAATGACCACCGGGGTGCGCGAGACGTCGACGAATTTCATCAGGCGCGCGAGGTCGTCGTTGGTGAGCACCACGCAGCCGTCGGTCGCCCAGGGCGGGCGGCTGTAGGTGGCCGAGGGCGTGCCGTGCAGCCAGATGCCGTGTCCCTTGCGCCCGTTCATGCGATCCCAGTCGTTCGGGTAGTCGATCGGAAACGCGACCGCGCCGTAGAAGTCGGGGAGTTTGTCTCGCGACGAGGTGATGCGATAGATCCCGATCGGCGTCTTCTGGTCGCCCTCGCGCGCCTTCTCCACGCCGTTCTTGCCGAGGCTGATGTAGAAGTCGGCCACGTAGCGCGGGCGCCCGAGGTCGTTGGCGAAGACGAAGAGGCGCGAGCGCGAGGTGTCCACCAGCAGCACGTGGGCCTGCGAGGGGGCCAGCTGCACGACTGGCGCGGGCAGGAAGTCGGTGCGCGGCGCGTCGAGGTAGCGCTGCATCCGGACGCGCGCCTCGTCCTGCAGCGGCGCAACGCTCTCGGCGGAAGCGGCGAGGGAGGCGAACGCCACGGGCTTCCCGGCCCGCGCCATCAGCATGTCGCCCCGCACCATGTGGCCGAGGCGGAAGTTGGGATTGCGGTCGAGGACGCGGTCGATCTCCACCATCGCCTGCTTGAGCCCGACCTCGCGCAGCCCGACGATCGCGCGCACCAGCGAGCCTTCGACCTCGTTGGAGAATGCGGGCCCTACGCGCAAGGCGCCGCCGCCGCTGCCGTCCGCCACTGCGGTGGCCGCCATGCAGAAGGCGGCGAGGACGAGCCGGGGCGTGAATCGCAGGCCGATGCGGGGCACGATCCGGGCGATCACCCGCCGACGCGCTCCTGCTTGATGAGCCAGCGGTCGCCGGACTTCACGAGCTTGAGGGTCTTCGTGGTGGTGTTCTTCAGGGTGTCCGACTTGTAGGCCTGGCGGATCGTCGCGGTCGCTTCGGCGCCGCTCACCTGCAGCGACGTCACCTTCACGTCGACCTCGATCGATTTGGGCCGCTGGATGCGCTCGGCGCGTTGCTTCTCCCACGAGGCCCGCTCTTCACCCCCGGGCACCGCGAAATCGGGGGCATAGGCACCGAGATAGCCTTTCACGTCCTTGGTGCTCCACGCACGCGCCCAGTTTTCGATGGCGGCGGTGACCTTGGCCTTTTCGTCGCCGTTGGGCGCGGCGGCCACCGGCGCGGTGGCGACCGGCGCGGTGGCGACGACCGCGGGCTTCGGTTCGGCCTTCGGCGGCGCCTTGGGCGTGGTGCTCACTCCGCTTTGGGTCGGGGAGGGGGTCGGTTCGGATTTCGCGGGCGGCTCGGCCTTCGCCGGCTCGGGACGCGGCTTGGCCGGCTCCGGGCGGGCGGTGCCCGCGGTCTTCTGCGAGCTGAAGAGGTCCTTCACCATCGCGAGCTTCAGTTGCGCGGTGGCGTTGTTCTTGTCGAGCGACAGGGCGCGATCGTAGGCACGGCTCGCAAGCTGCGCGTAGATGTCACCCAGGTTCTCGTGGGCAGTGGCGTAGCTCGGGTGGGTGTGTATCGCGAGCTCGAGGGCCGACTTCGCCTTGTCGTAGTTGCCCTGCGAGGCGTAGAGCACCGCGAGGTTGTTGTACGGCTCGGGGAGCTCGGGAAAGTCCTCGGTGAGGCCGGTGAATACCTGGATCGCCTCGGGCAGGCGCTTCTGCTCGGTGAGCAGCAGGCCCCTCAGGAAGCGGCCCTGGGGATCGCGTGGCTGGGCCTTGAGGAAGCCGTCGATCTTTTCGAGCGCGGCCTGCGCCTTGCCTTGCGAGTAGAGCCTCTGCGCCTCGCGCAGGTCGTCAGCGGGGGCCGCGAAGGCCGTGCCAAACCACATCGCGGCAAGTGCCGCGGCCCACATGAATCTCATCGGATTGCGTTGCTGCATGGTCTCACTGGAGTGTTATAATCTGTTGAATTTAATGGGAAACAATATTCTACCCGCCTTCGGGACCCTTCACAATGCGCCGCCCTGTCGACGCCGCCCCGTGACGCCCATCTGAACGCTCGCCGCGACCCCCGCGGCAGTCGATCACCCCGAGCACGATTATCCGGCTGAAACCAGGCCGTGAAGACCATGTCGACACTCCAGATCTACAACACGCTGAACCGCAGGAAAGAAACATTCACCCCGCGCGTGCCCGGCGAGGTCGGCATGTACGTGTGCGGGCCCACGGTGTACGACTACTTCCACGTCGGCAACGCGCGCACGTTCAGCGTGTTCGACATGGTGGCGCGATGGCTGCGCGCGAGCGGCTACGCGGTGACCTACGTGCGCAACATCACCGACGTCGACGACAAGATCATGGAGCGCGCGCGCCAGAACGGCGAATCGATCGAGGCGCTCACCGCGCGCATGATCGCGGCGCTGGACGAGGACGCCGCGCGCCTGGGCTGGGTCAAGCCGGACCACGAGCCGCGGGCGACGCGCCACATCGCCGGGATGCTCGAGATCATCGCGGCGCTCGAGAAGAAGGGCCTCGCGTACAAGGCCGGCAACGGCGACATGTGCTTCTCGGTGCGCGACTTCCCGGGCTACGGAAAGCTCTCGCGCCGCAACCTCGACGACCTGCGCGCGGGCGAGCGCGTCGCGGTCGAGGGCTCGAAGCGCGACCCGCTGGACTTCGTCCTGTGGAAGCAGGCCAAGGCCGGTGAGCCGTCGTGGCCGTCGGCGTTCGGCGAAGGCCGCCCGGGCTGGCACATCGAGTGCTCGGCGATGTCCGACGCGGTGCTCGGCATCCCGTTCGATCTGCACGGGGGCGGTTGGGACCTGCAGTTTCCCCACCACGAGAACGAGCTCGCGCAAAGCGAGGGCGCGCTCGACCGGACATTCGTGAACTACTGGATGCACTCGGCGTTCCTCAACATCGACGCCGAGAAGATGTCGAAGTCGCTCGGCAATTTCTTCACCACGCGCGAGGTACTGAACAAGCTCGACGCGGTGCAGGGGGGCGAGCAGCTGCGGTTCTTCCTGTCGCGCGCGCACTACCGCAGCGAGATCAACTACAACTGGGAAACGCTCGCGGACGCGGGCAACACACTCCAGGGCTTCTACGCCACGCTGCGCGAGGTGCGCCCAGCGGACACCCCGATCGATTGGTCGCGGCCCTGGGCAGCGCGTTTTCGCGCGGCGATGGATGACGACTTCGATACGCCGGTGGCTTTCGCGGTGCTCCACGAGCTGCGCGGCGAAGTGAACCGCACCCGGTCGCGCGAGCTGGCGGGCGAGCTGAAGGCGTTGGGCGGGACGATCGGATTCCTGCAGGCCGACCCCGAGGCGTTTCTCCAGGGCGCGGGCTCGAGCGGCGACGTCGACGTGGAGGCATTGATCGCCGCCCGCTCGGCCGCCAAGAAGGCGAAGGAATATGCGCGCGCCGACGCGATTCGCGCGGAGCTCGAGGCGGCCGGCATCATCCTCGAGGACCGGGCCGGGGGCGTGACGGAGTGGCGCCGCAAGTAGCTGTCGGTCCGCAGGGCGTAGCTAGCTGGCTACTCCCAGTCCAGTCGGACCATCCCGCTGGGACGGATCATTGAACCCGGGTCTGTAAGCTATGTCTGACAGGACACACTCCCAGGACCCATTTTGAATACTCTCGACCGGCTTGCGGTGATGCTCCTCGAGGAGCGCGATGGGATCCTCGGCCAATGGCGCGCCCAGGTTCGCGGCCTCGAATCGGCACGGCACCTCGACGTCCCCACGCTGAACGACCACATGCCGGTGTGGATCGCGGAGCTCGCTTCGGCCCTTCGCAAGGTCGCGATCGAGACCGACGAAAATACCCCCGCCGTGGAGGTTCCACTCGCCCACGGCGTGCAGCGCTTCGAGGATGGTTTCGACATCGAGGAGGTGGTCGCCGAGTACAACATCCTGCGCGACTGCGTGAACGACCTGGCCGATCGGCAAGAGCTCGATGTCCGGGGGACCGCCCGCAGGCTCCTCAACCGGGTCTTCGACAATGCGATCGCCGGCGCGGTGAAGGCCTTCGCCGAGAGCCAGGCGCGTGACGTACAGCGCCGCCGGGCCGAGCACCTCGCCTTCGTGGCGCATGACCTGCGAACCCCGCTGGGCGCCATCACGTTTTCCGCGCACATCCTCCAGCAACGGCTGCCCGCGGCGTCGGGGGATCCGGAGACCGCACGACTGCTGAAGATCCTGGCGCGCAACGCCAAGCAGCTCGACACCCTGGTGAATCAGGTGCTGAAGGAGAACACCCAGCTGCTCACCGAGATCGGCGTGAAGGTCGAGCGCCGCACCTTCGACTTGTGGCCCGTGGTCGAGACGCTCATCCAGGACCTCCAGCCGCTTGCAGAGAAGTCGGCGACGCGAATGGTGAACCAGGTCCCCGACGACCTCGAGGTGCGCGCCGACGCGAACCTGCTCCGGCG
>JANMYH010000029.1:0-1938 GCA_031381925.1 Burkholderiales bacterium | reverse complement strand
CTGCGCCCGCCCACGCCCGAGGCGATCGCGGGCTTCTTCCTCACGCCGCGCTACATCGTCCGCTCCGACATCGCCTTCAACATCGTGGCGTACGTTCCGTTCGGGACACTCGCCTGCCTCTTCTTCCGCCAGGTGGGCGAGGCGCGGTTCGCGATTCCCAAGGCCGCTGGCCTGGCCGCCCTCTTCAGCCTGGTGATGGAGGTCGCGCAGCTGTTCGTGCCCAACCGCGTGTCCTCGCTGATCGACCTGGGCTGCAATACGATCGGGGCGGCGATCGGGGCGCTGGCCTTCGCCGACCCGCTCTACTCGGTGGTCACGCGCCAGCTGGGCGAGGTGCGCGAGCGCGTGGTGATCGCCGGCGCGTGGGGCGACGCGGGCCTGGTGCTGGTGATGCTGTGGCTGCTGGCGCAGCTCAATCCCGCGCTCCCTTTCTTCGGCGCCGGCAACATCGGCGATGACCAGCGCGTCGAGCAGGCGATCCTGCAATGGGTCGCGGTGGGGCTTTCGATCTGCGGATTCGGCCTGTTCGTCTCGGCGATCGTGCGGCTCGCCAAGGGCAGCCTGCGCGTGACGCTGGCGCTGCTCACCGTCGCGCTGTGGCTCAAATTCGGGGCGGCCTCGGTATTGCTCCAGCCGCATTTCTCCGAGGAGTGGCTGAGCGCGGGTCGCATCGCGGGGCTGGTGGGCGGCCTGCTGCTCTTCCTGCCGCTGCGCAGGATGCCGCGCCTGGGCCGCATCTACCTCGCGCTCGTGATGGTCCTCGCGGGTGCGCTGTTCTCGAAGATCTTCGGCGCCTACAGCCCGGTGGAGGAGTTCCTGAGGCTGTTTCGCTGGCCGCATGGACAGCTGGGCAGCTTCGCCACGCTTACGCGCTTCCTCCACGAGCTCTGGCCGGTGGCGGCGATCGTCTACCTCATCGCCCTCTTCTTCCGGGAGCGCCGAGTCGCCGTGACATAATCGTCCCGGTTGAGCGGCGCTTTTCGTCCGCTCCAACGAAGGCTGCGATGTCTTATTACAAACACCACGTATTTTTCTGCCTCAACAGGCGCGAGGCCCCGGAGAACTGCTGCGCGTGCCACGGCTCCGAGGCGATGCAGGAATACGCCAAGAAGCGCATCAAGGAGCTCAAGCTGAGCGGCCCGGGAAGCGTGCGCATCAACAAGGCCGGCTGCCTCGACCGTTGCGACGAAGGCCCGGTCGTCGTGGTGTACCCGGAGGAGGTCTGGTACACCTACGTCGACGAGAAGGACATCGACGAGATCATCGACGAGCACCTGGTGAACGGCCGCGTGGTCGAGCGCCTGCGGATCTGAGATGGCGGCGCAGAGCACCCGGACGCTGGTCGACGGCGCCGCGGGCGCCATCGAGGTGTCGGCCAGCATGCCCGATGCGGCCCGCGCGGTCGCCGTGATCGCGCATCCGCATCCGCTCTTCGGCGGCACCATGGACAACAAGGTCGTGACCACGCTCGCCAAGGCATTCACCGACGCCGGAATGGCGACCTACCGCTTTAATTTCCGCGGCGTGGGTGCGAGTGCCGGTCCCCACGACGAAGGGCGCGGCGAGGCCGACGACATGCTGCGGGTGATCGAGCACGCGCGGGCGGGCGCTGGCGCAGCACCGCTGTACCTCGCGGGTTTCTCGTTCGGCGGGGCGGTCGCGACGCGCGCGAGCGAGCGCGTGGAGTTCGCGCAGCTGGTGCTGGTGGCGCCGGGCTTTCGCCGCATCTCGGCGCACGGCATGGGGGAAGCGCCCGATCCGCACGATCCGAACCTCGGCTCACCCGGCCGCCACACCGCCGCCAACACCGTGATCGTCCACGGTGACCTCGACGAGACGGTGCCGCTCGCGGACTCGATCGGCTGGGCCGCGCCGCGCGAGGTGCCGGTGGTGGTGGTTCCCGGCGGCGAGCACTTCTTCCACCGCAAGCTGCACGTG
>JANMYH010000026.1:0-2682 GCA_031381925.1 Burkholderiales bacterium | reverse complement strand
TCGCCGGCCTCCTGGCCGCCGAGGGCCTCGTAGAAGAGGCGCGCGCGGTTGGCCTTGAGCACCCAGAGGTAGAAGCCGAACTCGCCGCGGCGGACGAAATGGCGCGCGCAGGCGCGCACCAGCTCGCGGCCGACCCCGCGCCGCTGGTGGGCCTGGACCACGTAGAGGGCGTAGATCTCGGCCTCGAGGCCTTCGAGCCGGTGGCGCGCCGCCCCGCACGAGGCGAAGCCCACGATCGCCCCGCCGCGCTCGGCGATCCAGGTGCTCTCGCTCGCCGGCCCGCTGGCGAGCCGCCGCGTCCATTCGGCGGCGGTCTTCCGCCCCGCCTGGGCGGCGATCACGTCGAGCGGGAGGATTCCCGCATACGTGGTGCGCCAGCTGGCGCGATGCACGTGGGAGATGCCGTCTGCATCGGCGGGCGAGGCCAGTCGAAGGACGAGATCGGAGGCGAGCTCAGGCAACCCGTTTGACGGCTGCGACGAGGTGCTCGCAATCGACACCGAGGAACTTGTACACGTCGCCGGCGGGTGCCGACTCGCCGAAGCGATCGATGCCGACGACTTCCCCCTCGAGGCCGACGTACTTGCGCCAGAAATCGGAGACGCCCGCCTCGATCGCGACACGCGGGATGCCGCGCGGCAACACCGCCTCGCGCCATTGCGCGTCCTGGCGATCGAAGACGCTGGTGCACGGCATCGACACCACGCGAACCGGCATGCCGGATTCGGCGAGCCGCTTGCGGGCCTCCAGGGCAATCGAGACTTCCGACCCGGTGGCGATCAGCACCGCCCGGGCGCCGGGAGAGTCCGCCAGCACGTAGCCACCGCGGCGGATGGCCGCGATTGCCTCGGGCGTCCGCGCCGCGAACGGCAGGTTCTGGCGCGACAGCGCGAGCGAGCTGGGGCCGTCCTTGCGCTCGATCGCGGCGACCCATGCGAGCGCCGTTTCCACCGTGTCGCAGGGGCGCCAGACGTCCATGTGGGGGATGAGGCGCAGGCTCGAGACGTGCTCGATCGACTGGTGCGTGGGCCCGTCCTCGCCCAGCCCGATGGAGTCGTGGGTGAAGACGAAGATGTTGCGCGCGCGCATCAGCGCGGCCATTCGCAAGGCGTTGCGCGAATAGTCGGAGAAGGTGAGGAAGGTGCCCGAGTACGGGATGAACCCGCCGTGGAGCGCGAGGCCGTTGCCGATGGCCGCCATGGCGAACTCGCGCACGCCGTAATAGATGTAGTTGCCGTCCTGCGTGGCGCTGACCGCGCGGGAGCCCGACCAGGTCGTGAGGTTGGAGCCGGTCAGGTCTGCGGATCCGCCGAGCAGCTCGGGCAAGTGGGTGGCGAGCGCCTCGATGGCGATCTGGGACGCCTTGCGGCTTGCGACCGACTCGGCGCGCTCGGCGGATTTCGCCACCAGCGCCGACACGGTTGCCTGCCAGTCCGCGGGGAGCTCGCCCGCGATGCGGCGGCGGAACTCGCCAGCGAGCTGCGGGTGCGCCCGCTCGTAGGCGGCGAAACGCGCGTTCCAGTCGGCTTCGGCGGCGCGGCCCCGCGGGCGCGCATCCCACTCGCGATAGATGCTGTCGGGGATCTCGAACGGCGCGTGCTTCCAGCCGATCGACTCGCGCGTGGCGGCGACTTCCTTGTCGCCCAGTGCCGCGCCGTGGACGGCGTCGGTGCCCGCCTTGTTGGGCGAGCCCTTCCCGATGATCGTCTTGCAGCAGATGAGCGTGGGGCGCCGCGTTTCCGCGCGCGCCTCCTCGATCGCCGCCGCGATGGCGCGCGAATCATGGCCGTCGACGTCGGGAATCACGTGCCAGCCATAGGCCGCAAAGCGCATCGGCGTGTTGTCGCGGAACCATCCCTCGACCCGGCCGTCGATCGAGATGCCGTTGTCGTCGTAGAGCGCGACGAGCTTGCCCAGCCCGAGCACGCCGGCCAGCGAGGACGCTTCGTGCGAGATGCCCTCCATGAGGCAGCCGTCGCCCACCAGCACATAGGTCGAATGGTCTACGACCGCGTGGCCGGGCCGGTTGAACTGCGCGGCGAGGAGCTTTTCGGCGATCGCGAAGCCGACGGCGTTGGCCAGCCCCTGGCCGAGCGGCCCGGTGGTGGTCTCGACCCCCGGCGTGTAGCCGACTTCCGGATGCCCGGGCGTCTTCGAGTGGAGCTGGCGGAACTTGCGGATCTCCTCGATCGGCAGGTCGTAGCCGGAGAGGTGCAGCAGCGCGTATTGCAGCATCGAGCCGTGGCCGTTGGAGAGCACGAAGCGGTCGCGGTCGGGCCAGGCGGGATTGGACGGGTTGTGGCGCAGGAACCGGCGCCAGAGAACCTCCGCGATTTCTGCCATGCCCATGGGCATGCCGGGGTGGCCCGAATTGGCCTTCTGCACCGCATCCATGGCCAATGCGCGTATTGCGTTGACGACGTCGGCGGAGGAAGCTTGTGCATCGGCGCGGGCTTGCGCCGCGTCGGCGGAATCTTGGAGAAGTTCAGGCATCGGAATGTTTCAGACGAAAGATCGGTCGACGGGATATTCGGGAAAAATGCTTGAAAATGCTTTCAGCAGCAGCAATATACGATTATACTTGCGCACTTTTTCACCGCGATACTTTTCGCTTGGTTAAACCTCTGCAAGAAGGACAGCACCCGCCGCCCTGGGTATGAGGGCGTTCCGCTAACGCGGAGC
>JANMYH010000021.1:0-14432 GCA_031381925.1 Burkholderiales bacterium | reverse complement strand
CTCGCGCGCATCGCCGAGTGCGACATGGAGGAGCTCGGCATCCTCAAGGTGAAGGCCGAGGGCGTCGAGCGGTTTCGCATCGTCTCGAGCGAGGTCAACAAGGCGGGGCTGATCATCGGTGAAATCGAGAAGTACGAGCCGGAGACCGTGGCCCTCGACGCCGCCGGCCTCGCGGAGTGCGTGGATTTCCTGCGCAAGGTGATTGCCGGGATCGGTGCCGGGCGTTTTGCCGAGCCCCTTGAATTCGGCGATGCGAGCTGGGTGGGATTCCGGCTGGCGGAAATCCTGCCGCTCAGGACCGACGTGAAGCAGAAGCTGCTCGAGCTTACGGATCCCGGCCTGCGCGTGGCGATCCTGCATCGCTTCCTGCGCCAGCAGCAACTGATCTGAGGAGCACGCGCACCGGCGCCGGGAGGGCGGCTCCCGCCAGGTCGCCCAGCGCGAGCCAGGTTGCGCGGCGGTCGGCGGCGATTTGCTGCCCGCGCCGCGGCGTGATGCGCCACGGAACCACATCGAGCGTGAAGTGCGTGAAGGCGTGCGCGAATGGCTCGAGCGGGCGCACCTCGGCGGCTTCGATGCCCCACTGCTGCGCGAGCGCTTCTGCCGGCGGCAACGCGCAATCGGCTTCGGGCAGCGACCAGAGGCCCCCCCAGATTCCCGTGGGCGGACGCTTCTCGAGCAGCACCTCGCCGCGCGAGACCACCACCAGCATCGCGATGCGCCGGCGCTTCGGGGCCGCCCGTGCGCGCTTGCCGGGCAACTCGTCCACGCGTTCCTCGAGGCGTGCGACGCAATCCGCGGCAACGGGGCACAGCAGGCACGCGGGGCGGCGCGGCGCGCAGATGTCCGCACCCAGATCCATCATGCCCTGCGTGTAAGCCTCGATGTCCGTGTCGGGAAGCCGCGCCGCGGCCGCTTCCCAGAGGAGCGCGACGACCGCGCTTGCCGACGGGTCGCCTGCGATGCCCGCGTGGCGCGCGAGCACGCGTCGCACGTTGCCATCCAGGATCGGGCGACGCTCACCCGACGCGAAGGCCGCGATCGCACCCGCGGTCGAGCGCCCGACCCCGGGCAGGCTCGACAGGGTATCGAAGCTCACCGGGAAGCGGCCGCCGAAGCGGCTCACGACCTCGCCGGCAGCACGGTGGAGGTTGCGCGCACGGGCGTAATAGCCGAGCCCGCTCCAGAGAGCGAGCACGTCGTCCTCGGACGCCGCGGCCAATGCGGCCACGTCGGGAAAACGCGCGAGGAAGCGCTCGTAGTAGGCCACGACCGTCGCCACCTGGGTCTGCTGCAGCATCACCTCCGAGAGCCAGATCCGGTAGGCGTCGCGCGTGCCTTGCCACGGCAGCCCGCGGCGGCCGTGGCTTTGCTGCCATCGCACCACGCGTTCGGCGAAGTCCATGCCGCAGTGTAACCGCGGCCCGACCGCGGCCGAGCGCCGGTGACTAGTGGCGTTCGGAGGCCGGCGGTGACTGCACCAGCATGGCCAGGTCCTGGTTGGCGGTGGCGCGCGCCAGGAGGGCCCCGCCCAGGGTGCACATGACGAGGCCTTTCAATCCGCCGCGGAAATAACCCGCCGTAGCGAGGCCCGCTCCGCAGGCGCCCCCGAGGGCGCGTTGCGCCGGAGACCACTGCGGGCGGCCCCAGGCGGCGACGGCATCGCGCGCGACCTCCGCCAATGCGGGGGCGCCCGACTGCAGCGCACCCCGGGTTTCGACGAGAAGCCCGTGCGCGCGGTTGGTCGCGTCGCGGGCGATCACCGACTTGGTGTGCTCGATCCTGCGGCGAGTCGCGTCGATCTGGTTGCGGACGTCGGTGCGGCGCCGGCGGCCGGTCTGCGGGTCGCCGAAGAACATCATCGCCGCGCCCAAACCGAGGAAAAGGAGTCGTGACATGGGAACCTCCGAAATTCGTGACACCGGTACGACCCGGCGGCACGGCGGGGGTTCGAAAAAAGATGGCCTCGGGGCTGGGGTGGAGCGGGTGAAGGGAATCGAACCCTCGTCGTAAGCTTGGGAAGCTTCTGCTCTGCCATTGAGCTACACCCGCGTTTCGCAAGGCATTTTACCCGTCCCTGCCGCCGTTCGCGCCCTCCGGGAGCCGTTGGTCGCAATTCCGGCTCGGGGCGCCCCGATTCGGCCTTAGGATGGGCCCGCCATGACCCCCCAACCGACCCCCTCCGCCGACGTCTCGACGCAGTTCCACCCGCTCGAGCTGATTCCGTTCTTCCGGCGATTTCCCGTCAGCTTCGCGCGCAACTTCCTGTACACGTTCATCTGGAGCTCGCTTTTCGGCCTCGCCTTCTACGCGATTAACGCGATCGGCGCCGGAAGCCTGCTTCCGCTTCGCGTGCTGGGGGTGATGATCCTGATCGGCAACCTGATCGGCTACTCGATCCACGGGTTGTTCCACCTCGGATCGGCGCTGGGGCTCGACTCCGCATCGCGCCGCAGGGGCCTGCCCGCCAAGGTCGCCTACTTCAGCCTGGTGCCTCTCGGGGGCGTACTCATCGGCTTCTGGGTGAGCTCCTTCATCGTCGACGTGGGCTTCCGCAACTGGCTCACCGATCCCGCGGCGATCATCTCGATCACGGCGACCAGCCTCATCGTCTCGACCATCATGAGCGCCATATTCTTCTGGCGCGAGCGCGAGGCGGTGGCCAAGGCCGCGCTCGCCCTGGAGCGCGAGCGCACGCAACGCATCGAGCGCGAGGCGGCACACGCCAACCTGCGCGCGCTCCAGGCGCAGATCGAACCGCATTTCCTCTTCAACACCCTTGCCAACGTGACGAGCCTCATCGAGTCGGAGCCCGCGCTGGCGCGGCGCATGCTCGACAGCTTCATCCGTTTCCTGCGCGCGTCGCTCAACGCGACGCGGAAGGAAACCACCACGCTGGGCGACGAGGGGGCGCTCATCGGCGCGTACCTCGACGTCCTGCAGGTGCGCATGGGCCCGCGGCTGCGCTACCGGATCGACGTGGATCCCGCCGTGGCGTCGTTCGCGCTGCCGCCGATGCTGCTCCAGCCGGTCGTCGAAAACGCCATTCGCCACGGCCTCGAGCCCAAGGTCGAGGGGGGCGAGATCGCGGTGCGCGCCCGCGCCCAGGACGACGCGGTGGCCATCGAGATCATCGATAGCGGATCCGGCTTCGGCACGATGACCCGCGGGGGAGTGGGCCTTGCCAACCTGCGCGATCGCCTGCGGCTGCTATACGGCGAGCGCGCGAGCCTCTCCATCGCGGAGAACCAGCCGGCCGGCGCGGTGGTCACGGTGCGCATCCCGCGGTGAAGGCCACCGCCCTGATCGCCGACGACGAGCCGCACCTCGCGGAGTACCTGCGCGGGCGCCTTGCCGCCCTCTGGCCCGAGGCCGAGATCCTGCCGCTCGCCGCCAACGGCCTGGAGGCGCTGCGCCTCATCGACGACGCGGCGCCCGACGTGGCTTTCCTCGACATCCGCATGCCGGGCCTCACGGGGCTCGAGCTCGCCGGGCGTATCGACACCCGCACCCACGTAGTCTTCGTGACCGCTTTCGACCAGTACGCGGTCGAGGCCTTCGATCGCGACGCCGTCGACTATCTCCTGAAGCCCGTGACCGACGAGCGCCTCGCCAAGGCGATCGAGCGGCTCAAGCGCAAGCTTGCCCTCGCGGAGCGGGCGCCGGCCCTCGACGAGGTGCTCGCGCGCCTCGCGCGTGCGTTGCCCGCGGCCGGGGGCGGCAGGCTTCGCTGGGTGCGCGCGTTGAAGGGCGACCTGGTGCAGCAGATCGCGATCGACGACGTGCTGTATTTTCAGGCCTCCGACAAGTACACGTGCGTCATGACCCGTCAGGGCGAGTCCCTGATCCGCACCCCGCTCGCCGAGCTCGCGCCGCAGCTCGACGCCGATCACTTCTGCCAGATCCATCGCAGCACGCTGGTGAACATGAACGAGGTCGCCTCGACGCGCCGCGACCTCGGCGGGCGGCTCTTCGTGCGGCTGAAGGATGGCGCCACCGAGCTTGCCGTCAGCCGCGCGTATGCCCACCTCTTCAAGCAGATGTAGGAGACCCCGATGAAACGCACCCTCGCAATGTTGCTGGTCCTCGCCTTTGCGTGGCCCGCGGCGGCGGAGCCCTCCTCGCCCGCGGCGCGCGCGGAGATGGCGAAGATCGCGCAGATGGCCGGCCGCTGGAAGGGTGGCGGCTGGATCGACCTCCCGGCGGGGCGGAATTTCTCCGCGAGCGAGGAAACGATCGAGATGCGCCTCGATGGTGCCGCGCTCCTGATCGAGGGGCGCCACACCGACCCGAGAAGCGGGGTGGTCAACCACCACGCGCTCGCGATCATCGCGTGGGACGAGGCGCGGCGCGAATACCGATTCATGTCGGCGCTGGCCGCCGGGCGCACCGGCTATTTCCCCGGGCGGCTCGAGGGCAAGAGCTTCATCTGGACGATCGCGGTGCCGAACGGGCCGGTCAGCCGCTTCACGATCTCGCTGGACGATCCCGACAAGTGGCGCGAGGTCGGCGAGCAATCGCGCGACGGCGGTGCGACCTGGACCAAGTTCTTCGAGATGAACTTGGAGCGCGTGAAATAGCGGTAAAATTCGAGGCATGCCTGCGCCCATTCGCATCACCTTGAACGGGGCGCCCCGGGAATTCCCCGCGCCGCTCACGTTCTCCCAGCTGCTCCACGACCTGGCGCTCGCCGGCCGGCGGCTGGCCATCGAAAGGAACGGCGAGATCGTGCCGCGCAGCCTATTCGGCGACGCGCGCCTCGCCGACGGCGACCGAATCGAGGTCGTGATCGCGGTGGGCGGCGGATGAAGCTCGTCATCGCCGGCAAGACGTACGGCTCGCGCCTGCTGGTGGGCACCGGCAAGTACCGCGATTTCGACGAGACGCGCCGGGCCATCGAGGCGAGCGGCGCGGAGATCGTGACGGTCGCGATCCGCCGCACCAACATCGGCCAGAACGCCGCCGAGCCCAATCTCCTCGACGTGCTGCCGCCGTCGCGCTTCACCATCCTGCCCAACACCGCCGGTTGCTACAGCGCGCAGGATGCGGTGCGCACGTTGCGCCTTGCGCGCGAGCTGCTCGACGGCCACTCGCTGGTGAAGCTCGAGGTCCTGGGCGACGCGCAGTCGCTCTATCCGAACATGCCCGAGACGCTTGTTGCCGCGAAGACGCTGGTGGCCGAGGGCTTCGAGGTGATGGCGTATTGCAGCGACGACCCGATCCTCGCGAAGCAGCTCGAGGAGCTCGGATGCGTGGCGGTGATGCCGCTCGCGTCCCTCATCGGCTCGGGGATGGGGATCATCAATCCCTGGAACCTGCAGATCATCATCGACCGCGTGAAGGTGCCGGTGCTGGTGGACGCGGGAATCGGCACCGCGTCCGACGCGGCGATCGCGATGGAGCTCGGCTGCGACGGCGTGCTGATGAATACCGCGATCGCCAAGGCGCGCGACCCGGTGCGCATGGCCGGTGCGATGCGCCTCGCCGTCGAGGCGGGGCGCGAGGCGTTCCTCGCCGGCAGGATGGCGAAGAAGCCGTACGAAGCGGCGCCGAGCTCGCCCGAATCCGGGCTGATCCAGAAAACCGGCTAGAAGCGCCAGCTCACCCCGACCGAGAACTGGTCCGCCGCCTCGGCTTCGGTCGCGAGCGGCGAGCCCAGCGGTGCGTTGCGCTCGAGCTCGGCGCGGATGCCCAGGGATTTGGTGAAGTCGTAGCGCATCCCCATGCCGTAGCGCCAGCGCGTGCCGCGCGCAAGGCCTTCGGCCGGCAGCAGCGCCGTCGATCCGTAGCCGAAGCCGCTGCGTGCATCGCCGCGATAGGCACCGAGCCGGCCGTACAGCGAGAAGCGCCACAAGGGCAGCATCGCGATCGTGTCGACGCCGAAGCCGGTGCTGCGAAACGCCGAGGCGAGGTGTCCGGGGCTCGCGAACAACTCGGGCCCTGCGGGCTTGAAGTCGACGTACTCGCCCTCCACCGCGAAGTAGCGCGAATACTTGTAGCCGAGCTTCAGCCGGTAGGCGCTCTCGCCGGCGGGCGACGCGGCAGCCGAGGGCGTGACGGACGAGAAAGAATAGATTCCGGGCGGGGTGAGGCTTGATTGCGGCGGCTTCAGCGTTCCCAGGTAGTCCTCGGCAAGCGATGGACCGGCAACGAGGGCGAGCGCCAATGCGAAGAGCGACTTGTGATCAGTCATTCGAGTCTCCGCTGAATTTGAGCCCAATCTAGGCCCCGGTTTTTCGCATGTCAATCAAACGGCCCGCTTATAATCGCGAACCGATTTTTTTGTTGCGCCCGTGACACACCCGCCCATCCGCAGCTATGTCCTCCGCCAGGGACGCTTCTCTCGCGGCCAGCAGCGCGCGTACGCCGAGCTGCTTCCGCGCCTCGGGGTGCCGTATCGGCCCGAGCCCCTGAATTTCCTGGAGATTTTCGGTCGAGCGGCGCCCACCGTGGTCGAGATCGGCTCGGGCATGGGCGAGACCACAGTGCGTATCGCCCGCGAGAACCCGGCCACCAACTACCTCGCCGTCGAAGTCCACGCGCCTGGGGTCGGAAGCCTCCTCAAGCAGCTCGACGAAAGCGCCGTGGACAACGTCCGGGTGGTGCAGCACGACGCGGTGGATGTGATGCGCGACATGATCCCGCGCGGATCCCTCGCGGGCATCCACGTGTTCTTCCCCGATCCGTGGCCCAAGAAGCGTCACCACAAGCGCCGGCTGATCCAACCTGAATTCGCCGAGCTCGCCGCCGCGCGCCTCGCGCCCGGAGGCTACTTGCACGTCGCGACCGATTGGCAGGAGTATGCGGACCATGTCCTCGCCGTCTTCACACAGGTGCCCGGCCTGCGCAACACCGCCGAAGCCTTCGCACCGCGCCCTGCGGCTCGCCCCGAAACCAAGTTCGAGCGCCGCGGCCTCAAGCTCGGCCACGGCGTGTGGGATATCGTGTTCGAGAGGCCCGCATGACGCATGACGTCCGCCGCCGGGAGTGGCTACGCAGGTTCGGCGCCTTGGGCGCCGCGGGAGTGAGCGGCTGGATCCAGCAGGCCCTCGCCGCGGGCGACCTGCCTCCGGGCCTGCACCGCCTCGACGGCACCGCGACCGTCAACGGCCGCCCCGCGAAGGCGGGCAGCCAGGTCTCCCTCGGCGATCGCGTGGCCACCGGCCGCGCGAGCAGCGCGGTGGTGGTGCTCAAGGGCGATGCGTTCCTGATGCGCGCCGATACCGTGGTGGAGATCAAGGGACGCGACGGCATCCTCACCGACATGCTGATCTCGACCGGCAAGGTGCTGTCGGTATTCGCGAGGAAGCCGGTGGGGATCAAGGCCGCGACGGCCTCGATCGGCATTCGCGGCACCGGCGCCTATATCGAGGTCGAGCCCGCGAGCGTTTACTTCTGCCTGTGCTACGGCGAGGCGGTGATCGACGGCCCGCGCATGCAGTCGAAGCTCGTGAGGACCACGCACCACGAGCAGCCGCTGCTGCTGCGCGAGGACTCCGGGATCCTGAGGGCCGAGCCGGGGCCGTTCCAGAACCACAGCGACGACGAGCTGATCCTGCTCGAGTCGCTCGTGGGGCGCGCCCCGCCGTTCACGAAGGACGGGCAGTACCCGGCGAAGAAATATTGATCACCCGCCCCGCGGGCCGGGAATTCGCGGGCGCGAGGAACCCTTCGAGCAGGTCGTTCAGGAAGCGCTGCCCCTTCGCGCTGGGGCGGATACGCGCGTGGTCGCGCTCGAGCAACCCCGCCGCTTCGGCGGCACGCAGCTGCGGCTCGACCGTGGCGAGCGGCATGCCGGTGCGCTGCGCGAAGAGCGCCACCGGAAATCCCTCGATCAGCCGCAGGGCGTTCAGCATGAACTCGAACGGCAGCTCGGCCTCGGCCACGTCGCGCGACTCCTGGATCGCATTGCCGGCGGCGGCCGAGCGCAGGTAGGACTGCGGCTTGCGTTCACGCACCTCGCGCACGATCCGGTCGCGAAACGAGATCTTGCCGTGCGCCCCCGCCCCGATGCCGAGGTAGTCGCCGAAGGTCCAGTAGTTCAGGTTATGCCGAGCGCGCTGCCCGGGCTTCGCGAAGGCCGACGTCTCGTAATGCCCATAGCCCGCGCCCGCCAGCAGGCCCTCGATGCCTTCCTGCATGTCGGCCGCGGCGTCGTCGGTGGGCAGCTGCGGGGGGAAACGGTGGAAGTGGGTGTCGGGCTCGAGCGTCAGGTGATAGGCGCTGATGTGCGGGGCGCCGTGGGCGATCGCCTCGCGTACGTCGGCAAGCGCCGCGTCGATCGACTGTCCCGGGAGCGCGTACATCAGGTCCACGTTCACGGTGTCGAAGAGGGCGAGCGCGCTTTCGATCGCGCGCCGCGCCTCGTGGCCTCCGTGCACGCGGCCGAGTGCGGCGAGCTTTGCATCGTCGAAGCTCTGCACGCCTATGGAAAGCCGGTTCACGCCAGCCGCGCGGAATCCGCGGAAGCGCTCGGCCTCGAAGGTCCCGGGGTTGGCCTCCATCGTGATCTCCGCATCCGGGTCCACCGGAAGGCGCGTGCGGATCGCGGTCAGCAGGCGATCGATGGCGCGGGGCGAAAAAAGGCTCGGCGTACCGCCGCCGATGAAGATGGTGTGGAGCCTGCGGCCCCACACGCTCGCCAGGCCCGCCTCGAGGTCCGTGGTGAGCGCATCGACGTACTCGTCCTCGGGAAGGTCACCGCGCTTCTCGTGGGAATTGAAGTCGCAATACGGGCACTTCTTCAGGCACCACGGGATGTGAACGTAGAGCGACAACGGCGGCAGCTCGGCAAGCCTCATCGCCGCTTCGCCTTGGTGAGGCGCTCCTCGTCGCGGGCCAGGTTCTCGACGATGGCGAGGAGCGTCGCGCGTACGCGGCCCACGTCGCCCGCCGTGATACCCGCGACCGCGACGTGGTTGACCTCCTCGGCGAGCGGCACGAGCTTTCTCTTGAGCGCGCGCCCGCGCGGGGTCAGGTACACGTGGACGTTCTTGCGATTGTCGTTCATGCGCCGGCGCTTCACGTAGCCGAGCCGCTCCATGGCTCCCACCGCCGCGAAGGTGGTCGGCTCCATCACGCCCGCCTCGGCCGAAAGGCTGCGCTGGGTGAGGCCGTCGTGCTCCCATAGGATCCGCAGGAACGCCCAGTGGCCGAACGACACATCGTGCTCCGCGAGCCGCACCTGGAGCGCGCGCACCAGCGCGCGGGTGGCATCCTTCACGAGGTGCGCGAGCCGGTCGTCGGGAACCGCCTCGCGCCAATGGCGCAGGATGATGTCCTGCGTCGGGTGCTTTTCCATGGGCGATTATCCCACCGCCACCTGGTGGCGCAGCGTGACGTCGGCGCCGGTGCGCGCCGATTCGAGCAGGGCGAGGCACACCTCCAGGGTCGCGCGTCCCCAGGGCCCGTCCTGCGTTGCCGCGCGGTTCTCGAACGCGGCGGCGCATAACGCGTCGAGCACCGCGGCGCGCGGCACCTCGGGCGGGGGCAGCGGCTCGAAGCGGCGTTCGTGGTCGGTGAAGACCTGCACGCCATCGGGCATGGGGCGGATATCGCCGCGCTCGCACGCGACCACGACGAGGCCGAAATGCTCGTTGCTACGCGCAGCCCCATCCGCCGCGCGGAACTGCGCTCCGTCGTAGCCCCGAGCGGCCTTCGCGGCTTCCTCGGCATCGGCGTCCTTCGTGGCGGCGCGCGCGCGGCGCGCGGCGCCATAGCTAGCCGCATTTTTCATTTGTCCGAGCTCCCCCACGCCGCCCATGAAGTCGTCGGAATCGAAGTGCCCGTAGCCGCTGTAGGTGAGGGTCGCGAAGGCGCCGTCGGTGAAATTCAGCAGCGCCGCGTAGGCGCCCTCGCTGGGCCGCGCCGGATCCCAGGCGCCGGTCTGGCTACGCACGCTCGCAACCCGGCCGCCGCCGAGGAGTCGGACGACGTCGACCTGGTGCGCCGCCTGGCTGAAGACAACGCCGCCCCCGGCGCTCGTGTCGAGCTCCTCGCGCCGCCTTGGGCGGTAGAGGAAATCGGTGAAGTTGAGCGCGGTGATCATGCGCACGCGGCCCAGCTCGCCGCTCGCAACGATGGCACGCGCCCGCTCGATCGGCGCATCGAAGCTGTGGCTGGGGCCGACCACCAGCTGGGTGCCGGAGGTGGCGGCGGCATCGATCATGTCGGACGCATCGGCCACGGTGAGCGCCATCGGCTTGTCCACCAGGACGTGCTTCCCGGCGAGCGCCGCGGCGATCGCATGTTCGGCGTGGAATTGGTGCGGGGTGGCGACATAGATGGCGTCGACATCGCCGTCGGCACAGAGCGCGTCGACGGTTTCGTAGGCGCGCGCGGCGAAATCGGCGGCGAAGCGCCGCCGCGCCCCGGCGCGGGGATCGGCGGCGGCCACGAGCTGCACGCGCGGATGCGCGGTGAGGGCAGGGAGCATGAGCGTGAACGCCCGGCCCAGCCCCGCCACGCCGATGCGCAGCCGGGGCATCACCGGTCGATCGCGATCTCGGGCGTGAGCGCGCGCGAGACGCACAGCATGATGCGGTCGGCCCGCTCGTGCCCGGCCAGCACGAGGTCGCGATGGTCGGCAATCCCCGCCACCAGTCGCGTCTTGCAGGTCCCGCACGTGCCGCTCTCGCACGAGCTCGGGGCGTCGAACCCGCGGGCACGCATCGCCTCCAGGATCGACACGCCGGGCGGCACTTCGATCCGCGCGCCCGACTGCTCGAGGACCACCGTGAACGCCTGGTCGCCGGGCAGGGCCGCTGCCGCCGCGTCGACGAAGCTCTCGAAGTGGATTGCCGAAGCCGGCCAGTGGCCGGTCATGTCGCGCACGCTCTCCAGCATCGATCGCGGTCCGCAGCAGTAGACGTGGTCGCGCGTGGGGCGCTCGAGGAGCGGCCAGAGGTCGAGGGCCCGTTCCGGGTCGCCGTGATCGTGGTGGAGGGTGACCTTGCCCGCGAACTCCTCGGCACGCAGCTCGGCGCCGAATGCGGTGGCCTCGGGCGAGCGCGTGCAGTAGTAGAGGTGGAAGCGCTTGCCGGCGTTGCGCGCATGTCGCGCCATCGCCATGAGCGGCGTGATCCCGATGCCGCCCGCGATGAAGACATATCCCGGGGCACGTGCCTCCAGCTCGAAGGCGTTGTGCGGTTCCGAGACATCGAGGAGGTCGCCGGCGCGCGCGCGGTCGACGAGGTCCACCGAGCCGCCCCGTCCCGAGGCGTCGCGCTTGACCGCGATCACATAGTGGTCGTCCTCCGAAGGCGCGTTGCAGAGCGAGTACTTGCGCTGCGAGCCGTTGGGCGAGGTCACCACGACGTGCGCGCCGGCAGTGAACGGCGCGAGCCGCCCGCCCGCCGGGTCGCGGAACTCGAGGAGGTGGATGCCGAGGGCGGCGGGCTCGGCGCGCGCGACTCGCAGCAGGGTCATCTGGATTAAACTTAGGCGACTAACCAAACGCCATCGTACTCCATCGGGGGGTGCCGCCATGCTGAGCGCCGAGGACAACGACCTGCTGTGCCGCGTCGAGGGCGCCGCCCCCATGGGGCAGCTCATGCGCCGCCATTGGATCCCGGTGTGCCTGTCGGAAGAGGTCGAGGACAACGACGGCACCCCGGTGCACGCGCGGGTTTTCGGCGAGGATCTCGTGGTGTTTCGCGACAGCGAGGGACGGCTCGGGGTGTTCGACGAGCACTGCCCGCATCGCCGCGCTTCCCTCGTCATGGGACGCAACGAGGAGGGGGGGCTGCGCTGCCTGTATCACGGCTGGAAAGTCGACGTCCTCGGCAACGTGCTCGAGATGGCCTCCGAGCCCGCCGCGAGCGGCCTGTGCAGCAAGGTGAAGCACCTCGCCTACCCGTCGCAGGAGGCGGGCGGTTTCGTCTGGGCATACATGGGCCCGAAGGACTCGATGCCTGCATTCGAGCGTCCCGCATTCGCACCCACGCCCGAGACCCGCGTGTCGATCGTGAAGGTCGTGGTCGACGCCAACTGGGCGCAGATCCTCGAGGGCGCGATCGATTCGGCGCACAGCTCGAGCCTGCATTCGACCGACATGCCGCCGGCCCGCGTCGACGGCGCCAAGGCGACCGCCAAGGTCTGGCCGCGCCCCTCGACCGACAAGGCGCCGCGGCTGGTACTCGAGCAGACGCCCTTCGGCTTCCGCTACGCGGCGATCCGCCGCCCGATCGTGAACTCCGCGACCCACGACTACGTGCGCGTCTCGCTCTTCGTGGCGCCCGCCACGGTGCTGATCCCGCCCAATAACCTCTACAACCTCGCCAACGTGAACGTCCCCATCGACGATACCCACACGATGTTCCATTTCATCGCGTGGAACGACACGGGCGAGGGCATCGAGCGCGAGGCGTGGCGCAAGTTCTGCGGCGCCCAGCCCGGCATCGACCTCGACCCCCGCTGGCGCAAGCACCGCAACCGCGACAACTTCCACCTGCAGGACCGCCAGGCGATGAAGCTTGGCGACTTCACCGGCATTCGCGGCATCCCGATGCAGGACATGGCGATGTGGGAGACCATGGGTGCGATTGCGGATCGGAGCAAGGAACGCCTGGGCGCGAGCGACCTCGCGATCGTGGAGTTCCGCCGCATCATGGTTGAGGCCGCCCGCGCCGTGGCCGCGGGGGCGCCCGCCATCGGCACCGTCGAGCCGCGCGTGGCGCAGGCGGCGCTGCGCTCCTACGAGGGCCTCGTTGCGAAGGGCACCGACTGGCGCGCGCTGGGAGTCGCTTCCGAAGGGTTGCCGGCGAGCGCGCCCGCCATAGCCGCCCGATAGGAACCCGAAGGAGGGAAGTCCGATGAGAGTGCCCTTCGTTGCCGCCGCATTGCTGCTGTCGCTCGGGTTCGCCGCCGCCGCCCGAGCCCAGAGCGACCCGCTCGCCGCGATCGAGAAGCTCCAGGGCGAGACCCGGATCAAGGCGCTGGTCGATGCCGCCAGGAAGGAAGGCGAGCTCATGGTGTACCACTCGACCCAGACGTCCGACCTGAAGCCGGTGTTCGACGCCTTCACGGCGAAATACGGAATCAAGGTGAAGGAGTGGCGCTCGAGTTCCGAGAACCTGGTCCAGCGCGTCATCAGCCAGACGCGGGCGGGCAAGCTCGAGGTCGACCTGATCGAGAACAACTCGCCGGAGATGGAGGCGCTGCGCCGCGAGAACATGCTGCGGCCGATGGACTCGCCGCATTTTGCCGACCTGCGTCCGGGCACGCTCGGCGCCCATCGGGCCTACGCGACCTCCACCATCGACGTTTTCGTGCAGGCGTACAACACCGAGAAGGTGAGCCGCGACGAGTTGCCAAAGACCTTCGAAGACCTCGCCCATCCGCGCTGGAAGGACCGCCTCGGCATCGAGGCGGAGGACCAGGCGTGGTTCGGCACGCTGCTGAACGAGATCGGCCGCGACAAAGGCATGCAGCTCTTCCGCGACGTGGTCGCGAAGAACGGCATGTCGGTTCGCAAGGGGCACACGCTGCTCGCCAACCTGGTGAGTGCGGGCGAGGTGCCGATGGGCCTCACCGTGTACAACTACAAGCCTGCGCAGTTGAAGGCCCAGGGCGGCCCCATCGACTGGGTGGTCCTGCAGCCCGCGGTCGGCCAGCTGCACGCTGTGGCGGTGCATGGCCAGGCGCCGCACCCGCACGCCGCAGCGCTGCTCTACGACTTTTTCCTGGGCGAGGGCCAGGCGCTCCTCGGGAAGATGGGCTTCGTGCCTTCGAACGCGAAGGTTCCCTCGCCCCTGGGTGACATGCCCATCAAGTACATCGACCCGGCCGAAGCGCTCGACAAGCAGGACCTATGGCTCAAGACCTACCAGGACGTCTTCATCCGGCGCACGCCACGATAGTGAGTGTGGTCAGGAAGCGGCGAGGCGCCGGGCCAGGGCCATCAGCGCAAGCCCGCGGTGGCTCACGCGGTTCTTCTCCTCGGCGGCCAGCTGCGCGGCGGTCTGGTCGCTTCCCCGCGGAACGAAATGCGGGTCGTAGCCGAACCCCCCCGTACCGCGCGGCGTGAGCACCATCTCGCCGCGCCAGCGGCCGTCGGCCATCACCGGGGTGGGATCGCTGCCCGAGCGCATCAGCACCAGCACGCAGTAGTAGAAGGCGCTGCGATCGTCACTCGCCCGCAACGCCTCTACCAGCTTCGCGTTGTTGCGCGCATCGCGCTCCTCGCGGCTTCCCTGCCGGCCCGCGAAGTACGCCGAATGCACCCCCGGCTCGCCGCCGAGGGCATTCACGCACAGGCCCGAGTCGTCGGCCAGCGCGGGCAGCCCCGTGGCGCGGCTCGCGTGACGCGCCTTCGCAAGCGCGTTCTCGAGGAAGGTATCGTGCGGCTCCTCGGCTTCGGCGATCCGGAACTCCGACTGCGCGATCGCCTCGATCCCCATCGGCTTCAGCAGGGCTTGCAGCTCGCGCAGCTT
>JANMYH010000456.1:0-2548 GCA_031381925.1 Burkholderiales bacterium | reverse complement strand
CGATCGTGAACGAGCTCAACTACGAAAGGGAAGCCCAGAACCTGGTGGCGGTGGGCCAGAACCTCGCTGAGTTCGAGCTGATCCAGATCCCGCAGCCGGTCGCGGACTACAGCACCAAGCGCGTCCTCACGATGGACTACGTGGAAGGCCGCAAGATCACCAAGATCAGCCCGGTGGCCCGCCTCGAGATGGACGGCTGCGCGCTCGCCGAGGAGCTCTTCAGGGCCTACCTCAAGCAAGTGCTGGTCGACGGCCTCTTCCATGCCGACCCGCACCCCGGCAACGTCTTCATCACCGACGACGACCGCATCGCGCTGCTCGACCTGGGCATGGTGGGCCACACCACGCCCAGCATGCAGACGAGCCTGCTGAAGGTGCTGATCTCGATCAGCGAGGGCAAGGCCGAAGAGGCCGCCGACGTGGTGATCCAGATCAGCGAAACCAGCAAGCAGTTCGATTCCGCGCTCTTCAAGAAGCGCATCGCCCAACTGGTGATGGAGCGCCAGGGCCAGCCGCTCAAGCAGATCAACGTCGGCAAGACGCTGCTCGAAGTGACGCGCGCCGCCGCCGAGCTCGGCCTCTACGTTCCGAGCGACCTCACGATGCTCGGCAAGACGCTCCTGCAGCTCGACGAGGTCGGGCGGATCCTCGATCCGGAGTTCGATCCCGACGCGGCGATCCGGCGCAACGCCACCGAGATCATGACGAAGCGGCTGAGCAAGGACACCAGCAAGGGCAGCGTCTTCACCACGCTGCTGGACCTGAAGGAGTTCGCCGCCGGCCTGCCGGTGCGCCTCAACAAGATCATGGACGCGGTCACCAACAAGGACCTCGAGATGAAGGTCCGCGCGGTCGATGCGCCCATCATCATGGATGCCCTGCACAAGATCGCCAACCGCGTGACCTCGGGCCTGATCCTCGCCGCGCTCATCATCGGCGCGTCGCTGATGATGCGCATCGAGACCCCCTGGATCCTGTTCGGCTACCCGGGACTCGCCATCGTCACCTTCCTCGCCGCGGCCGGCGGCGGCTTCTGGCTGGTCATCAACATCTTCGTGCAGGACAAGCGCAGCGAGCACCGGGCCGTCAATTCCTAGCGACACCCCGGTAGGAGTGCGGCTACGACTTCACGCAGGCGCCACACAGCATCGGCCGCGTAGACCACAGGCGGTGCGCCGGACATCGCCTGGCGCTGCAACAGCGCGCGCCGATACTCGGTGCCATGGCCACCCTCACCTCCACGATCGTTGCCGCCGCGGCGATCGCCTGCGGCGCGCAGAGCGACTTCCTGGTCCGATCGGATCCGACGCTCGCACCGGTCCGCCCCGCCGACTGCACGACCACCGCGCAAACCCCACCGGATTTCACCTGGCCGCCCCAGGAGGGCGACAAGACCTATGAACTGACCCTCACCCACCCCGACGGCCACGGCGAGACACGCACCACCAAGCAGAATTGGCTCGCCTGGGACAAGGTGCTTCCCCCGGGCAACTACACCTGGCAGGTGAAGTATTCCCCGGCCGGCGAGACCAGCAAGCCGCGCCGCTTCACCATCGCCAAGGACGCCGTGGCGTTCGTGATGCCCGACGAGGAAGCGGCTCTGAAACGCGCACGCGCCGCTCCCCGCCCGCGCACCTGGGCGAGCGGTCCCGAGAGCCCGATCCGGGCCCTGCGCGCCGAGCGTGCCCGGGGGTTCGCCGCGATGCTCGAGGAGGTCGACGGCAAGCTCGAGCGTGCCGTCGAGGACGAGCCGCGCGCCGAATCGATGAACGTCAACTACGAAGCCACCATCGCGGAGCAGAAGCGCACCCTGAACTCGGCCCTCGCATGGGCGGCGACGAAGCAGGGAAAGTACGGGGCCGATGCGACTCGCCGGCTGCTCGCGCAGGCCGCCTGGAGCACCACCGGGCCGATCAGCTTCAAGAACAACGACACCGCGAGCCGCAATGTCGCGTGGACGCTGGCACTCGGCTACGACTGGCTGCACGACTACCTCACGCCGGCGCAGAAGGCGATGGTGCTGGAGTCGCTGCGCATCCGCACCCGCGACATGTTCGCCAAGCAGATCGCGAACAACGCCATCACGGCCTATCCGTACGATTCCCACGGCAACCTCACCCTGACGCTGACCGCCGCCATCGCCGCCCTCGTGGTGGGCGACCTGCCGGAGGCGGACACCTGGTTCAAGGTCGCGGTGCCCAAGGCCGTCGTGTGGACCAGCCCCTGGGGCGCCCACGACGGCGGCTTCGGCAACGGCACCGCCTACGGGCTCTGGGATACGCAGAGCAACCTGGTCGCCTGGTACGTGCTCAGGAATGCCGCGGCGATCGACCTTTCGAAGAAGGAGTGGGTGCGCAACCACGGGCGCTACCTCACCTACTTCGTGCCGCCGGGGGCGCCCGGGGGCGTGTTCGGCGACGGCGCCGAGCAGCAGAAGGACGAGCTCCAGTCGCGCGTCGCCGATGCGCTCGCGAGCTTCGTTCCCAACCCGCTCGGCCGCTGGTACGCCGCCCAATTGCACGCGGAGGATCCCGCGCGCCTCGAGCTG
>JANMYH010000447.1:0-4613 GCA_031381925.1 Burkholderiales bacterium | reverse complement strand
GGTCCTGCTCGGCGCCCTGCACGCTGGGACTGCCGGGACGTGAAATTCACGCTCGCCCACCTCGCGATCGACGAGCTCGCGAGCCCGACGCGCGAGCGCATCGAGGCCGTCCCGACGCGACTTACTTTGGAGGCCGTGCAGGTCGATGCGTCCATCGATGGCGCCCGCCACGGACTGCTAGCACTTCCCCGCGTGCAGGGCTACTTGCGCGACCGGCTCACGCCGCCCCGATAGGTCGCGGCGGACGGAACCGCCGCGCGGCGAAGACGCCCGCCACGACGAAAATGCCCCCCGGCTGCCGGAGGTCGTGTACATGGAATGTACAGCTCGGGTTCATCCGCTGCTAGGCGGGCAGGTCGGCCTCTCGAGGGGCAAGTTTAAAATCTACACTGCATCAAAGAGTTAACTGAACGCGTCGGCTTGGCACGTGTTATGCAAGTGACCCCCAGAAGCAACGAATCACAACAAACGGGGTGGCGCATGGCAAGCGGAATGGTCGAGCGTACGAGCGGAATCCCGAATCTGCTGAGGAGGCTGCCGCAGTTCGGAGCGGCGATCGCCCCCTATCTCCTTCTGGAAATCTTCGCGCCCGGCGGCACCGTCCTGACGCTCCTTCTTTACCTGCGTCGCCGGAGGCTCGCCGCGGCCCAGCCGCAGCACGAAAGCCTGATTGCCGAATCGTCCACGCCCGGCTTGTCGCTGGCAGGTCAGGGCTTCGGCCACTAGCGCCCACACGGAGGGAGAAACGTCATGCTCGCACGTGCACGGCAACTCGCATTCCCGGCCCTGGCCGCCGCGTTGATCTCCGGCTGCTCGCTTCAGCAGATCGTGATCGACCGAGTAGGCGATACGCTGGCGCGCGGGGGCGAAGCCTATGCAGGGGACGCCGACCTCGAGCTCGTGGGAGCGGCGACCCCGTTCGGCCTGAAGCTGATGGAGAGCCTCATCGTCGAATCGCCGCAACATCGGGGCCTGCTCACCGCGGCGGCGCGGGGCTTCACCCAATACGCTTACGCCTACGTCGAGATACCGGCCGAGGAGATGGAGGAGCGCGACGTAGCCGCAGCGTATGCGGCGCGGGAACGCGCCCGCAGGCTGTACCTCCGCGCGCGCGACTACGGTCTGCGCGCCCTGGAGGTTTCCCATCCGGGATTCACGCAGCGGCTCGGAGCCGAACCGATGGCCGCGATTGCTGCCGTCGGCGCGCAGGAAGTCCCGGCGCTGCACTGGACGGCCGTCGCCTGGGGCGCGGCGATCGCCCTCGGCAAGGATGATGCCGCGCTGCTCGCGGGAGTCGCACCCATGCGCCTCCTGGCCGCGCGCGCCCTCGAGCTGGACGACGCCTTCGACGGCGGTGGCCTCCGCGTCTTTTACATCAGCCTCGCGATGAGCGAGCCGCGTCCCGAGGAGGAACGCGTGGCGCAGGCGCGAGCGCATTTCGAGCGCGCGCTGGAACTGTCGCGGGGACTCCAGGCCGCTCCCTTTGTCGCCTACGCGGAAGCGGTGACCGTGCCGCTCGGTCTGCGGCATGAATTCGACCAGATGCTCGATCGTGCGCTCCGGGTCGATCCGGCGTCGGCGCCCTCATCGCGCCTCGCCAATGAGTTGTACCAACGGCGCGCCCGCTGGCTGGGCGCCCACGCCGAACAACTGTTCTCGAACTAGGGGAAAGAATCCATGCGATCTGGCCGCACTCTGCTGACGATCGTCCTCGCCTGCCTCGCGATACTGATTGTGCCGTCGGTGGACGCTCAGGAGACGGTGCGCGTGAAGCTCGGCACGCTGGCGCCGAAGGGCTCGGTCTATCACCGCGTGCTCCAGGAAATGGGCGAGGCGTTTCGAGCCTCCAACGCGGCGGGTTCCGCGTTCACGATCTACACCGACGGCTCGCAAGGCAGCGAGGCCGACGTGGTGCGCCGCATGCGGATCGGCCAGCTGAATGCCGCGATGATCACCGCGGTGGGCCTCACGGAAATCGACCCGTCGGCCGGCGTTCTGCAGAAGATGCCGCTCCTCTTCCGTTCATGGGAGGAGGTCGAATATGTCAGCCAGGCGCTGCGGCCCGAGATCGAACGGCGGTTCCTCGAAAAGGGGTTCGTCGTGGTCCTCTGGGCGGAAGCAGGCTGGGTGCGCTTCTTCTGCAAGGAGCCCGCGGCTCACCCGTCCGATCTCAAGGGGCGGCGCATGTTCGCGTGGGCCGGCGACAGCGAACAGGTGAACATGATGCAGGCGTTGGGATACCGGCCCGTTGTCCTGGAGACCGCCGACATCATCCCCGGATTGCAGACCGGCCTCGTCGATGCCGTGCCCGTGACGCCGACCTGGGCACTGGCCACGCAGCTCGATCGGCTCGCGCCGAACATGATCGACCTGCGGTGGGCGCCGATCGTCGGAGCCCTGGTCTTCACGCGCAAGTCGTGGGACTCGATGACACCGGCGGCGCGCGACGCACTGCGCCGATCGGCGCCGCACGCGGCCAAGGCGCTGCACGAGCACCAGATCCGCGCGGATGCCGAAGCGATCACCGCGATGCAAAAGCGCGGGCTCCTGGTCCTGCGGCCGAGCCCCGAGCAGGCCGCCGCATGGCAGGAGGTTGCGCAGCGCACCTATCCGATGATCCGCGGCCACACGGTCCCCGCGGCGACCTTCGACGAGGCGTTGCGCCTGGTCGCCGAGTACCGGTCCCCGGGTCGGCGCCCGGAGCGGACGGGCCCGTGACTGCCAGCGTCGCCGCCGTCAATGCGGTTCCCCTTGCCGCCAGTCGCAGGCCGTGGCGGCGAATCGAAGACGGCGCGTTGGTTGCCGCCATTGCCGCGATGGCAGTCGTTCCCATCGCGGAGATCTTCCTGAGGGCTGTCTTCCATACCGGCATCTTCGCCGCGGCGTCGATCGTCCAGCACCTGGGGCTCGCCGTCGCGATGATCGGCGGGGCGGTGGCCGCTCGCGAGGACCGGTTGCTCACCATCTCGGCGATCAAGAGCCTCTTCGACGGACGCAATGGAAGGGTCGCGTCGTTCCTCGCCAACGGGCTCGGGGCCTGCGTCTGCGCGCTCCTCGTCGCAGCGGGAATCGGCTTCGTTGCCGCGGAACGCTCGGCCGGCAACATCCTCGCCTATGGCGTTCCTGCGTGGTGGGTGCAGGCACTGCTCCCGGCGGGCTTCGCGCTCATTGCCTGGCGCCTGGTCGCGCGAATCGCGCCGGGCGCGCTTGCACGGGCCGCCATGCTCGGGCTGGCCGTTTTGCTGGTCGGCCTCACGCAGGCGCTGCCGGCGATCCCGCAATGGATTCTCGTCCCCGCCCTCGCGATCATCGCTATCGGCGCGCTGCTCGGCATGCCGCTATTCGCGGTGCTCGCCGGGGCCGCCCTGTTGCTCTTCTGGCACCAGGGCCTGCCGCTGGCATCGATTGCCGTCGACCACTACGGCACCGTGGTCAATCCGACGCTGCCCGCGATCCCGCTCTTCACGCTCGCCGGGTACCTCATGGCCGAGAGCGGCGCACCGCGGCGCCTCGTGGAGGTCTTCGATGCCATCTTCGGCAGCTCGCGAGGCGGACCCGCGATCGTCACCGTGCTCGCTTGCACCTTCTTCACGAGCTTCACCGGCGCTTCGGGCGCGACGGTGCTCGCGCTGGGCGGCCTCGTGATGCCCCTGCTGATCTCGAGCGGGTACTCGCAACGCTCGGCGCTGGGTCTCGCAACGTCGGCGGGGCTGCCGGGAACCCTGCTGATGCCCGCGCTGCCGCTGATCCTCTATGCGATCGTCGCTGGCGTCGATATCCGCGACATGTTCCTTGCCGGGCTTCTGCCTTCGATCCTCATGGCTTCGATCGTGATTGCGTGGGGGATCCACATCCGTCCGAACCACCTCAACCGCCCCGCGGCATTCGACTGGCACCGGGTGCGCGTTGCGATCGGCGCGGCGAAGTGGGAGCTGAGCGTGCCCCTGGTCGCAATGCTTTCGCTGGCGAGCGGCATCGCGACCCCCGTGGAATCCGCGGCGCTGACGGCCCTCTACGTGTTCATCGTGACGGTGGTCGTACGCCGCGACCTTCACTTCCGTCACGACGCGCCTCGCGTGGCCGCCGAATGCGGACTGATCGTCGGCGGCATCCTGCTCGTCATGGGCGTGGCCCTCGGACTCACCGACGTTCTCGTCGATGCCCAGGTTCCCGAGCGGATCGTGGGCTGGGCGAGCGCCGCGGGAGGTGACCGCTACCTCTTCCTGCTCGGCCTCAACCTGGTTCTCCTGGCGGCCGGATGCGTGATCGAGATCTACCCCGCGATCATCGTCCTCGCCCCGCTTGTGACGCCCCTCGGCAAGGCGTTCGGCGTCGATCCCGTGCATCTCGGGGTCATCTTCCTGGCCAACATGGAGCTCGGCTACCTCACGCCGCTCGTGGGCTTGAACCTCTTCTTCGCCTCGTATCGTTTCGGCAAGCCCGTGGGCGAGATCTTTCGCTCGGTGCTGCCGGTCTTCGCGGCGCTCGCCGCGGGCGTCCTCGTCATCACCTACGTCCCGTGGCTCTCACTGGCATTGCTGAGCTCGCGATGAGCGAGAAAGGACTCATCGCCCCATGAGACCCCACTTCGCGGATCGGCGCATGCTTCCCGG
>JANMYH010000412.1:0-8464 GCA_031381925.1 Burkholderiales bacterium | reverse complement strand
TTCAATTGGCGCGCCCGACACGATTCGAACGTGCGACCCCTGCCTTCGGAGGGCAGTACTCTAATCCAGCTGAGCTACGGGCGCGTATGTATCGGATTCTAAATGAGTTCGGGGGATCGCGCTATAATTCGCGCTGCATTTCCCCCCGCATGCCGCGCGATTTTTCGAGGAAGACATGTCCGGTTCCCACCATCACGACCCCATCGAAGAAAACATCGAGACGCATCCCGTGAAGCTCGCCATCGGGATCGCGGTGGGCGCGGTTGCGCTCGTGATCGCGATCATCCTGGTGGTGCAGTTCGCCGTCGGGAGTTATGGCTCGCGACCGATCAAGGACGACCCTTCGATGAGCGCGGAAGCGGTGGCGAAACGCCTGGCTCCGGTCGCGCGAGTCGAGATCGATCCGAATGCACCTGCTGCGCCGGCGCCCGCCGCCGCGGCACCGGCCGCCGCGATGCCCGCGGTGGCCATTCCCGCCGCGCCTGTGAAGGCGGCTTCGGCCGCGGGCTCCGGCAAGGCGACCTACGATTCCGTATGTGCCGTCTGCCATGGTGCCGGTGTCGCCGGCGCGCCGAAGCTCGGCGACAAGGCCGGCTGGGCGCCGCGCATGGCGGCCGGCGCGAGCGCGTTGCACGCCTCCGCGATCAAGGGCAAGGGCGCGATGCCGCCCAAGGGCGGCAACACCACACTCTCCGACGACGCCGTGAAGGCCGCCGTCGACTACATGCTCGCCGCGGTGAAGTAAACCTGGCGACCTACGCGATCGGTGACCTGCAGGGGTGCTTCGAACCCCTCGAGCACCTGCTGCGATCGGTTCGCTTCGATCCCGCGCTCGACCGCCTCTGGTTCGTCGGCGACCTCGTCAACCGCGGTCCCGATTCGCTGCGATGCCTGCGCTTCGTGAAATCCCTCGGCGAGCGGGCGGTCACGGTCCTCGGCAACCACGACCTGCATCTGGCTTGCGTGGCGGAGGGTCTGCAGAAGCCGCGCAAGCGCGACACCCTCGGCGAAGTCCTCGCCGCGCCCGATCGCGACGAGCTTCTCGCATGGCTGCGGACGCGTCCCCTGATGCACGTGGAAGGCGGCTACGCATTGGTGCACGCGGGCCTCTTGCCGGAATGGAGCGTCGCGCGGGCGCATGCGCTTGCCGGCGAAGTGCAAGCGCGCCTGGCCGGCCCCGGCTACCGCACGCTCCTCGAGCACCTCTACGGCGACGAGCCCACGCGCTGGCACGAAGGGCTCGAGGGGATCGAGCGGCTGCGCGTGATCGTCAATGCGATGACACGGCTGCGCATGTGCGATGACGGCGGCGCGATGGCGTTGCGTTTCAAGGGCGAGCCGCGCGAAGCAGGCACCGGCCTCACGCCGTGGTTCGACGTGCCGGGGCGGTTGAGCCGCGACCACGCCATCGTATGCGGCCATTGGTCGGCCCTGGGACTGCACCTGCGCCCGGACCTGCTTTCGCTCGATAGCGGCTGCGTCTGGGGCCGCTCGCTCAGCGCGGTGCGCCTGGAGGATCGCTCGGTGTTCGAGGCACCGTGTCCTGCGACGGGAATCCCAGAAGAGTAGCCACGCAGGCGCGCGCGTCCGCGGCCACCTCGCGCCGCCCACGCCCGACGGTCGGTACCGGTGAGGCGAACGAAATATGCGCGGTCACCCCGCGCTGCCGGATCACCAGCGCCAACGATTGCATGAAGGACAGCTCGCCCACGTAGGCCATGGCGCGGCAGAGCGTGCCGTCGGCGTGCTGGTAGCGGATTGCGCAGGGATGCACGTGCGCGCGGTTCACCACGGCCGGCTCGAAAAGCGATGAGTGGAATTTGAGGAGCTCGTCGCCCTCCGTGCACATCCCCTCGGGAAAGAGGCCGACGCGGTCGCCGTCGGCGAGTGCGGCCCGCACCAGGTCGCTGATGCGCGCCGTGTCGCGGCGCCGCTCGCGGCGGATGAAGATGGTGCCGGCACGCTCGACGATCCATCCGGCCAGCGGCCAGTCGCGGATCTCGCTCTTGGCGATGAAGCGTGTCGGTCGAACGCTCGACACCACGAAGATATCGAGCCACGACACGTGGTTCGCGGCGAGCATCGCCCCCACCTCGTCTTCCCCGGGGGGCGTGCCTTGCACGCGCGTCGAAACGCCCACGATGCGCAGCAACTTGGCCGACCACCAGCCCACCAGCGCGCGCCGTCGAGCGGTGGTGGCGCGCGGGAACACCACCCGCAGGATCACCGCCGCGGTGAGCATGTGCAGCGCCATGCGCACCCAGCGCAGGGCGCGATGCAGCCGGCCCGCTCGCGGGTTAATGCGTCACTCGGGTCGAGCTGCGCCCGGAGAGCACCCGCACGCGATCGCCCGCGCGAAACGCCTCGTCGGCGCCCTGAACGATCGCGATGTACTGGCCCGAGTCGAGCAGCACCGTGACCTCGACGCCGCTCAGCTCGTTGGCGGCGTGCTCGACGTTGTGGCCCACGATGCTGCCGATGATGGCCCCGCCGATCGCGCCCACGATATTGCCGCCGCCGCGTCCGGCGTGGCTGCCGGCCACGCCGCCCAGGAACGCACCGGCGCTGCTGCCCACACCGGTGTCGCGCGGCTGGATGCGGACGTCGCGCACCGTGTCCACCACGCCGAAGCGCACCGCCTGCTCGCCGCGCGCCTCGTAACCGCGGTAATCGGCGCTGCCGGCGCTATAGGCGCAGCCGCCGAGGGTGAATACGCAGGTTGCCAATGCCGCCGTTGCCTTGAATGCCTTCATGAGGATCTCCTCCTAGAGTTGCTCGTCGAATGCGTCGCCGAAGCGCTGCGCGATGTCCGCCTTTGACGGATGGTGGTTCTGGCCGCCGCGAAACGCGATCTTGATCGATCCCATCACCGAGGCGAGGCGCGCCGACTTCTCCCAGCTCCACGCACGCGCCATTCCATACAGCAGTCCCGCGCGGTACGCGTCGCCGCACCCGGTGGGATCGACGAGCGTGTCGGGCCGGACCGCGGGAATGCGCATCTCGGCGCCGTCGGCATGGACCAGCGAGCCTTCGGCCGCGAGCGTCACGATCACCGCGCCGATGCCGCGTGCGATCTCGGCCATCTTCCTGCCGGTCTTTTCCTCGATGACGCGCGCCTCGTAGTCGTTCACGGTCAGCGCGCGCGCCCCCCGGATGAGGTCGAGCAATTCGGCGCCCGAGAACATCGGCAGGCCCTGGCCCGGGTCGAAGATGAACGGGATCCCGGCGCGGGCGAAGTCGCGCGAGTGCTCGATCATCCCCTGGCGGCCGTCGGGCGAGACGATGCCCAGGCTGACCCCGTTGGCGTCGGCCACGCGGTTGCGGTGCGAGGCGGCCATCGCGCCCGGATGGAACGCCGTGATCTGGTTGTCGTCGATGTCGGTGGTGATGAAGGCCTGCGCGGTGAAGTGGTCGTCGATCACGCGCAGGTGCGCGGTCGACATGCCGAGGTTGTCGAGGCGCTGGGAATAGGGGGCGAAATCGTGACCCACCGTCGCCATGATCGCCGGCTCCTCGCCGAGCAATTTCAGGTTGTAGCCGATGTTGCCCCCCGTACCGCCGAATTCCCGGCGCATGTCCGGAACCATGAACGCGACGTTCAGGATGTGGATCTGGTCGGGAAGGATGTGCTTCTTGAACTGGTCCGGGAACACCATGATGGTGTCGTAGGCCATTGAACCGCATACGAGTATGGTCATCGGTCGAGTATAGCGGCCAGCGGTGCCCCGCACGCCCGGCGACGCGCGGGGCGCCGGGCCCGACGGGCGGCATTGACCCCCCCGCACCTCCGGTCGATCATCAGTGCTACATCTGTAACGCACATTTCTGCAACGGCAAACCCACCGAAAGGTGGCGACGCAAAATTTCCGGTCTACGGGGCGGCACCCAGAAGCCCTACGACAGCGGGATCGCCAGGAAGGTGGTGCTCCATGGTTCAGGGCAACAACGTCGTTCCGCTGGCCGGGCTTTCCCGGGCCCGGCTGAAACTTTCCCCCCACGAATCGGCGAGCGAGCTCAAGGGTTGCCGCGAGCTCGCGCTGGATCGCATGGGCGGGGCGCTCTCGGGCATGCTCGACCGCGTCGAGGACGAGCTCTTCGACCTCGCTGAGAAGTGCATCGAACGCGAGGCGCAGAACGTCTTCCTCGACGCGCGCTCGCAGGCGCGCGCCAACCGCGGCGCGATCGAGTCGACCTTTCGCCAGCACTTCGTCGAGCTCTTCAACCGCAAGGTTCGCGGCGATTCGGCGTCGGCGCCGCCACCGGCCGAAGGCTCGGAGCTGTCGCTGCTCGCGCACGAGGACCTCGAGGGCAGCCTCGCCCTCGACGCGATGTCGAGCCGGCTCAAGACCGCTTGCGAGGGCGAGCTCTTCGCGCTAAGCCAGCGCATGGGCTTCCTGCTGGAGCGCCCGGAGCTCGAGGACGATGCGAACCCGGTCAGCCCGGCGATGATCTGCGCGGCGCTGAAGGATGCGTGCGACGCGATCCAGTCCGACTACAAGGTGCGCATGGCATTGCTGCGCCAGCTCGTCGGCCAGACCGAAGCGGAGCTGCAGCGCGTCTACCACGACCTGAATGCCCACCTGGTGGCGCGGCGCATCCTGCCCGAGGTGCGCGCCAGCGCGCGCCGCGCGGCACCCGTCAGGCGCGCCGCGGCTCCGGTAAAGACGCCGGAGTCGGCCCAGGACCTGTACGGCACGCTCGCGCAACTCCTGGGGGCGGCATCGAGCGCTGCCCAGGGCGCTGGCGTCATCGGCAGAGGCACCGGCACCGGCAATGTCAGCGGCACCGGCACCGGCACTGGAGCTGCGAGCAGCAGCGGGGACGCGAGCATGGCTGCGCCCCAGGCCGCTTTCGTCGCCGAGCTCACCCGCATGCACCGCGGGGCGTCGCCCACGCCGGGCGACACCGGGCTGGTCAACATCCTCAAGGACCTCAAGAACGCACCCCAGGGCGCGCTGCTGGCCACCGTCGATGCGATGACGATCGACATCGTCGCGATGCTCTTCGACTTCGTCTTCGAGGACGAGCACATCCCGGCGAGCGTGAAGGCCCTCCTCGGCCGGCTGCAGATCCCGACGCTCAAGGTCGCCCTCCTCGACAAGGGATTCTTTTCTTCCAAGGCGCACCCGGCGCGGCGCCTGATCGACCTGCTCGCGGAGATCTCCATCGGGCTCGACGACGGCGACGCTCGCGGCGGAGCCACCCTCGCGCTGGTGGAGAGCGTGGTCGACGGCATCCTGCACGAGTTCGATACCGATCTGGCGCTTTTCGAGTCGATGGTCGCGCGCGTGGAGTCGTTCATCGAGGAGCAGGCGCGCGCCGACGCCGACATCGTGCAGCGCTCCTCGCGCTTGATCGAGGCGCGCGAGCGCGAGGAGATCGCGCGGCGGGCCGGCGAGGAGGAAGTGTCGCGCAGGCTCATGGTGCGCGTCTGGGTGCCGGCGCCGGTCCGGGCGATGCTGCTCGAGACCTGGACGCAGGCTTTCGCCGCGGTCCAGCTCGCCGAGGGTGAAGGCTCGCCCGCGTGGCAGGAGCTGGCGCGCACCATGGATGAGCTGCTGTGGAGCGTGGAGCCGAAGACCACCGCGGACGAGCGCAAGCGGCTCGTCGCGATGCTGCCCGGGATGCTCGCGCAGATCCAGCGAGGCCTCACGCGCGGCGTGATGAACGAGGCAGCGCGCGATGCGTTCCTTGGCGAGCTCGTCGATTGCCACGCGCTCGCCATCAAGGCGGGCCTGCGGGGCCTGGTGGCCGTGCCGGAGCCGCCGGCGACGGCGCCGGCCGAGGATCCGACGCTCGAGCGCGAGATCCTTCCCGCCGGCAACGACGCCCACCTGGAGGAGATCCGCCTGCGCGCCCCGCGGGGCGGGGCGGTTCGCAATGTCTTCACGCGCACCGGGATCTACACCAACCTGCGGCGCGGAACCTGGGTCGAATTCATTCGTGCCGCCGCGGCGCCTACGCGTGCGCGGCTCACCTGGGTGAGCCCCAACAAGGGCGTCTACCTGTTCACCAACCCGGCCACGGGCGCGAATGCGGTATCGATCTCTCCCGAGGCCCTAGCCGAGCAGATGCGCCTGGGCGAGGCGCGGGTGATCGACGATGCGCCGCTCGTGGATCGCGCGGTCGACTCGATGATCGAAAACCTGCGCAAGGTGCAGGGTGCGCGCTAGCCGCACGCGCCCTCAGGGATAGAAAAGCAGCAGCTCGTATCCCGTGGCCTTGATGCGCGGCGTCTCCAGCCGCAGCTGCAGCGCGATCTCCACGCCCGCCGGCAGCACCTCTCCCTGGCTCACCGGCCTGCCGAGGTAGTCGGTGGGCCGGAGCACGCGGCGCAGCGCCGCCTGGCCGGTGAGGTCGGTGAGCGTGAGCTCCAGGTGAGGGTACTCCTGGGCGACGGAAGCGAGGTTGCGGATGCGCGCACCGAGCGCGATCTCCGTCGGCTTGCCCGGCACCTCGAGGAGCTCCGACTCCTCGAGCTTGAGCATGCCCTCCTCGCGCGCCCAGGGCACGTTGCACTGCAGCCGCGCACAGGCCGATTCCAGGGTGGGCCGCAGCGCCGGATAGCGCTGTGCGAGCGGCCCGCGGAATGCGTAGACCAGCTCGAGGGCGAGGGCGACGGCGAGGAGCGCCACGCCGAAGGACCATGCGCGCGAGATCGGCTTCGGCGGCTGGGTCTCGAGCGTGAGCTCTACCGCGCGGGCGGTGGCGCGCGCGGGCGTTGCGGGTGACGGGTGGACCGGCTCCTCGATCGCCACCGCCGGGATCTGCGGGTCGATCGTCTCGATCTCGGGCATCGGCTCCGGGGCCAGCACGTCGAGGTCCACGGCCCCGGCGCTCTCCTCGGACTCGCGCGCGGCAAGCAGCCGCCCGCCGGTGTCGTCGTCAGGAAAGCGCTCGAGCGCCTCGAAACCGTTGAACACCTTTTCGCAGCGCCCGCACCGTACCTGGCCCTGCTTCGCGTTCAGTTGCTGCGGGGTTACGCGAAAGCGCGCACGGCAATGGGCGCAGGTCGTGATCAGCATGCGCTATGCGTCGCGCGTGCCGGCCAGCAGCACCCAGCCCGAGTCGCGCTCCGCCACCTCGAGCCGCGCCCACGGCGCGTAGGCTTCGCCCACCGTCGCGGCCTGGTCCTCCAGGATTCCCGACAGGACGATCCATCCGCCCTTCCGGGTGTGCGTTGCGATCAGCGGGGCAAGCATGCGCAGCGGATTGGCGAGGATGTTGGCGACCGTGATGTCCGCCGCGAAGGGCGGCGCGGCGTTCGCGTCGAGGATCTCGAGCCGCACGCCGTTGCTCTCGGAATTGTAGCGCGCCGTCTCGAGGGCGACCGGGTCGACATCGACTCCCGCGGCGCGGCCCGCGCCGAGCTTGAGCGCGGCGATGGCGAGAATGCCCGAACCGCATCCGTAGTCGAGTACCCCGTCCCCAGCGCGTACGCTGCGCTCGAGCCACGCGAGGCACAGGCGCGTCGTCGGATGGCTGCCGGTGCCGAACGCCGCGCCCGGGTCGAGGATGATGTTGATGGCGCCGGGATCGGGGGGCGCGTGCCAGGTGGGCACGATCCAGAGTCGGCTGCCGACCTTGAGCGGCTCGAACTGGCGCTGCGTGAGGGCGACCCAGTCGGTGTCCTCGATGCGGGCGATCGACGCTTCGCCCAAGGCGGGAACGGCGGTGGCACGCAGCGCCGCGTCGAGAACGGCCGCGGGATCGGCTTCGGTCGTGAAGAGCGCGCTCACGAGCGCGCGCGGCCAGGGCGAGGCCTGCGCGCCCGGCTCGCCGAAGACGGCCTCCTCGCGCTCGGTGCCCGCATCGGCGTCGGTGACCTCGGTGGCGAGCGCGCCCTCGTCCTCGAGGGCTTCGCCGAGCGCTTCGGCGTGGCGTCCGTGCACCACCACCTCAAGGCGTTGCCAGGCCACTCGCTCGCTGCCGCCTAGGTCTCGGCCTGGATCGACTTGAGCGCGGCCATCTTCTCTTCGAGGTAATGGATGCTCACGCCGCCGCGGATGAAGGCCGCGTCGTTCATGAGCTCCTGGTGCAGCGGGATGTTGGTCTGGATTCCCTCGATCACCATTTCGGAGAGCGCGACCCGCATGCGCGCGATTGCCTGCTCGCGGGTGTCCCCGTAGGCGATCAGCTTGCCGATGAGCGAGTCGTAGTAGGGCGGCACGTAGTAGTTGGCGTAGACGTGGGAGTCGTAACGGATGCCGGGGCCGCCGGCCACGTGGTACTGGGTGATGCGCCCCGGCGAGGGCACGAAGGTGTACGCGTTCTCGGCGTTGATGCGGCACTCGATCGCGTGGCCCTTCTTCACGATGTCCTTCTGCCGGTAGCGCAGCTTCATGCCCGCGGCGACGCGGATCTGCTCCTGCACGATGTCCACGCCCGTGATCAGCTCGGTCACCGGATGTTCGACCTGGACCCGGGTGTTCATCTCGATGAAGTAGAACTCGTCGTTCTCGTA
>JANMYH010000387.1:0-3506 GCA_031381925.1 Burkholderiales bacterium | reverse complement strand
GCGACATCCTGGAGGCGATCGCCGCGGGCGAGGGGCCGCGCGAGCAGCTGGTGGCCCTCGGCTATGCCGGCTGGGCGCCCGGGCAGCTCGAGGACGAGATCCGTCGCAACGGCTGGCTCACGGTGGAAGCGGACATCGACGTGATCTTCAACGTGCCGCCGGATGCGCGCTACACCGCGGCGATGCAGGCCCTCGGCGTGAACGCCGCCAACCTCTCCGAGGAGGCGGGACACGCGTGACGGTTTCCGGCACGCTCATCGGCTTCGACTTCGGTGAGCGGCGCATTGGTGTCGCGGTCGGCGAGACTTCCACCCGCATCGCCAATCCGCTCGGCGCGATCGATGAAAAGGCCAACGAGCCGCGCTTCCGCGCGATCGGCCGAATCGTCGACGAGTGGCGGCCCGCCGGATTCGTGGTCGGGCGGCCCCGGCACTCGGACGATTCCGAGCACGCCATCGCCAAGCTCGCGGAAAAGTTCGCGCGCCGGCTCGAGGCGCGCTACCACCTGCCGGTGGAGTTCGTGGACGAGACCCTCAGCTCGGCGATCGCCGAATCGCAGCTGCGCGAGACGCGCACCCGGCCCTCGCGCAAGTCCGACGTCGATGCGCTGGCCGCCGCGATCATCCTGCAGAGCTTCCTCGACTCCCTGGCGCCCACCAAGGGCCCGTCGCCATGAGGAGGCTGCGCCCGTGAGCGCCACTCTTCCCGACGCCGAGGCGCTGGTGCGCGCGCTGGCCGACCAGATGCGTGGAAAGGTCGGCGCCGACGCCGGGCTGGTCGGCATCTACAGCGGCGGCGCCTGGGTCGCGGAGCGGCTGCATCGCGCGCTGGGGCTCGCGGTGCCGCTGGGATTGCTCGCGGTCACCCTGCATCGCGACGATTTCGGCCGCATCGGCCTGCACCGCGAGTCGCGGCGCAGCACGATTCCGTTCTCCGTCGACGGCCGCGAGGTGATCCTGGTGGATGACGTGCTCCACACCGGCCGCACCATTCGCGCGGCGCTGAACGAGCTGCACGACTTCGGCCGCCCGAGCGCGGTGCGCCTCGCGGTGCTCGCCGACCGCGGCGGGCGCGAGCTGCCGGTGGGCGCGGATTTCACCGGTGCGAAGGCCGAGGTGGCGCCCGACGAGGACCTGGTGCTTTCCAACGAGAACGGCAAGCTGCGCTTCGCCGCGGTGAAGCGGCCGGCATGAGGCGCTCCCGATGAGCCTGTCCAGCAAGGCGAGCCTGCAGGTCGCGCCCGACGGCAAGTTGCGGCACCTGCTCACCACCGAGGGGCTGCCGGTGGAGACGATCCAGCGCATCCTCGACACCGCCGATCAGTTCGTCTCGGTGGGCGAGCGCGACGTGAAGAAGGTCCCGCTGCTGCGCGGCAAGACGATCTTCAACGTTTTCTTCGAGAATTCCACGCGCACCCGCACCACCTTCGAGATCGCCGCCAAGCGCCTGTCGGCGGACGTGATCAACCTCAACGTGGGGGCATCGTCGACCACCAAGGGCGAGACGCTTCTCGACACCGTGTGGAACCTGCAGGCGATGGACGCGGACATGTTCATCGTGCGCCACTCGCAATCGGGTGCGGCGCACCTGATCGCGCGCCACGTGAAGCCCGGCGTGGCGGTGATCAACGCCGGCGACGGGCGCCACGCCCACCCGACGCAGGGCCTCCTCGACATGTACACCATCCGCCACTACAAGCGCGATTTCTCGGCGCTCACGGTGGCCATCGTCGGTGACGTGCTGCACTCGCGCGTCGCACGCTCCCAGATCCACGCGCTGAAGACCCTCGGCGTACCGGACCTGCGCGTGATCGGGCCGAAGACGCTCCTGCCCGCCCAGGTCGAGCGCCTCGGCGTGCGCGTATTCGGCGACATGGAGGCGGGGCTGCGCGACTGCGACGTGGTGATCATGCTGCGCCTCCAGAACGAGCGAATGAACGGGGCGCTGCTGCCCTCGGCGGGAGAGTTCTTCAAGTGCTACGGCCTGACGGCCGGGAAGCTCGCGCGCGCCAAGCCCGACGCGATCGTGATGCACCCCGGGCCGATGAACCGCGGCGTCGAGATCGATTCGCCGGTGGCCGACGGGCGCCAGAGCGTGATCCTGCCGCAGGTGACCTTCGGCATCGCGGTGCGCATGGCGGTGATGTCGATGCTGGGGTCGGCATGAAGCTCGAGATCCGCGGCGCACGCGTGATCGATCCCGCCTCTGGCCACGACCGGGAAGCCTCGATCTTCATCGCCGACGGATTGATCGCGGCGATCGGCAAGCCGCCCGAGGGGATGCGCATCGACGAGACGATCGATGCGAAGGGCCTCATCGCCTGTCCCGGCCTGGTCGACATCGCCGCGCGCCTGCGCGAACCCGGCTTCGAATACAAGGCGACCCTCGAAAGCGAGCTGCGCGCCGCCGCCGCCGGTGGCATCACCACGCTCGCCTGCCCGCCCGACACCGACCCGCCGCTCGACGAGCCCGGCCTGGTGGAGATGCTCAAGCGCCGCGCCGCGGGCCTGGATTGTGCCCGCGTGCATCCCCTGGGCGCGCTCACCGTAGGTCTCCAGGGATCGAGGCTCGCGGAGATGGCCGAGCTCCACGAGGCCGGTTGCGTGGGGTTCTCCCAGGGCAACGCGCCGCTGCCGGGCCTCAACACCCTGGTGAGCGCGATGCGCTATGCCGCAACCTTCGGATACACGGTATGGCTGCGCCCCGAGGACGCGGACCTTGCCAACGGTGGCGTCGCCCACGATGGCGAGGTCGCAACCCGCCTGGGGCTCGCCGCCATCCCGGCGATCGCGGAAACGGTGGCGCTGCGCACGATCATCGAGCTGATGGCCGCCACCGGCGCGCGCGTGCACCTCGCGCGCCTGTCGACCGGAGCGGCGGTGGGCCTGGTCGCCGAGGCGAAGGCCAAGGGCGCCCCGCTCACCTGCGACGTGGGCATCCACCACCTGCATCTCTGCGATCGCGACATCGGCGATTTCGACGCCAACTGCCGGCTCACCCCGCCGCTGCGCGATCCGGGCGATCGCGAACGCCTGCGCAAGGCGGTCGCCGACGGCACCATCGATGCGATCTGTTCGGACCATACCCCGGTCGACGAGGACGCGAAGCAGGTGCCGTTCGCCGAGGCGGAGCCCGGCGCCACCGGGCTCGAACTCCTGCTGCCGCTCACGCTCCAATGGGGACGAGAGACGCGGTTGAAGCCGGGCGATGCGCTGGGCGCGATCACGCACCGCGCGGCGCGCATACTGGGCGTGAGCGCCGGAACGCTCGCCCCGGGGGCGAACGCGGACATCTGCCTGTTCGATCCGGAGAAGCCCTGGGTCGTGCAGGCGCAGGCGCTCTTGAGCCAGGGCAAGAACACGCCGTTCCAGGGCCTCGAGCTCACCGGCCGCGTCGTCCGAACGATCTTCGGGGGCCGCACCGTCCACGCCAACTGAAGTCGCGGCCACGAGCCGTGCCTTCTCCACGCGGAGTTGCAAGATGACGAATCCCCTTCTCGATTTTTC
>JANMYH010000407.1:0-5217 GCA_031381925.1 Burkholderiales bacterium | reverse complement strand
ATCGTGCTGCCCCAGGCGGACATCGATACGTTGATGAAGCTCGCCGCCGATCCCGCGCGCAGTCGGCTCACGGTCGACCTGCAGGCGCAACTCATCACCTGTGAGGCGGACGGGACCGGCGTCCGGTTCGAGTTCGATCCGTTGCGCAAGGACGCGCTCGTCCGCGGCCTCGACGCGGTCGGCGCCACCCTGGACTTCGCGAGCGACATCCACGCATTCGAGCGCAGGTATCTCGCTGCCCATCCCTGGCTGGCGGATCGCTAGAAGCCTTCGCCGCGATCCGTTCAAGGCGGATCAACCCGCAAGCGCATAATTGGCGGCTCGAAGTCCATTGTTTTGGCCCAAGGAGAACGTGTATGAAAGGCTTCAAACTGGGAGCGGCGGTCCTGTCGCTGGCGCTTTGCGCCTTGGGCGTTTCGCGGTTGGCGCAAGCCGATGTGATCACCGACTGGAACGACAAGGCCTGCACCATTACCGGCAAGGCGGGCGGCGGGGCAACGGGCCATCGGCTGATGGCGATCGTCCAGGTCTCGGTGTTTGAGGCGGTGAACTCGATCGACGGGCGTTATGCGCCGTACATGGCGAAGATTCCGGCGCCGGCGGGTGCATCGATCGACGCCGCGGTCGCCGCGGCCAATCGCACGGTGCTGCTCGAGATCGTTCCCGCCGAGAAAGCGGCGATCGAGGCGGGGTATCAATCGGCGCTGGCCTCGATTCCCGAGAGCCAGGCCAAGGCGGACGGCATCGCGGTTGGCGAGAAGGCGGCTGCGGCCATCCTCGCTGGCGCCACGAAAGACGGCGCGAGCGGCCCCGACAACTATCAGCCGTACACGACCGCGGGTGTGTACGTGCCGACGATGATTCCGGTGTTTGCGACGTGGGGCAGGAGAACGCCGTGGGTCCTGGCGAAACCCAGCCAGTTCCGGCCGGGCCCGCCGCCCGAGCTCGGTAGCGAGACCTGGCAGAATGATTTGCAGGAAGTGAAGCTCCTGGGAGGCAAGAACAGCACGGCGCGCACGCAGGAGCAGACCGACATCGCGCGCTTCTGGGAAGAAACGCGGCCTCTCATCTATCACCCGGTCGTTCGGGCCGTGGCCAACATGCCGGGACGCAGCGTCGCACAGAATGCGCGCTTGTTCGCCGCGGCTTCCATGGCGGTCGACGATGCGCTGATCGCCGTCTTCGATGCCAAGTACACCTACAACTTCTGGCGCCCGATCACCGCCATTCGCCACGACCATATGGCCGGCAAGTCCAAGGTTTCCGCGGACCTGGGGTGGTCGCCCTTCATCAACACGCCCATGCACCCCGAGTATCCCTGCGCGCACTGCGTTTCTTCGGGCGCGATCGGGGCGGTATTGACGGCCGAATTGCGGGGCGCGCCGGCGCCGCGGCTCTCCTCGAGCAGCCCGACCGCGAACGGCATGGTGCGCGAGTGGAAGAGCGTCGGCGAATTCATGGAAGAAGTGAAGGTGGCGCGCATCTACGACGGTGTGCACTACCGCTTTTCCAGTAACGCTGGCAACGAGCTTGGAATGAAGGTGGGGTCGCTCGTCGCGGAGAAATTCGCGCGGCCGTCGTACTGATACCGCCGAGACGTCACTGCGCCGAAAAGTCTCTTACGGCGGCGAAAGGCCACCGTCGGTGCGTCGGCGAACATGCACAAGAGCAAACGCCCAACCTGTGGAGGTTGGGCGTTTGTCTTTGAAGGGCCTGGCGATGACCTACTTTCTCACGGGCAATCCGCAATATCATCGGCGCGACGTCGTTTCACGGTCCTGTTCGGGATGGGAAGGGGTGGGGCCAATGCGCTATGGTCGCCAGGAATTCTGGGATTCGAAGGTAGCTCGTCATTGAGCTCTCGGTCGTTTTCTTCCTAGGACACTGTCCCGTTTGAAATCCCCAGGCGCGGGCGTAGGCTTTAGCCCGCTTCCAACAACTTGCGGAGGCGTACATTAGCCAGACCAACAAGCAACAACCGGGAGGGTTGATGAAATCGCTACTTAGAAGTGCATTCCTCGGATTGGCGCTGACGCTGATCGCTGTCGGCGCCTCGGCACAGCCGGCCAAGAACCCGGAGCTGGGCGTCTGGAAGCTCAACCTGGAGAAATCAAGATTCAATCCCGGCCCGCCGCCCAGGGAAAACATGATCACGATGGAAGCCGTGGGCGACGGCGTCAGATACTCGAGCAAAGGAGTCAATTCCGAGGGCAAGCCCACGTCCCAGGAATACACGACGAACTACGACGGCTCGGATGTCCCGCTTACCGGATCCGCGTTGGCGGATACGATGTCGATACGTCGCATAGACGCCTACACGGTCGAGCGCGTCACCAAGAAGGCCGGCAAGGTTGTGTCGACGGCACAACGCGAATACTCGAAGGACGGCAAGAGCTTCACCACTCGGATAACGGGAACGAACGCGAAGGGCGAGACCTTCAACAACGTGGAGTTCTTCGAACGGATGTAGCCTTCCACGCCCCGCAAACGCAAACGCCCAACCTTTGTGGGGTTGGCGCAATTCAATCACGCGAGGGGGCTCGATCGGCGAGCGGAAATCGTCGGTCGCGAAGGTCGTCGGGCATCGCGCGGCTTCCCTAGCAGCAACGCCCCCTCATCCTCCCGTAGCGCCGGTCGATCCATTCCCGTGCGAACTGCTCGCGGGTGGCCACCGGCACGCCCGGATGGCGCTCGCGCATGTGGCGCAAGTACGCCTCGTAATCCGGGACGCCGAAGATGCCGTGATACGCGTCCCGGATTCCATCGAGCCACGTATCCATCAATCGGCCCCCGCGACTTGTCCCGCGGGCGGGATCTCGACCGCCGTGGGCCCCGCCTGCCGCCACGCCTGAAGGCCGATGCGGACCGCGAAGAAGCACATCGCCACCACCAGCACCACGAAGAAGCCGCAGACGACGGCGTCGAGGTAGTTGTTGAAGGCCACGCGCTGCATCTCCTCGATCGACTTGGCCGGCGCGAGCACCTTGCCCTGCGCCGCGGCGTCGCTGAACTTGCGTGCGAGCGCGAGGAAACCCACGCGCGCGTCCGAGCTGAAGATCTTCTCGACCCCCGCGGTGAGGGTGGTCACCAGCAGCCACGCGGTCGGCACCAGCGTCACCCACACGTAGCGCTCGCGCTTCATCTTCACCAGCACCGTGCTGGAGAGCAACAGCGCGATCCCCGCCAGCATCTGGTTGCCGACGCCGAAGAGCTGCCACAGGGTGTTGATGCCGCCCAGCGGATCGACCACGCCCTGGTAAAGAAAATATCCCCACATCGCGACGCACAGGCCCGTGCCCACCAGGTTCGCAGGAAGGAATTCGGTGTTGCCGAGCGGGGCGTACACGTGGCCCAGCATGTCCTGGATCATGAACCGGCCCACGCGGGTTCCGGCGTCCACGGCGGTGAGGATGAAGAGGGCCTCGAAGAGGATCGCGAAGTGGTACCAGAACGCCTCGAACGACTTGCCGCCCATCGCCTTGGCGAGGATCTGCGCCATGCCGACCGCGAGCGTGGGCGCGCCGCCGGCACGCGAGAGGATGGTCTTCTCGCCGATGTCGGTGGCGGTCTGCGAGATCTGGTCGGGCGTGATCACGAAGCCCCAGCTCGAGATCACCTCGGCGGCCTTCTGCGGCGTGGTGCCGATCACGGCGGCGGGGCTGTTCATCGCGAAATAGACCCCGGGATCGAGCACGCACGCGGCGCTCAACGCCATGATCGCGACGAACGACTCCATCATCATGCCGCCGTAGCCGATGAGGCGCATATGCGATTCGCGCTCGACCATCTTGGGCGTGGTTCCCGAGGAGATGAGCGAATGGAATCCCGACACCGCCCCGCAGGCGATGGTGATGAAGAGGAACGGGAAGACGCTGCCGGCGAATACCGGCCCGCTGCCGTCGATGAAGCGCGACACCGCCGGCATCTGCAGCGACGGCATCGCGACGTAGATCCCCAACGCCAGCGCCACCACGGTGCCGATCTTGAGGAAGGTGCTGAGGTAGTCGCGCGGCGCGAGCATCAGCCACACCGGCAGGCTCGAGGCGATCGCGCCGTAGCCGATGAGGGCCCATGCGAGGGCCGGGGCGCTCCACGTGAACGCGGGACCCCAAACCGGATCGGCGGCGACGCTGCGCCCGAGGAAGAGTGCCACCAGCAGCAGCAAGGCGCCCATCACCGAGGCTTCCCCCACGCGGCCGGGGCGAATGAAGCGCATGTAGACGCCCATCAGAAGCGCGATCGGAATCGTCGCGGCGATCGTGAACAGGCCCCACGGGCTCTCCGCCAGCGCCTTCACCACCACCAGGCTCAGGACCGCGAGGATGATGATCATGATCGCGAGCACCCCGACCAGCGCGAGCGAGCCCGGCACGTTGCCCATCTCCATCTTGATCATCTCGCCGAGCGACTTGCCGTCGCGCCTCACGGAAACGAACAGCACGATGAAGTCCTGTACCGCGCCGGCAAATACCACCCCGGCGAGGATCCACATCGTCGCGGGCAGGTAGCCCATCTGCGCCGCGAGCACGGGCCCGACCAGGGGTCCCGCGCCGGCGATGGCGGCGAAGTGGTGCCCGAACAGCACCCACTTGTTGGTCGGCACGTAATCCATGCCGTCGTCGTGGCGCGCGGCGGGCGTGATCCGGCTGTCGTCGAGCCGCAGGACCTTCTCGGCGATGAACTTGCTGTAGAAACGGTACGCGATGAAGTAGGTCGCGATGGCCGCGGTGACCAGCCAGGCCGCGCTCACCGACTCGCCGCGCCTGAGGGCCACGACGCCGAACGCGAACGCGCCGACCACGGCCACGAGGCCCCACAGGCCCTTCGATACGAGCGTGCTCATGGAAATCCTCCTCGCGGCGGTTGTGGGAAAGCCATCATAGACTCGCCCGCGCGAGGCTGCCACCCCCTCCGCACACCGTCGCGAACGGTCATCAGGCCATTCGGGAGGAGAAGCAGTGGTGTGTCTGCAAACTTCAGCTTTGCATCCACGGTCCCCAAGTAGGTCATCGCCATCGGTTCGGTCCCAAAATGCAAACGCCCCACCAGGATTCTGGTGGGGCGTTTGGCCTGTAGGGCCCTGGCGATGACCTACTTTCTCACGGGCAATCCGCAATATCATCGGCGCGACGTCGTTTCACGGTCCTGTTCGGGATGGGAAGGGGTGGGGCCAACGCGCTATGGTCGCCAGGAATTCTGAAGTGCACGAGCCGGCGT
>JANMYH010000401.1:0-3698 GCA_031381925.1 Burkholderiales bacterium | reverse complement strand
GTGGGGCTGTCCGGCTTCGGGATTTTGAAGGCCAGGCTCACGACGAGCCGGCGATCCGCCGGCTGCTCGAAATCACGGAGGCGCGTGCGCACCCCGACATGCCCGACGATGCCGAGGAGCAGTGGGGCGCCGAGGTCATCGCGACGATGAAGGATGGCCGCCGGCTTTCGCGGCGCGTGGAGAACCTCGTGGGACGCGGTGGCGACAACCCGATGAGCGCGGAAGAGCTCCGGGCCAAGTTCGACGACTGCGCGCAGATGGTGCTGCCTCGCGAGCAGGCGGCGGCGCTGTATGCGCAGTTGGGCGCGCTCGAATCGATCGCCGACATCAACCAGCTCACGCGCCTCGCCCAGGTGAACAAGCGCTCCGGAGCCCGGAGCGCCGCCTAGTCCGCAGAGGGCAGGAGGTGGATGTCCTCGGGGCGGAACGTCACCAGCACGGCGGCGCCGGGCGCGAATTCCTCGCTGCTCGAGCAGTTCAGCATCACGCCGCTCACATCGATCGAGTACTCGATATGGGGCCCCATGTATTGGGATCCCTCCACCTTGCCGCTCAGGGCATTCATGCCGTCGCCAGGGGGGCCGCTCGCGGCAGCGCGGATTCCCAACTTCTCCAGTCGCAACACCGCCTCGCGCTTCTCCTCTTGAGATCCCGCGCCGTACTCGGACAGGCGCACGGCCGAGCCGTCGGGCGCGACCCACGCGGCTCCGCGATAGACAAGCGTCAGGAAGTTGGCCGCGCCGACAAAATCCGCGGTGAAGCGCGTGCGCGGACGGCGATACAACGTACGCGGTTCGCCTTCTTCGACGATGCGTCCGGCGTCCATGACGATGACCCGGTCGGACATCGACAGCGCTTCGGCCTGGTCGTGGGTCACGTAGACGGCCGGTATCGACAGCTTCTTCTGGATTCGGCTGATCTCGGCGCGGGTCCGATCGCGCAGCCGCGCGTCGAGGTTCGACAGGGGCTCGTCGAACAGAAGGACCTTGGGCTGCCCGACGATCGCCCGCGCCAGCGCGACCCGCTGCTGTTGTCCGCCGGAAAGCTCCGAGGGCTGGCGTGAGGCGAGCGCGGCGAGCCCCACGACGTCGAGCGCCTTGGCCACCGCCTCGCGCGCATCGGCCACGCCGCGCACTTTCAGGGGGAAGGCGACGTTCTCCGCGACGCTCATATGCGGCCAGATCGCATACGACTGGAACACCATGCCCAGGTTGCGCTCGTGGGGGGGCAGGAAAATGTCGCGCTTCGCATCGGAGACGACCTTGCCGTCGATCTCGATCACGCCGCCGTCGGTGCGCTCGAGGCCCGCGATGCAGCGAAGCGTGGTGGTCTTGCCGCAGCCGCTCGGCCCCAGGAGCGTCACGAATTCGCCGTCCGCGACGCTGAAGGAAATCCCCTTCACGATGGTGTTGGATCCGTAGACCTTGATGAGCTCGGTGACGCGGATACCCATGGCGTTTGCCCTTGTTTGCGTCCTGGTCAGATGTCCACGATGGAACGCTTGCGCGTGAGTGCCACGAGCGCGTACATGAATGCGAAAACGAACACCATCCCCAGGAGCGACATCGCGCTGGCTTGCCCCCAGTTCGCCTGCTCGAAGAACGACCAGATCGAGGTCGAGATCACGCTCGACGCCGCCGTGTACAGCAGCACCGCCGATGCGATCTCGCGAAAGAAGGCCATGAAAAGGAGGAAATACGCGCCCTGCAGCGAAGGCATGCTGAGCGGGACCAGCACGCGCTTGAGCCCCTGCAGGCGCGTAGCGCCCCCGGCCCACGCCGCCTCCTCGAGGCTCTTGTCGATCTGGACCAGCCGCCCGCCGACCGTCTCGGTCGCATAGGAGAGGAAGCGGGTCGTGAAGGCAATGACGAGGATCGCGAGCGTGCCATAGACGGGCACGGGCAGGTACGCATAGGCCCACAGCAAGCCCAGGCCCATCACGACACCGGGCACGCCGAAGGTGAGGCTCGCGGTGAAGTCGAGGAGCCGATGGCCGGGCGGACGCAGGCGCAGCGTGAAGTAGCTGATGAACGCGGCCAGCACGACGCCGATCAAGGCGCCGAGGCCGGAGACGAGGAGCGTGTTCCAGAACGATCGCATCGTGCCCGCCGACTCGAACAGGAACACGTAGTTGCGCAGCGTGTAGGCACCCTCGATTGGATTGGAGGTGAAGAACTTGAGGAACGAGACATAGACGAGGATCAACGTGGGAATGAAGAGCGCCAGCGCGACGTAGCCCCAGCAGAGGAGGGCGGCGGCCCATTTCCAGCGGCCCAGCGCAATCAGCGTGAGCCGCCCCGCCTTGCCGGTGGTCACGGTGAGCCGGCTCTTCCCGGCGATGCGCCGCTGCAGCAGGATGGCGAGCCCGGTGAGCGCGCTCAGGGCGAGGCCGATGGCCGCAGCTAAACCATAGTTGGGCGGGGGGAAGCGCACCAGGAGATAGAGCTGCGTGGCGAGGACCGTGACGTGCCCGGGGATACCCATCAGCGCCGGAACTGCGAACTGCTCGATCGACAGGATGAAGCTCAGGACTACGCTCGAGGCGAGCGAGTAGCCGAGCAACGGCAGCGTGACCCGGCGCAGCACCGCGTAGTTGGAGCCACCCGCCGCGCGTGCCGCCTCCTCGTAGGTCGCATCCATGCCGAGGATGGGACCGCGCATCAGGAGATACACGAACGGAACCTGGTGCAAGGCGGTCACGAAGACGATGCCCGCCCCCGAATAGGCATTCACCGCCCAGCCCTCGAGCCCGATCTCCTCGAGAACCCCGTTGATGATGCCCCCGGGCGAACCGATGATGATCCAGGCCATCGCCAGGATGAACGACGGAAGGAAGAAGCTGAGGCTCACCAGGGAGGTGACGGCCGAGGCCCCCCGGAAGTCGGTGCGGTGCACGATGAGGGCGATGGCCGTGCCGACCACGGTGGCGATCAGGCTGGAGGCGATGCCGATGGTGATGGTGGTGACGAAGGTGCCGACGACGCCCTCGGAGGCGAGCCCCGCCCAGTTCGCGAGCGTCCATTCCCCGGGCAAACCGGGAGCGGTGCTGCGCAGGCTGCCGTAGATCAGCGCCGCCAGCGGCGTGACGACCAGCACCGTCACGATGGCGCACGTGACGAGGTACAGCACGCCGAGCGCGCGCCCGCCGTCGAACAAGGCGGCGGGCCGCGGCACCGGCACCCCGATCGCGGGGCTGCTACTTGACACCGAACGTCGCGCGCCAGTGGTCGACGATCTCCTTCTGCTTCGCCGGCGGCGTCAGGTCATCGGCATCGTGCGTGTTCGAAAGTGTCGAGGTGGCGGGCAGGTGCGACATCGGGGGTATCCCCGGCCGCGTGCCTGACAGGCCGGCATGCGTCTGGAGGAGTACCTGCCCCTTCTCGCTCAACAACCAGTTCACCAGGACCTTGCCCGCGTTCGGGTGGGGTGCCTTGCTGGCGACGAAAATGTAGGACTCGGAGCGCACCGTTCCCGACTTCGGATAGACGAACCCGATCGGCGCACCGTCGGCGAGTGCCGTGTTGAGCGGGACGTCGGTCAATTCCGCGACATGGACGTCGCCGCGAATGACCGCCTGGAGGACGCCGCCGGAGCCTTCGAAGAAGCGCACCTCGTTCGCCTTGAGCTTGGCCGCGGTATCGCCGAGCCCCAGCTTTTCCCAGTAGGCGACCACTCCCTGGATCGCGACCGAGCGCCAC
>JANMYH010000368.1:0-7790 GCA_031381925.1 Burkholderiales bacterium | reverse complement strand
CGTCGACCCAGAGGGCCATCCACTGCGTGAGCTCGGGCCACGCCACCGCGCGCTCCACCTTCTCGCCCCCATCCATCCAGCGTGCCGCCTCGTTGTACGAAAGCGTGGCCATGAAGGGATAGGGCTCGCTCGTGGCCTCGTCGATGCGAATCGAGACGAATACGCTCGGCGCCTCGCTGGTGGCATTCAAGTAGTAGCCCTCGGCCTCGTCGCGGAAGAGCGTGACCTCGAGGCCGGGAAAGATGCGCTGCAGCGTTTCCGGCGCCTCGATCAGCGTTCGCGCCTCCCCGCCCACGTCGGGAGCCACGCCGAGCACCTGCCAGTGGTGGCTTTCCCAGCGGCTTTCCACCGCCTCGCGCACGAGGATGACGGCGATCTTGTGGGTCGGGCGATCGAGCATCCGATCACTATACAATTCATTCATGGGCAAAACCGTGATCCCCATCGCGCCCCGGACTGCGTTGCCGATCCCCGCTGCGCGAGCAGGCGCGGGCGGCGTTCCCGCGGACGTGCGAGGACGGATGCTCCGCGACCTGCGCATCTCGGTCACCGACCGGTGCAACTTTCGCTGCGTCTACTGCATGCCTCGCGAGGTGTTCGACGCCAACTACGAATTCCTCCCGCATTCGGAGCTCCTCACCTTCGAGGAGATCGTGCGCCTCGCCCGCGTATTCCGGGCGTTGGGCACCGAGAAGATCCGGCTCACGGGGGGCGAGCCCCTGCTGCGCCGCGGCCTCGACCGGCTGGTGGCGATGCTGCGCGCGTCCGTCCCGGGCGTGGACCTCACGCTCACCACCAACGGCTCGGCATTGAAGACCCAGGCGCGCGCGCTCCGTGCAGCGGGCCTCGACCGCATCACGGTGAGCCTCGATTCGCTCGATGAGGCCACCTTCCGGCGCATGAACGACGCGGATTTTCCGGTGGCGCGCGTGCTTGAGGGCATCGACGCCGCCGCCGAGGCCGGGCTCGCGCCGATCAAGATCAACATGGTGGTCAAGCGCGGCGTGAACGACCACCAGGTCGTGGACATGGCGCGGCGCTTCCGCGGAACCGGCCACGTGGTGCGCTTCATCGAGTTCATGGACGTGGGCTCCACCAACGGCTGGCGAATGGACGACGTGATTGCCTCCTCCGAAGTGGTGCGCCGCATTGGCCGCGAGTTTCCCCTCGAGCCGGTGGGCGCGAGCTACGCGGGCGAAGTGGCGGCACGCTGGCGCTACCTCGACGGGCACGGCGAGATCGGGGTGATCTCGTCGGTGACCGAAGCCTTCTGCTCCACCTGCACGCGCGCGCGCCTGACGACCGACGGCCACCTCTACACGTGCCTCTTCGCGCAGCGCGGCTACGATTTGAAATCCCTGGTTCGCGCGGGCGCCGACGATGCAGCCCTCGACCTCGCGGTGCGCGGCATCTGGGAGCGCCGCGACGACCGCTATTCCGAGATCCGCACCGCCGCGACCGCCCGGGCGAGCAAGGTAGAGATGTCGTTCATCGGCGGCTAGCCATGGGTTACCGGCCAGCCCTCACGCACGCCGCGCGTCCCGCGACCTACACGGTGGACGCGCGCGACGAGACCGGTGCCATCGTGCCCACGCCGATCGCCGGCGAGCACCCCCTCACCCTCTACGTCGACAAGAAGGAGATCGTCACCCTGATGACGCTGGGGGCGGCCCCCGAGGCGCTCGCCATCGGTTTCCTGCGCAACCAGCGACTGGTGGAATCGATCCAGGAGATCGAGTCGGTCCAGGTCGACTGGGAGGTCAACGCCGCGGTGGTCACGACGTACTCCGGCTTGAAGGATCTCGAGCGCAAGACCGAGAAGCGCACCGCCACCACGGGATGCGGACAAGGCACGGTGTTCGGCGACCTCATGGCCGACATCGAGTCGGTGCGGCTCGACGACGACATGCGCGTGCAGGAAGAGACGCTCTTCGCACTCATGAATGCCGTGCGCGTTCACGAGTCGATCTACAAGCAGGCGGGGGCCGTGCACGGCTGCGCCCTCGCCGCCGGCAGCGAGATCCTCACCTTCGTCGAGGACGTGGGCCGCCACAACGCGGTGGATGCGATCGCCGGCTGGATGTGGCTCGAGGACATCGACGGGCGCGACAAGATCTTCTACACCACCGGGCGCCTCACCTCCGAGATGGTCATCAAGGCCGCGCAGATGCAGATCCCGGTGCTGGTGTCGCGCTCCGGGCTCACCAAGATGGGACACGAGGTGGCGAGCCAGGTGGGCATCACGATGATCGGGCGCGCGGTGGGCAAGCACTACCTGCTCTTCACCGGGGCGCACCGCATCGTCAAATCACCCTCTCCCCAACCCTCTCCCAAGAGAGAGGGAGCAAAGAATGCCTGACTCGGCCACCGCGCGCTGTCACTGCGGGGGCGTCGAGATGGTCGCGGCCTTCCCGTCGCGCTTCTGCGCCCATTGCTACTGCTTCAGCTGCCGCAGCACCCACGCGGCGGGCGTCGTCACCTGGATCGGCTTCAAGCGCGAGCAGGTGCGCATCACGAAAGGCGCGGAGCTGGTGCGCGACTATGTCTCCTCGCCGGGGACGCGGCGCAAGTTCTGCACGAATTGCGGCACGCGCCTCGCCTTCGAGTCCGAGCACAACGACTGGGGCGGGGAGATGCACCTGCCGCTCGCACTCTTCGTGTCGCCCGTCGACCGCGTGCCGACGGTCAATTCGTTTCCGGAAGAGCGCCCCGATTGGGCGCCGTTCCACGCGCTCTGATGGTGGCGCTGACGGGCGTGATCCTCGCCGGCGGCCAGGGCAGCCGCATGGGCGGGGTCGACAAGGGCCTGCAGCCCTTCCGCGGCAAGCCGATGGTGGCGCACGCGGTTGAGCGCCTCGCGCCCCAGGTCGACGAGCTCCTCATCAACGCGAACCGGAATCCCGAGGCCTATGCGCGATTCGGCCACCCCGTGATCGCCGACGAGATCGAGGGGTTTGCCGGCCCGCTTGCCGGCTTCGAGCGCGGGCTCGCGCACGCCCAGGGCGAGCTCGTGGTCACGGTGCCGTGCGATTCGCCCTTCCTGCCGGTGGACCTGGTGGCGCGCCTTCGCGCGGCGCTCGAAGCGCACGGCGCCGACCTTGCGGTCGCGAAGACGGGCGAGCAGGCGCACCCGGTATTCTGCCTCATGCGCCGCGCGGTGCTGCCCTCGCTGCAGCGATTCCTCGGTTCCGGCCAGCGCAAGATCGACCGCTGGTACTCGGAGCTGCGGATCGAGGAAGTCGCCTTCGACGACGAAGCGGACGCATTCCTCAACATCAACACGCGCGAAGAGCTGGCGAGCCTCGAGCCGCGGCGGGATTGAATCGTGGCGCGCCTGCAAGTGCGCAGCCGCCCTGCGCTGCCGCGTTTCGCGGTCGCCTGGTTCCCGGCCTTTGACGGCATCGAGAAGATCGAGGCGTTCCGCCGCCGCCACGATCCCGCGGCCGCGCTCATCCCCGCGCACCTGTCGCTGGTGTTTCCGTTCCCGACCGCGCTCACGCGCCTGCAGATCGGGACCCACGTGCGGCGGGTGGCGTCGCGGTGGCCTCCGGTCCCGGTGACCTTCAGGCGAGTGCGCACCGAGGCCAACGAGTTCGTGTTCCTCATGGCCGCACGCGGAGCGCAGTCGATCAGGGCTCTCCACGCGCGGCTCTACACCCGCTCCCTCGCGCATCACCTGCGCCGCGACCTGCCCTACGAGCCGCACATCACGCTCGCGCGCCACGCCGAGTACGCGCGCCTCGAGGAGGCGCTCGCCCAAGCCGAAGACGAGTTCCAGCGCGAGCACGCCGATGTGATTCGTGCCATCACGCTGCTGGCGGTGGGGCGGGACGGTAGAATCGAGCGGCTCGAGACGATCGCCCTGAACTCAATGTAGAGCTTCCATGTCCCCGCTCACCATCACCCAGGCGTCCTGCGCCGACGACTACGACCCGAACTCGATGCCCGTGGCGAAGGCGCGTGCCTTCATCCACCAGTTCCTCGAGCCGGTTCGCGGCACGCTGCGCGTGCCGATTCGCTCCGCCCTCGGGCGCGTGCTCGCTGACGACGTCCTCTCCCCCGTCGACGTTCCCGCGCACCGGAATTCCGCCATGGACGGCTGGGCGATGCGCGGCGCGGACTTGAAGGCCGACGGCGATGCGACCCTCACCGAGATCGGCGTATCGTTCGCCGGCAGGCCCTTCGCCGGCGCGGTTGGGGTGGGCCAATGCGTGCGCATCATGACGGGAGGCGTCGTGCCCCGGGGCGCGGACACCGTGGTGATGCAGGAGCGCGCGAAGGCGAACGGCAAATCGATCGCGTTCCCCGCGGGCGCGAAGACCGGCCAGAATGTCCGCGAGGCGGGCGAGGACCTGAAAGCCGGCTCGATCGCGCTGCGCGCGGGGCGAATCGTGCGCCCCGCCGAGCTGGGCCTCATCGCATCCCTCGGCGTGGGCGAAGTCGCCGTCCGCCGGGCGTTGCGCGTGGCGTTTTTCTCCACCGGCGACGAATTGAAAGGCGTCGGCAGCGTGCTCGGAGAGGGCGAGATCTACGATTCGAACCGCTACACGATCCACGGAATGCTCACGCGGCTGGGCTGCGAGGCGCTCGACATGGGTGTGGTGCGCGACGATCCGAAGCTGCTCGATGCGGCGTTCCGCGAGGCGGCAGCAAGTGCCGACGTGGTGATCACCAGCGGCGGGGTCTCCGTGGGCGAGGCCGACTTCGTGATAGGCTTGCTGTACGAGCTCGGCGAGGTGGTCTTCTGGAAGATCGCGATGAAGCCCGGCCGTCCGCTTGCCTACGGCAAGATCGGCGCTGCGCATTTCTTCGGGCTTCCCGGCAACCCGGTCTCGGTGATGGTGACCTTCTACCAGTTCGTGCGTGACGCCCTCCTCGTGCTCATGGGCGCAAATCCGGTCGAGCCAGCGCCGACCTTCACGGCGATGTGCACCGCACGACTGAAGAAGGCGCCGGGCCGCACCGAGTTCCAGCGCGGCGTGCTCACCCGCGGCACCGACGGCGCCCTCACCGTGGGGCCCACCGGGGAGCAGGGCTCGGGAATCCTCAAATCGATGAGCGATGCCAACTGCTTCATCATCCTGGGAGATACGACCGGCAACGTCGAGCCCGGGACGCTGGTCGAGGTGCAGCTGCTCGAAGGGATCGTATGAGCTCGCCGGCCGCCGAGCGCACCACCAACGGCCTCGAGTACCTGCAGCGCATCGTCCGCGGCGAGGTTCCCGGCGTCCCGATCGGCGACACGCTCGGCTTCCGACTCGTCGACGTCGAGGCCGGCCACGTAGTCCTCGTCGGCCGTCCCGACCCGCGCTCGTACAACCTCATCGGCACCGTGCACGGCGGGTGGGCCGCGGCGATCCTCGACAGCGCGCTCGCGCTCTCCACGCTCTCGACGCTCGAAGCCGACCAGGGCTTCACCACCATCGACATCCGCATCAACTACCTGCGCCCCCTCAGCGTCGAGACCGGTGAAGTGCGCGCGGAGGGCCGCGTAATCCAGGGCGGTCGGCGCCTCGCGTATTGCGAGGCCAAGCTCACGGACGCCGGCGGCAAGCTGATCTGCCACGGCACCGGGTCCTGCCTGATCCTTCCGAAGTGACTGCTCGCCGGCGTTGAGCGGCGCGGTCCGCCCCAACGCCGTTCGTGATGCTTGCCAAATGACCCCAGGTCAGTTACATTAACTGACCACCAGTCATTTATTTCCGCATGTTGAAACAGCGTGCCATGGGTACCGAGGACAAGGCCGAGCGCCGCGAGGCGATCCTCGACGCCACCGAGAAGCTCTTCGTCAGGCATCCGGAGCGGATGGCGAGCGTCTCGGAGGTCGCGCACGCCGCCGGCCTCGCCAAGGGCACGGTGTACCTGTACTTTCCCAGCAAGGAAGAGATGCTTCTCGCGCTCCACGAGCGCCACGTGGCGCACTTCTTCACCGCGCTCATGAGGAAGCTCGTCGAGCCCGGGCCGATCGGCTTCGACGACATCTTCCCGGTGACCCGCGACCATTTGATCCGGCTCCCCGGCTACCTCGAGCTCACCAGCCGCTGCTTCGGCCTCATGGACCGCGAGATCCCCACGGACACGGCGCTCGCGTTCAAGGCGCGCGTCGCCGCCACGCTGCAGGGCGCCGGCGTGCATCTCGAGCGCCACTTCGGCAAGCCGAAGGGCACGGGCGTGACCCTCCTGCTCCACAGCTACGGCCTGATCGTGGGCCTGTGGCAACTCCTGCATCCGAACGAGCGCTTCGGGCGCGCGATGAAGCGCCCGGAGCTCCGCAGCCTCGACCGCGACTACGAGAGCGAAATCGAGAACGCGCTCCGCGCGCTGTGGCACGGCTGGCTCGCGCCGCCTGCGAAACCGAGGAAAACCCGATGAAGAACGCTTTGATCCCCATCCTTGTTGCCCTCCTTCTCGCCGCCTGCAGCCAGGCCAAGGTCGAGCCCGAGCCGATTCGGCCGGTGCTGACCCAGGTCGTGCTTCCCGGTGCTGGCGCGACGCGCGACGTCTTTTCCGGCGAGATCCGCGCGCGCCACGAAAGCGACGTCGCCTTCCGCGTCGGCGGCAAGCTGGTGGCCCGTCCGGTGGACGCAGGCGCCCGCGTGGCGCGCGGCCAGGTGCTCGCGCGCCTCGATCCCGAGGACGCGCGCCTTGCCGCCCAATCGTCCGGCGCGCAGCTCGCCTCCGCCGAGGGCGACCTCGCCCTCGCCAAGTCGGATCTCGACCGGCACGCCGACCTGCTGGCGAAGAAGTTCATCAGCCAGTCGGCCTTCGACGTGAAGCAGAACGGCTTCAATGCCGCGAAGGCGCGTACCGACCAGGCACGCTCGCAAGCGGCAATCTCCGCCAACCAGGCCCACTACACCACGCTCGTCGCCGACGACGACGGCGTGGTGGTGTCGGTCGCCGCCGAGCCGGGCCAGGTCCTCGCCGCCGGACAAGCGGTCCTGAGGCTCGCGCGCTCCGGCGAGAAGGAAGTGGTGGTCAACGCGGCCGAGAGCCAGCTCACGCGCTTCAAGGCGGGCAACGTGGTCGCTATCTCCCTCTGGTCGGACCCGGCAACGGTGTTCGCGGGGCGCATCCGCGAGATCGCCGGCGGAGCCGATCCGGTCACGCGCACCTACGCCGTTCGCGTGAGCGCCATCAATCCGCCCGCGCAGACGCAGCTCGGCATGAGCGCGAACGTGGTGTTCGCGTCGACTCCGGATGCCAACCTCGTGGTCGTCCCGCTGTCGGCGCTCGCGCGCGAAGGCGACAACGCGGCGGTGTGGGTGGTCGATCCCAAGACCCACCAGGTGAAAATGCGCCGCGTCACGGTCGGGCAGTATCGCGAGGACGGCGCCACCGTGACCGCAGGGCTGCATCCGGGCGACGTGGTCGTGACCGCCGGCGTGCACAAGCTTCGCGAGAACCAGGTCGTGAGGCATGTTGCGGCGCTTTAACCTCTCGGAATGGGCGCTGTCGCACCAGGCCCTGGTGCTCTACCTCATGGTGGTGCTCGCCTTCGTGGGCGTGGGCTCGTACCTGCGCCTCGGCCAGGCCGAGGACCCGGACTTCACCTTCAAGGTGATGCTGGTGCGCACCGGGTGGCCGGGCGCCTCCGCCGAGGAAGTCGAGCGCCAGCTCACCGACCGGATCGAGAAGAAGCTGCAGGAGACGCCGCGCCTGGACTTCCTGCGCAGCTACTCCAAGCCCGGCGAGTCGGTGGTGTTCGTGTTCGTGAAGGACTCGGCGCGCGCCGACGAGATCAAGGACACCTGGTACCAGGTGCGCAAGAAGGTGGGCGACATCCGCAA
>JANMYH010000331.1:0-9300 GCA_031381925.1 Burkholderiales bacterium | reverse complement strand
ACCACCTTGGCCATCAGCTCGATGCCCGGGAGATGATAGACGCAGGTGTCGAAGAACACATTCTTCAGCAAATGCTCGCCGAGAAGGGGCTTCTTCATGTCCTGAGCGATGCCGCGGTAGCGGCCCCAGTGGAACGGCACGGCGCCGCCGCCATGCGGGATCACGAACTTGAGCTCGGGGAAGTCGGCGAACAGGTCGCCCTGCAGGAGCTGCATGAAGGCCGTCGTGTCTCCATTGATGTAGTGCGCGCCGGTGAAGTGAACCGCGGGGTTGCACGACGCCGTCACGTGGATCATCGCCGGGACGTCGAGCTCGACCAGCTTCTCGTAGATCGGGTACCAGTAGCGGTCGGTGAGCGGCGGCGACTTCCAGTAGCCGCCGGACGGATCCGGGTTCAGGTTCACTCCCACGAAGCCGCACTCGCGCACGATGCGCTCGAGCTCGGGGATGCAGTTCTCGATCGGCGCGCCGGTGAATTGCGGCAGCTGCCCGACCGGGGCGAAGTTGTCCGGCAGCAGAGTGCAGATGCGCCCGATGAGGTCGTTGCTCACGCGGCACCATTCGCGGCCGATCGCCTCGTTGGCTACGTGGTGGCCCATGCCGGAAGCCCGCGGCGAGAAGATGGTGAGGTCGCTGCCCCGGTCGCGCTGGAACTTGATCTGCGGCTGCACGCTCGCCACCAGGTCGGCGTCGCTGATGCCGAGATTGGTGGAAGCGGGCGCGCGCGCGCGATCCTCGAAGCCGGCGATCTGCGCCACGCGGAAGTCGTGCAGCGCCTTCGGCTCGGTCGTGTAGTGGCCGTGGATGTCGATGATCATGGCGTCGCCTTGGCGAGGAATTCCAGCAGCCGCGGGGGTGCGCTGGCCTCGGTCTGCTCCGCCGGCGCCGCGTCCCAGTATTGCGCGCCCGGTATGCACTCCTCGAGGTAGCGCGCCGCGGAGGTCGCATGCGACTCGTCGCGTCCCGGCACCACAAACGCCGGGATCTGCAGCGCGAGTAGTTCCTCGGATTCCGCACCGGGTGCCGTATCGCGGTCGAGGAGGGCGCGCGACATCGCTTGCACGGTGCGTACGTAGGCGTCGCGATCGAGCTTCTCGTAGGCCTCGGCGAAGGCGGCGTCGCGCTTTATCACCGACGCCCACGGGCCGCCGCGCGGGTCGGCGCCGAACGCCTTGCCCTCCGCGCGCACCACTTCAACCACTTTCGCGAGCCCGTGCTCACGGACGAAAGCGAGGTGCTCGCGAAAGCGCTGCTGGCCCTTGATGCGGTACCTGGCGCCGCCCACGGGCCACCACAGGATCATGCTGAGTGTTGCCTGGGGATGTGCCACACCAAACGCGGTGACCGGCGCGCAGCCCATGCAGCCGCCCATCAGGTGCGCGCGCGCGATCCCGAGGTGGTCCAGCAGTCCCTTGCCCTGCGCCACGTAGTGGGCCCAGGTGATGCTTTCCACCCGCCCGCCCGACTGCCCGCACTCGCGCCGGTCGAACAGGATGCACGAGTAGTGCCGCGCGAGATGCTCCAGCGGTTTCACCTTGGCGTAAACGCCCAGGGTCGACCACTTCTCGATCGTGGCGTCGAAGCCGCCGGGCGAGAACATGAGCAGCGGCGGGCCCGAGCCCATCACCTCGTAGCGCGTTTCGATGCCGCCCGCGATCGTGGTCGCCATCGGCTAAGGCTTCACCGGGATGCCGCCCTTGATCTGGCGGCGGTTGCGCACGTCGTCGGCATAGGCGCCGAGTGCTTCCAGGGTCACTCTGGCGACGTTGGCATAGGTCTCGGTCTTCGACTCGAGAGCCGAGGCCGCATAGCCGATGGCCGCGTGCGCCATGCGCATGCGCCCGTCGAGCCAGGGGCCGCCGCCGAGGCCGCCGACCACCGGGATGGCGACCGCGGCTGCGACCTTCGGTCCCGCGACCGGTCCCGAGCTGGTGAAATCGATCAGCGCCGCACCGGCGACTTCGAGGCGAATAGCCTCCTCGACCAGGCGGCCGGCCATCTCCTCGGGGACCTGGATCGCGCCCGCGAGGAGCTTCGCGTGCTCGATGCCGTACTGCTTCGCGTTGCCCTGCGTGATGCCCATCTGTGCGAACACCGGGATGCCCGCCCGCGCAATTCGGCGAATCGCCTCGGGAAACTCCGCCGCGCCGTCGAGCTTCACCATGTCGGCGCCGCCTTCCTCCATGACCCGGCGCGCGGCTGCAAGTGCCGCTTGCGTGCCCTGCTGCAGCACGCCCGCCGGGAAGTCGCAGCTCACGAGCGCGCGCGTGACGCCGCCGCGCACGGCCCTGCACACGAGGACCATCTCGTCGAGCGTCATGTCGTCGGGGTCGGTGCGGCCCCAGAGGTTGACGCCGACGGAATCGCCGACCGAGACCAGGTCCACGCCGGCGCGGTCGGCGATGCGCGCGATCTGGAAATCCCAGGCCACCACGCCGACGATCTTGCGGCCCGCGGGCTTCATCGCCTGCAGGTCGGCGACCGTGACGCGTTTCTCCACCGTCACTCCCAGGCGCGGTTGTCGACGGTGTTCTCGTAGGTCGCGCCGGGCACGGTCATGTTCCAGCCCACCGTCCAGTTATAAGTGTCCTCCCAGCGCTCGCGCGTGTACGGCTGGGGCGGCGCGTTGAGCAGGCGCCACGTCTGGAACTCGTGGGGCTCGAGCAGTCCGCCGGTCTCCGCGACGAGGTACTTCACGAAGGGGCGAGGATCCTTCTCCAGGAGCTCGCACGCCCGCGCCTGTGCGCGGAACATCGCCGCGAGGGTCTTGCCGTCGAGATCGTCCCCGGCCGCCTCGCTGCGCGTCGAGTGCGATTCCACGAGGATGCGCAACCCGAGCTTCTGCGCGTTGCTGATCCAGGGCTCCATCTGGCTCACCGCGCCGACCTTGCCCCCCTGAAACGCCTCGATGCGCTTCGGAATCGAGCCGGCGGTGGTGGTCTTGATGTGCTCCTTGGGAAGGAAGCCTTCCATGATCTTGAGGGTGGTGAAGTGGGACCCGTTGTTGGGCGTGACCGCGATCGGCACGTTCTTCAGCATCTCCGGCTCGAAGGCCTTCGAGTCGCGGCTCACCACGATGGCGAACGATGACATCGCGGCGCCGAGCGCCACGATCTTGCGCGGCCTCAAGCCCTCGGTATTGGCCTCGACCGCCCGCTTCATGATTCCCCACTCGCACATGCGATAGGTGTCGATGCCGCCCTCGTTGTAGGTCGAGTCGAGCGGCCGGTCGAAGACCGAGTCGAACTTCACGAAGTGCTGGGTCGAGACCTGCGCCATCCCGGGAGTGGTGACGAAATCGACGTCGAGACCCTCGTCCTTGTAGAAGCCCTGGTCGCGGGCGACCAGCACCGGAAGGTCGTGGACGGCGTTCATGATCGCGACCTGGGGCTTGCGGGCGACGGTGGGCTTGCGCGTGGTTTCCTGGATGCTCATGGCCTGACTCCTCGGGGTTAACCTTCCAACGCGTGCGTGTTGCTCGGGAAAAGCTCTTCCACGGTGACTGGCTGCGTGATTATCTTCTGCTCGAGCGCGCTGCGGATCACTTCCTCGAGCGCCTGGCGGTTGGGCCCGATGCCATACGGCAGGGGATCGCGCCCGGTGACCTGCATCACGCGCCGGTGCATTTCGTCCACGGCGGTGGGCTTGTGGATTGTGCCGCCCTTGAGGCGCTCCACGTAGAGCCGCTTCGCCTGGGCGAAGGCGTTGAAGAGGTCGGGGCCGAGCTCGGGATGCGCCCGCAGCAGCTCGTCCTTCACCACCATCAGGTGGTTGATCGGATAGTGCCCGTGGTCGCGAAGCGCGGCGAACGCCGCCTCCTTCGGGGCCGGGATCAGCGTCTTCACGTCGGGATGGTCCACCTCGACGCCGATCGCCGCGGGCAGCTCGCCCGAGGCCACCAGGTCGGCCATCTTGCGGCCCTTCTCGATCGGGATTACGTTGGCGGGCGGGCGGAACTCGGCGACGTGCTCGTCACCCGAGAGCACCCAGGTGATCTTCGAGAGGTCCACGCCGTACTGGTTGGCGAGCACGCTGCGCGCCCACAGCCCCGTGGTCACCGTATAGCCGCGGTTCACGCCGACGCGCCTGCCCTCGAGGTCCTTCGGCGAACCGATGCCGGACTTCGTGTTGTAGACGATCGCGCCGTGGTGGAACGCCCGCATCAGGAATATGGGCAGCCCCGTCATGGCTTTTCCGTGGGCACGCGCGGTGATGTAGGTGGTCATCGCCATCTCGCAGACATCGAACTCCAGGCTGCGCACCATTCGACGGAAGGCGTCGATCAACGGATCCACCTCGACGAACTCGAGCTGGCAGAGGCGGGGCTTGACGGTGCCGTCCTTCAGCGCCTGGTTGTTGCCCTGGGTTCGCGTGACGGTTCTCAGCAGCATGAGCATTCCACTCCCGCAGAAAGGGCCAGCGAATCCTTCAGCCACGACGGCGGAACGTCTGCCGCGACCACGTCCTCCACCGGCTTGAAAACCTTGTAGTGATGCCGCAGGCCACCGTCGGTCCAGAAGCCCACGACGGTTTCCAGCGGGGGAAAGCCGGGAACAGTGCTCGCTACCTCGCTCACCATCACCGTGTCCTCCGCGACGAGCGCGAACCGGCCGCGTGTCCAGTCCTTGAGGCGCTCAACGGCCTCGAGGTGGTCCGGACCCTTGCGGGAAGGCCCGAAGCCGCCGGTGTCGCCGCTGTCAGCCCAGAGGCTCACTCGCCCTCATTGCCATGGCATGAGCGAGGCGTGGATCACGTCGGGCACGCCGTGGCCGCCGACCGAGCGGATCGCGAGATCCACGTCCTTCAACCCGAACCGGTGGGTGGTGATTTTCTCCAGCGGGAAACGCCGGGAGGCGAGCTGCTGCAGGGCCAGCTCGCACGCCTTGTAGCTGTGGCCGCGGGCACTCTTGAGCGTCATGAACTTCACCGTGATGCGGCCGATCGGGAAGTTCGGAAACTCCGCGAATTCGCCTTGCATGACCATCGTCGCGCCCTTGCGCTTCGCCGCCTCGACGCCGAGCAGGATCGGCAGGGTGCCGGCGCCCGCGGTGCAGTCGAGCACGACGTCCACACCCTTTCCGCCGGTGATCTCCTTGATGCGTGCGAGCGGGTCCTCCTGGTTCACGTCGATCACGTGGTCCGCGCCGAGTTGCCTCGCCACCTCCATGCGCGCCTTGTCCTTCGAGGTCCCGGTGACGATCACCAGCGACGCTCCGGCCTGCTTGCAGATCACCGTCTGCGAGAGCCCCTGCTGGCCAGGCCCCTGGATCAGCACGGTCGAGTCGTAACCGACGCCCCCGTCGAAGAGCGACCACTCGACGCCGTTGGCCATCGGCGTCACCAGGCCCGCGAGCTCGGGCGTCACGCCTTTGGGGACGTGGTGCACGACGCTATTCCACGGCAGGTAGACGTATTGCGCGAAGCCGCCCCACAGGTGCGGCGCCTTCTCGGCCGAGGTATAGCCGTAGCGGATCGCGTCGGGGTTGTAGCGCCAGTCGGTGTTCTCGCAGTGGCGGTACTGGCCCAGGTGGCACCACTCGCACTTGCCGCACGAGACATAGTGCTCGATGAACACCAGGTCGCCTTCCTTGAACCCCTTGCGCTGGGTGAACTCGCGCCCCGCCTTGGCGATGTAGCCGATGTTCTCGTGGCCCATGATGACCGGGGCGGCGGAGGGCGGCGTCTTGTAGAGCTTCACGTCGGTGCCGCAGATTCCGGCGACCTCCATCTTCAGCAGCGCGCCGTCGGCCGGGATCTCCGGCATCGGGAACTCGCGGATTTCCGTCTTGCTCGGGCCCGTGCGCACCGCGGCCAATACTTTTTCCATGTGTCACACCGGCGCGGGGCCGGGGTCCGAAGTTCGTTAGACAGAGGTCTGCGCGACGCCCTGCTTCGCCTTGAGGGCTTCGCCCGCGCCTTCTTTGAAGGGCGTTCCGGAGGGAAGCACCACCGCGACCGACCGCACCTGCTGGTGCACGGGATCGCGACCCGGGGGAAGCGTGCCCTTGGCGGCGAGCTCCTTCGCCGCCTTCATGAGGCGATGTCGCGCCATGATGATGCCGTTGTCGGTGGACACCAGGTTCTCCTTGGTACGGTCCTGGATGGGCCCCATGCTTTCCTGGAGGGAGGCGTCCTGCATGCCGATGCCCTCGACGCCGCTGAACGTGTGGCCGGATCTCTGCGCCGCGCGGTCGATGAGGTAGTCGTTGTCCTTGTTCTGGAGCGGCCTGAACGTCACCGGGAACACCTTCACATGGATTCCCTTGCCGTCCTCCATCGCCTTGCGTTCGCCGGGGGCGAGGGCGCGCACCGGGTGATAGTCAAAGCTCCACGCCCAGCAGTTGAGGTCGTCGATCGGAATCCAGAAGTGGCCGTGGATCGGATGGTCGCCGCGCGGCGGAACCATGGTGAAGCACGGCATGACCCACGGCGTGATGCGCCAGTAATACTTCCCGTCCTCGGCGTTGCGCCGCGCGCCGATGTAGAGGCCGCCTTCGCTCTCGACCACCTCGAACACCGGCTTCTTGTCCTGGAGGTTGTACTGGTTCCCCTTCGCGCCTTTGAAGAGCGGATCGGTGTCGAGGCTGCCGCTGTGCAGGAACGAGACGTGGCTCGAATCGATGCCGCCCTCCATCGCCTGCAGGTAGTTGCATTCCTGCAGGCGCTTGGAGGTGTAGCTCTGCTCTGCGGGCACGGTCGCGAACTCCCATTCCGGCAGCGCGGGCTGCTGGTCGGAGGGTCCCATGTAGGTCCAGAGTACGCCGCCGCGCTCGACCAGCGGATACGACTTGAGCTTGATCTTGGTGCAGAAGCCGCTTTCCTCGGGTTCGGAAGGCACCTCGACACACTGGCCGGACACGTTGTACTTCCAGCCGTGATACGGGCAGCGCAGCCCGCCTTCCTCGTTGCGGCCATAAAAAAGGGAAACCCCGCGGTGCGCGCAGAACTCGTCGATCAGGCCGAGCCGGCCACCGCTATCGCGGAACGCGATCATCCGCTCGGACAGAAGCTGCACGCGCACGGGAGGGCAATCGGGCGCGGGAAGCTCCCACGCGAGCAGGGCGGGAAGCCAGTAGCGGCGGAAGAGCTCGCCGGTCGGCGTTCCGGGGCCCGACCGCGTGAGCAATTCGTTGTGTTCAGCTTTCATGCATGTCCTCGGGTGCGGGGGCCAACACGTCGTTCTTCTATAAGGAACGGCGTTCCTTTCTATGGTGTCCACTTTAGCAAATGCGCTAAAATCCGGTCAACGATGCTTCCCCTTTGCTCCACCCAGGAGGTGCCCGAAGGCGGCGCCATCAAGGTCGAACGCGACGGCCTAGTGCTCGCCGTATTCAACCTGGGCGGACGCTTCTTCGTGACGGACGACGCATGCACCCATGGGCCCGGTTCGCTTTCCGAAGGCGAGATCGACGGCGAGGTGGTCGAGTGCAACTTCCATAATGGGGCATTTCACATCCCCACGGGACGCGTCGAGGCGCCTCCTTGCATGGTTGCGCTGAGGACCTACGCGGTCAGCGTAGAGGACGGCCGGGTCTGCATCGAGGCCCCGGCCGCCTGAGGGCTCAGCGGCGCTCTGCAGCGAGTTGCGTGATTCGCGCGATGAGCGCGCCGAGTTCCTTCACCTTGTCGAAGTAGTCGTTGGCGCCCAGCTCGAGGCAACCTGCCTTCATTTGCGGCGAGGCATGGTTCGAGGTGACCACGATGCGCACCGCGGCGAGATCCTTGTTGGCGCGCACCGCCCGGATCACGTTGGCGCCGCTGCCGATCTTGAGCTGGAGGTCGAGCACCACCACATCAGGTCGCAGGTCCCGGATCGAGTCGATCGCGGCGCTTTCGGTCGCGCTCACGCCGATGATTTCCACCTTCCCCGGCTCGGCGATGAGCTCGGTGAGCATCTCGACGACCGGCTGCGAGTCGTCGGCAATGAATACTCGTAAAGGTCGCGGGACGAGCGGAGCCATTTCTCTTTTGATTTAGTGCCATACGGCGGCGAAGCCACCATTTTAGGGGCTTCCCACCGCCCGTTGTTAGGAAACAATTACTTGTAAGCGCCCTCCTACAGTTTGTCGAGAAATGCCGGCCTATACTCGGTCGGGACCCCTCGAGAAGGATGCCATTGGGCCCTTGGTGCGCCACGTGCCCGGCAGACGAAAAACATGGTGAACAAGACGATCTGGAAGGTCTCTCGAACAGCGCCCGGCGGCGAGGCTGCGGGCGACGCGCTGCGCGGCGCCGGCTTCGGCGTCGTGGAGATGGATTGGGACCAAGCAACCGCGGCGTTGCGCAGCGGCGAGGCCTCGCTGGTGGTCGCCGATGGCGACGCGATCTCCGCGCTGACCGAGGGTCGCGAGGTGCCCGCAGGCGCACTTCCCCAGGACGTTGCGCGTTCGCTGTCGCACGAATTGCGCACGCCCCTCTCGGCGATGGCGGGCTGGCTGCACCTCATGGAGTCCGGAAAGCTCGACGAGGCGGGGCTGAAGCGCGCCATCGGCAAGCTGCGCGGCAACATCGATGACCAGGTTCGGACCATAGACCGTTTTTTGGGGGCTACCCAGGAAGGGCAGCGTTGACATGAAAGAGGCCAATACCGTGAAGACCCTGTTCGAGACTGGCTCTGCGGTCGCAAGCCGGAAGCGAACGCGCGATCCCAAGGCCCGCGGCGGGCCCGGCGGCGGCAACGGCAGCGACCCGGCGTCGCTTTTCAACGCCCAGGAAGCCAGGTTGCTGCTCGCGGCATTCAGTGCGCTCAAGCAGGGCGACAGCTCCGTGCGCCTCCCGGTCGACTGGACCGGAATGCAGGGCAAGCTGGCCGAGACTTTCAACGAGGTGGTGGAGCTCAACGAGCGCATGGCCGAGGAGCTTGCGCGGCTGCGCCAGAAAGTCGGCAAGGAAGGGAAGCTTAAGCAACGTGCGGAGATGAGCGACGTGCGCGGCTTCTGGCGCGACCAGATCGGATGCGTGAACGCGCTGATCGACGACCTCGTCCACCCCACGTCGGAAACCGCGCGCGTGATTGGCGCGGTGGCCCAGGGTGACCTGTCGCAGACGATGGCGCTCGAGGTCGACGATCGACCGCTCGAGGGCGAGTTCCTGCGTACCGCGCGCACGATCAACAAGATGGTGGACCAGCTCGGGTCGTTCGCTTCCGAGGTGACCCGGGTGGCGCGCGAGGTGGGTACCGAAGGCAAGCTCGGCGGCCAGGCGAAGGTGAAGGGTGTCGCGGGCACGTGGAAGGACTTGACCGACTCGGTGAACTCGATGGCCGGCAACCTGACCGGCCAGGTGAGGAACATCGCGGAG
>JANMYH010000284.1:0-1601 GCA_031381925.1 Burkholderiales bacterium | reverse complement strand
CTTTCCCTCCTGCGTGACTTTCCATCATGCACAGATCGGCGGGACCGGGCACCTAGTACCTCAGCACAGTGAAAGTGACTCTTTGCTTGCGTCTGGGTAAGCGCGGGCGAGCTTGGTCCTGGCGCGTTCAGTTGTGAACATCCACTTGATGCGGGCGCCTGATTGATTTCGCTGTGTCTCCCAGGCGGCGATCTCGGCGATCAGGCGCTCGGGATCGGCGATGCGGCGATCGAGGCACTGGCTGCGCAGGACGCCGATTTCGATCTCGACCATGTTGAGCCAGCTGGCGTGCTTGGGGGTGTAGTGGAACTCGAGGCGGCGCAGCAGCCGGCGCGCTTCGGGGGCCGGGAAGCTGTCGTAGAGCGCACCTGGGGAATGGGTGGAGAGGTTGTCGAGCACGACGCGGATCTTCTCGGCGTGCGGGAAGTCGATATCGACGAGCTCGCGCATGCATTGGGCGAAGTCGCTGGCCGCGCGGCTCGCGGTCACCTTGACCCTGCGCCACGAGCGGTGGACGTCGAGGAAGACGAACAGATTGACGGTGCCGTTGCGGCGATACTCGCAGTCATAGCGCTCGAACTGGCCCGGCGCGGCGGGGATCGGTTGGCGCACCTCGCCGATGAGCTGGGTCGGGCTCTCGTCGAAGCACACCACCGGACGCTCGGGATCGGGCGCCTCGGCGTAAAGGTCGAGGACGTCCTCCATGCGCGCGACATAGGTCCCGTCGACCTTGGGGATGCACCACATGTCACGGCGCCATGGCTTGAGGTCGTTCTCGGCCAAGCGCCGGCGCACGGTCTCGCGCGACAGGCCGTCATGCTCGGTGAGCTTGACCATCGCGTCGGCCAGCAACGCCAGCGTCCAGCGCGCCCGGCCCGCGGGCGGGCTCGAGCAGGTCGTCGCCACCAGCAGCGCCTCCTCCTTGCCCGACAGCTTGCGCGCCGCGCCGGGACGCGCTTCCTCGCTGAGCGCGTGCTCCAGGTTGCCTTCAACGAAGCGGCGCTTGGTCCGGTACACTGTCGATCCGCCGACCGCGACGCTGGCCGCAATCGCCTCGTCGCTCGTGCCGGCATCGGCCGCCAGCAGGATCTGCGCGCGCTTGAGCTTGCGCACCGCGTGCTTGCCCGCGCTCAGCAGTGCCGTGATCTGCCCGCGCTCGGCCTCGCTCAACTCGACTCGATACCGTACATTCATCGCCACCTCCTGGGATCGAGACGGCAGATGAATCAGATTCGCGAGCGCTGTCGCCCTGCTTCCGGCGCCGGCTTCACGGCCAAGCAGGGCCAGTATCTCGCCTTCATTCACGCCTACACGCAGCTGCTCGGTCGCCCGCCCGCCGAAGCCGACATGCAGCGCCATTTCCGCGTCACCCCGCCTTCCGTCCACCAGATGGTCCTCACCCTCGAGCGCGAAGGCTTGATCCGAAGGCAGCCAGGCGTCGCGCGAAGCATCCAGATCGGCGTCGATCCGAACAGCTTGCCCGCCCTACGCGCGTCCCAAAATCAAACCGTCAAATCCTCTGTGCTGAGGTACTAGCTACCAACACTTCGAAAGCCGAAAACCGAGCAGATCCCGCGCGGGATCCGAGCGGGACAATCGGG
>JANMYH010000236.1:0-6392 GCA_031381925.1 Burkholderiales bacterium | reverse complement strand
TTCTGCGCGGCGTCGCCCATGTCGGTTGCGGAGATGATCGGCAGGCCCGAATCGGCGAGGATCTTCTTGCCGAGGTCGACGTTGGTGCCCTCGAGGCGCACCACCAGGGGCACCTTGAGCGACACCTGCCGCGCCGCGGCGACCACGCCCGTGGCGATGACGTCGCACTTCATGATGCCGCCGAAGATGTTGACCAGGATCGCCTTCAGCTTCGGGTTCTTGAGCATGATCTTGAAGGCCTCGGTGACCTTCTCGGCGGTGGCCCCACCGCCCACGTCGAGGAAGTTCGCCGGCGAGCCGCCATAGAGCTTGATGGTGTCCATGGTGGCCATCGCGAGGCCCGCGCCGTTCACAAGGCAGCCGATGTCGCCATCGAGCTGGATGTAGTTGAGGTCGAATTTCGACGCCTCGACTTCGGCGGGATCCTCCTCGTCCAAGTCGCGCATCGCGACGATGTCCTCGTGGCGGAAGAGCGCGTTGCTGTCGAAGTTGAGCTTGGCGTCGAGCGCCACCACGCGCCCGTCTCCGGTGGTGATCAGCGGATTCACCTCGGCGAGCGAGCAGTCGGTTTCATCGAACACCTTGTAGAGGCCCTTGAACAGGTCGCGCGCCTGGGGCACGAGCGGCTCCGGGATGCCGATCTTGCGGGCGAGGTCTTCGGCTTCCGCGTCCTTCAGCCCGGTGAACGGATCGATCGCCACCTTGTGGATCTTCTCGGGGGTGTGCTCGGCGACTTCCTCGATGTTCACGCCGCCCTCGGAGGAGCCCATCATCACGGCGCGCTGCAAGGCGCGATCGACCACGATCGCGAGGTAGTACTCCTTCTTGATGTCGGCGCCTTCCTCGATCAGCAGCCGGCGCACCAGGCGACCCTCGGGGCCGGTCTGGTGCGTGACGAGCGTCATGCCGAGCAGCTTCGTGGCGAGATCGCGCACTTCCTCGATCGAGCGCGCGACCTTCACACCGCCGCCCTTGCCACGGCCGCCGGCGTGGATCTGGGATTTCACCACCCAGACCTTGCCGCCGAGCGACTTGGCGGCGTTCACTGCCTCATCCACAGAGCGCACGGCGATTCCCCGCGGGGTCGGAAGGCCGAACTTGCGGAAGACTTCCTTGCCCTGGTATTCGTGGATGTTCATGGACTTTTCCGATGCCGCGGGAGGGAGAGATTCTATCAGCGCGACATGGAAGTCGGAGCGCTAGTGGTGATCGCCCTCGTCGGCGGGCTTGACGGGTTCGGTGCCGCGATACCACTTGGGGTAATAGCGACCGACGACCGGCCCCGCCGCGGCAAGCGCGTGGCAGCGGTCGATCTGGAACGGCTTCTGCTCGGCGGGCTGGATGCGCTGTCCCGCCATCGTCTGGAACGCGGCGGTGGCAAGCGCGCCGGCGAGCTCGGTGATGTGGGTGCAACCGCGCACACCCCCGAGGAGCTCCTTCACCCGCTGGTGGTATCCCGGCCGGATTGCCAGTCCCACCAGCATTCGGTAGGCGGGCACGATCTGGTCGCAGTGGCTCACGTAGGGCATCGCATCCATCGCCGCTGCCGCATCGATGATCGTGAGGGACCGGTCGACGGTAATGCGCAGCCACATGCCGTGGATCGGGTTCCCGGCAGGACGCACCCCCGCCGCAAGCTTGAAATCGTAGGGCTTGGTGTCGACCAGGTGGCCCTCGATGTCGTACAAGCCGTCCTCACGCTTGTAACCCTGGATCTCGATTGCGCGCCGGTGCAGTGGCTCCCGCGCAACCGTGGGCTCCAGGCCTGCCATCAGGCCGTCGCGACGGCGGCCTTCCTGCGCGCCTGCCGGATGGCTTCCGCGAACTCAGCGCCGTTCTGGTAGCGGACGTCGTGGTCCTTCGCGAGCGCCTTGTCGACGATCGGGACCACCCACGGGGGCAGCGACGGGTTGTAGTCGCGGATCGCGGGATGCGCGGTATTGGCGATGGCGAACATCAGCTGCGTCATCGACTCGCCCTCGAACGGCAGGCGCCCCGAGAGCATCTGGAAGAGCGTGACGCCGAGCGAGAACAGGTCCGAGCGCCCGTCGATCTTCTTGCCCGCGAGCTGCTCCGGCGACATGTACGACGGAGTGCCCAGCACCATCCCGGTCTTGGTCTTCGACGAGTCGGTGATGCGCGCGATGCCGAAGTCGGTGACCTTCACGGTGTCGCTCTCGGGCTCGTACATGATGTTCGCGGGCTTGATGTCGCGGTGCACCACGCCCATCGAGTGCGCGTAGCCGAGCGCGTCCGCGACGCGCTCGACGATCGAGAGCACCTTGTCGGGCGGGAAGAGGTTGGGCTGCTTGGTGTACTGCACCAGGTCCTTCCCCTTGAGGAATTCCATGGCGATGTAACAGAGGTCGTGCTCGTCGCCCGCGTCGTAGATGGTGACGATGTTGGGATGCGTGAGGCGCCCCGCGGTCTCGGCCTCGCGGAAGAAGCGCTCCTTCGCCTCGGCGAGCTCGTCGGCCTCGAACTCCGCCGACAGCGCCATGGTCTTGATCGCAACCACGCGCCCGATCTTCGGGTCCTTGCCGCCGTACACCACGCCCATCGCGCCCTTGCCGAGCTCCTTCTCGACCTGGTAGCGGCCGAGCATCGGCTTTTCCTGCGTGCCGCCCTGCAGCACCATGGTGCTCGCGTTGGTGCGCGCCGCGCCCGAGCCGCCGAGGATGATCGTCTCGGAGAGGTTCTTCGCGCGGTTCATGCGCTCCTCGATGTCGCGGAACTTGGGATTGAAGGTCGCCATGTAGCGGAAGCAGCTCTCCGCCTTGTTGAACTGGCGGCGGCGCTCGAAGTCGAGCGCGAGCGAGTAGATGTTCTCCATCACCTCGTCGTTCAGCGGTGCCTTGCGGAACTTGTCGAACGCCATGTCGAGCTGGCCCTGCTGCTGGAAGGCGAGGCCGAGCATGCGGTTGGACTCCGCGCTCGCCACGTCGGCCGCCTCCTTGCCGCGCTCCGTCATCAGGAAGCGTTTGGTGGTGAGCAGCGCGTGGCCGACCACCAGGAGGGTCGCCGGCAGCATCAGCTGCAGCCAAAGGCCCGCGCTCGTCATGAGGCCCAGGTGCGCGCCGAAAAGCACGCCCAGCAGGACGACGGTCACCACCGCGCCCATGCCCGCGCCCAGCCGCGGCAGCAACAGGATGATGTAGAGGGCGACCGCGAGGTAGGCGCCGAGCGTGGCCCACGGGGCCCAGGTCGGCTGCACGAAGAAGTGCTCCTGCAGGATCGACGACACCGAGTGCGCGAGCGTCGTGACCGGATTCATCTGCGCCGAGATCGGGGTGACCTGGCTCGCGCCGATGCCGGTGGCCGTGGCGCCGATGAGGACGATCTTGTCCGCGTACTTGGACGCGGGGATCTTGCCCGAATAGACGTCGTAGAAGGAATCGATCGGGAAAGCCGGCCGGCCGTCGCGATCCTTGTAGAAATAGGTGTACATCTGCGCCGCGTCGTCGGTGCGGATCGTCTTGCCGCCCACCGAGACGCTCTCGCCCATCTTCGCCTTCACGTCCTTCGAGGTGAGGTTCAGGCTCTTCGCCGCGAGCATCAGCGACAACGACGGATATTGCTGGCCGTAGTAGTCGATGACGAGGGGCTCGAAGCGCACCGCGCCGTCCTCGTCGAGGCTCGAGTTCAAATGGCCCACGCCGCCGGCCGAGATGCCGATCAGCTCGATGGGAACCAGCGCGCCCACCCCGTGCAGGAATTGCCCGCCCGTGCCGGTGAAGCTGCCGATGGTGTTCTTCGACACGTACTCGGGCAGCGGCTTGTCGGGCTTGCCGGGGGGCGGCGTGTAGGTGAGCTGCTCGAAGACCATCGGCACCATCACGCTGCCGGCGTTCTTCATGCTCGCGGCGAGCCGCACGTCGCTGTTCAGCGCCACCGACGCCTCGGCGAGGAGCTTGCCGATTTCGCCCACTTCCCCGGGGGGCGGGTTGCCCTGCGCCGCGGGTGTCTGGCCGCCGATCGGCGAAACGCCGGGCACATCGGGCGTGGCACCCGGATAGGCCTTGTTGTAGATGTCGAGCATCTTCTCGACGTAGACGAGGCCGGGATCCTTCTGGGCCTCGAAGAAGAAGACGGTGTTGCCGATCACCTTCGCCTTGGCGCCGGCGAGCTGGTCGATCAGTTTCGCCTGCACCTCGCGCGGCCACGGCCAGCGGCCGATGTTGGCGATCGACTGCTCGTCGATGGCGATCACGGCGATCTTCTCGCTCGGGGACTTCGACGTCATCTTGACGCCGAGGTCGTAGGCCCAGCGCTCGAGCCCGGGGATGAAACCGGACACGCGCGCAAAACCGAATAGGGCAATGACGATGACGAGGCCGAAGAACCAGTCGGCCTTCCAGAACGCGCTCTTCATGAACTCTCCCCGAGTCCTTCCCTGTCCTCCCATCTTACATGGGAGGACCCGGCGATTCACCGTCCGAGATCGACCTCGGTGCCGACTCCGCGGGATCGCGCCAGCCGGCCCAGCTCGGCGGCGATGATCAGGTCCTGGATCGCCATGCCCTGCGACTCGAAAAGCGTAGTCTGTTCGGAGGATGTCCGGCCCGGCCTGAGCCCCGCGATGACCTCTCCCAGCTCGGTCAGCGCCCCGGCATGCAGGCGCCCCTTCTCGAGGGCAGGCAGCAGGTCCCCGGCCTCCTTCAGGGCCGAGGGGCGCGAATCGACCACGATGGGGTCGCACTTGCGCACCGTCGCTTCATCGATCTCCTGGCGCAGCAGCGAGTTGGATCCCGCGGCGTTGATGTGCATTCCCGGGCCCACCACCTCGCCCGGAAACACCGGGGTTGATGACGTGGTGATCGTGACCACGATGTCGCTCCCCTTCACCGCATCGTCGGGCGAGGCGGCGGGCACGACGTCGATCGAGAGCCGGCCGCGCATCGTCTCGCAGAATTTCGCCAGCCGGTCGGCGTTGCGCGACCAGACCTTGACCCGCTCGATCGGGCGCACCGCCACCAGCGCCTCGATCTGGCTTTGCGCCTGCCAGCCCGACCCGAACACCCCGGCCACCTTCGCATCCTTGCGCGCAAGCCACTTCGCAGCCACCCCGCCGGCGGCGCCGGTTCGCACCATGCCGAGGTAGTTCGCCTCGACCACCACGTCGAGGTTGCCGCGCTCGGCGTCGAATGCGTAGACCAGGAAGCGGATGCCTTCGCGGCTCGAGGTGTAGGCCTTGTAGCCGAACACTCCTGCCGAGGGCACCGCGCCTTGCAGGATATGCAGGGCGGTTTTCGGAAGGCGCGTGCGCTCGCGCGGCACGTCGATCGCATGGCCGGTGGAATACTCGCGATGCACGCGCTCGACCAGTTCGATCGCCAGCTTCATCGTGAGCAGCTGCTCGACGTCGGATTCGCGCAGGAGGAGAGCCATGGGCGTTCGGATGACGAAAGGGGCGATTCTATACAATCGCTCGATGACCGCGGCCGCGCAGTCCCCGAGGTCCCAGCGCCTGGCCCTCATCGGCAACGGAGCCTACCGCGACGCACCGCTCCCCAACCCCAAGAACGATGCCGCCGACATGGCACGCGTCCTCGAGGCGCGCGGCTTCACCGTGATCAGGCGCGAGAACGCAACGTACGACGTGAAGTGACCGCTCCCCGAGGCGGGACGCTCAGGGGAACGCGGGGACGGTCGGCTCGTTGCCTCGATCGGCGGCTTCGGGGTGGGTGCGCGCGATGATCGCGCGGATCTCCTCGTAGCGGCCCACCGGAACGTCGAGCATCAGCAGGATCTTGCCCTCTTCGAGTTCGTGCTCGAATCCCTTCAGGCGGGAATTCGGCACCTGCAGTCCCACCATGCTCGCGATCCACACCCCAAGGGCAGAACCCACGATCGCGGCGATCAGCACCGCGACCAGCTGGATCGAGGCGCCACCCGGCGGGAAATACACCAGCAGCAGGCCCACGAGGACGCCGACCACGCCCCCAATCACCAGGCCCGTGGTGGCGCCGTGGACGGCGTCGGACTTCTGCAGGTAGGAGGCCTCGTGGAGCTCGCCCAGGTCGGTGCCGCGGCGTGCGAGGAAATGCATGTGCCGATCCTCGATGCGCGCGAGCAGCAGGTCGTTGGCGAGCTGCCGGGCGCTGGCGAGGTCGGGGAGCGTCACGTACATGCGCAGTCTCATGGGACCCTCCTTTCGCCGAAAGGAGAGAGCAGCCTAGACCTGCCCGGCCGCGGCTGCAACCGGCCCCGCGGGGCGACCGACGGCTACGGAACGAGGATCGTCGAGCCGGTGGTCTTGCGGCCCTCGAGGTCGCGGTGGGCCTGGGCAGCGTCCTTGAGCGCGTAGGACTGGCGCGGGCCGACCTTCACCTTGCCCGAGGTCACCATGTCGAAGAGCTCCTTCGCGGCGGCGACCAGCTCGTCGCGCTTGG
>JANMYH010000220.1:0-16695 GCA_031381925.1 Burkholderiales bacterium | reverse complement strand
GCGAACTGCTCGATCACCAGCGATTTTCCGGTCATGCGGAGCGCCACCACGCCCTTGTCGACCTCGAAACCGGTTTGCGGCTCGCGCAGTGCGAGGTCCTCCGCACGCGCGGTCCCCGAGACCTGCGGATCGGCGCCGGTTCCCGACACCGCGAGGTTCGCGTTCAGGCGCCCGGAGAGCTTGGCGTCGGGTCCGAGCCACGCGGCGAAGCCCTCGAGGTTCGTCTGCTCGGCGACGAGGCGTGCCTCGACCGGGGCGTTCGCGGCAAACGACCAGCCGGTGTCGCCGCGCACGATGAGTCCCGATCCCTCGCCGGAGATCCGGCCGATGCGCTCGCCCGAAATAGCAACGGAACCCTTCGCGCGCCCGCGCACCGCGTCGACCCGCAGCGTGAGCTCGTTCAAGCCGAGCGGAAGCGGCGGCTCGCCGACGCGCAGATCGCCCGAGACGCGGCGCAGGTTGACCGAGCCCTCGAAAGTCTCGGCGGCGTGGATGTCCCAATCGCCCGCGACGACGAGGCTAGAGCGCGGCAAGAGGTCGATGCGCAGGCTGCGCGCGAGGTTCTGGATCTGGATGCCGGAGCTCGCGCCCTTGAAGTCGAGCGTGCGCGGCGTCCAGCGGGTGACGATGAGGCGCGACTCGCCCCAATCGCCCTTGAGGACCGCTTCCCCCAGCTCCACGCGCGCCGCCGAAACGCTGAGCGGCGCGGGCGCCGTGAGGGTGAATGCGCCGCGCCCGGTGAGCGCGAGCGATTCGATGCGCCCGTCCCACGCAAGCGCCTTCGCGCGGGGATCGAACCCGCCCTGAAGGACCGCACGCACGGCATTGTCGCGCGTCATGTCCGCGACGATCTCGAGCCGGTGGGCGACGCGCGTTCCCTTGAGCGTCGCGGTCGCAGACTCGGCGAGCGGCGTCGGAGAACCGTCCTTGCCGATCGTCACGCCCTTCGCCTGCAGGTTCGCATCGACGGGGCTGTCGGGTTCCACCCCGGCCTCGCCGCGCAATGTGAGCTCCCGAACGGATACGTTCGAGGGCAGCGAGAGGTTCGCGCCGGTGAGTGCGATTCGGCCCGCGGGAGACTGGAACGTGCCGGTCAGGCGCGCCTCTGCCTCCACGCGCCCCGCGAGCGACAGGCCAAAAGGCTTGCCGAGCACCGCGAGGTTGGGTGCGCGCACGTTCACGTCCATCGCGTCGCCCGCGCGCCCGAAGCTGCCCTTCGCCACGAGGCGCGCCTCGCCCACCACCACGTCGATGTCGGCGGCCGCGATGCGGCGCGTGTCCCCGGCAATCTCGAGGCGCCCCGATGCGGGCAGCCCCGCGTAGCTGCTGGGAGAGATGTCGAGCTTCGCCTCGCCAGCGAGGCCCTCGGCGAGCGTGCCACGCGTGGTGAACGCGAAGTTGAGATCCCCCTTGGTGGACTTCACGAATGCCGACGGATCGAAGTGCTCGGCGCGCCCTTCGAAGCGGAAATCCCTGCGACTGTCGAGCGCGAGCGTGCCCTGTGCCACGACCGAGCCGCCACCGGTCCCCACGCGCACCGTCTCGACGTCGAGGCGCTGGCCGGCGAGCGCGGCGCGCCCCTCGATCTCGAATCGCGGGTCCTTGAGGGCGAGTTCGAAGCGTTGGGAGGCGCGGTCCCCGGCTACGGCGACGCGCCCGGTCACCCGCGTCTTCTGCAACTTTCCATGCAAGGCGGCGAGGTCGACGTCGGCGATGCGCAACTCGGCCTGCACGCCGGACTTCTGCAGCACGGCGCGACCGCTGGCTCGCCCCCCGCCGAGGAGCAACACGTCGAGGTCGGCGAGGTCGACGCGTTCCGGGGTCACCACGATGCGCGCCGCGGCGGAGCTGAATGGCAGCTTCTGCCGGTCCCAGGCGCCCGGATCGGAGTTCTCGACCTTCACCGGGCCCGCGAAGGTCTTGCCCTCCGCATGAAGGCGCACATCCAGCGCGAGGCGCGTGCTCGGACCCGACGCCTGCTTCGACAGGTCGACATCGCGCGCCTGCAGCTCGAGGGTGCGCACCGGCACCGACGAGAACGGTTCGAGCACCAGGCGCCCGGTGGCCTTCTGGCCGGAGACCTCCCCGTCGAGCGCGGCCTCGATGCTCTTCAGGGTGCCCTTGGCGACGATCGCGGCCTTGTACGGGCGCTCCGCGACCACGCCCGAGAAATCCGCAGTGGCATCGAGCGCGAAGGGCGCCGTGGTGTCGAGGGTTCCGGCGACGCGTCCGTTGCCGTAGGACGTGCCCGCGCGCGCCTCGTCGATCTTCCAGTGGCGCTCGTCGCCCTCGCCGCGCATGAAGGTGTCGCGCACCACGAGGTCCGTCGCCTGCGAAGCATCCATCAGCACGCGCTTGCGCGCCGGATCCTTCTCCGCCTGGGCTTCACGGCTGAGGGCGCCCAGGCGCAGCTCGCCGATCGTGCCCTGCTCGAGTCGCACGGCATAGGGCGGCGCGAAGCTCACCGGCACGCGCGCGGCTGCCCCGGCGCTCACGGTGCGAACCTCCACGCGACGCGCCTGCAGCCGGTGGATGACGAGCCGCCCGCGCAGCGCCGCGAAGGGCGAGCTCTCCATCTCGAAGTCGTCGATACGCGCGTACATGTCGGGCCGCGTGACCTCGATCAACTTGATGCGCATCGGCCCGCCCAGGCTGCCCTCGACGCCCTCGTAGCGGATGCCGTCGCCCGCAAGCCGCGTGACCTGGCCGAGCACGAAGCGCGCGCCTCCCTGCGTGTGCAGGACCCACAGGACCGCACCGATCGCGACCAGCACGAGGACCGCGAGCAGCAGCAGCACGCGCTTGAGCCACCGGCCGCGCGCGCGCGTGCCCGGCGGTGGCGGGGACTCGAGGATCGGGGCTTCGGCGCTCATCGCTAGAACGCCACCGTCACGGAAAACGCGAGGCGGAGCTTGCGCGTCTCCTGGGCGTATGCGAGGTCGAGGGCGAACGGACCCGCTGGCGTGCGGAAGCGCGCGCCCACCCCGTAGCTCGGGTTCGGCCGCCAATCCCGCGTGCTGTCCTTGGCGTCGCCCACGTCGGTGAAAACCGCGCCGCCCCACTTTTCGTTGAGCCAGTGCACGAACTCGGCGGTGCCGGTGGCGATGTAGCGCCCGCCTACGATCGCCTGGCCTTCCTGCACGCCCAGGCTCTGGAACGCATAGCCGCGGTTGGAGCGGGAGCCGCCTGCGCGGAACAGGAAATCCTCTGGAATGCGCTCGCGGCCGGCGGTATGCGTGCGGCCGACCTCGGCGCGAAACACGAGCTGGTCGTTCGGCGTGATCGGCAGCCAGTGCTGGTATTGGCCGTAGAGCTTGAGGAAGTCGTCGCCCGAGGCGAGCGACTTCGCGCCCGCCGCGACCTGGAGGTTCAGTACGCCGCCGCGTCGCGGATCGAAAATGTTGTCCACGAATCGCCAGGTCACCGCGACGATCGGGGCGAGCGCACGCTTGATGCGCTCGGGCGCTTCCTCGGGGTGCGAGCGCTCGATCTGGTAGGTGAGGCCGACGCGAGTCTCGAAGTCCTCGAGCTTGAAGTGCCGGTAGCCCGCTACCGCGAAGCGCGAGAGGTCGAGGTTCTGGAAGGTGCTGCGCTCGGCCAGCACGCCTACGCTGTCCTTGAAGGGAATGGCACCGCGGCGCGGGGCCGCGAAGAGTCCCGAGGGCATGTACACGTCCACGTAGCCGATCTGGCGCTCCTGGCTCACGCGAATCGAGCTTTGCAGGTCGAAGCCGCGATCGAAGAGGTCGCGATGGCGGAACGCCACCTCGGCTCGCGCCCCGTCGTCGGTGCCGTAGCCCAGCGCCACCCCTACCTCGCGCCGCGGCCGCTCGCTCACGATGAGGCGAACCGGCACCAGCTCGGGATGTTCGGAATCGCGCGCCACCTCGACCACCACGCTCGAGAACCAGGGACCCTCCTGGACCCGACGTTGCAGCTCCTCCAGGCGTTTCGCGCTGTAGCGCTCCCCGCGCCGCAGGTCCACGACGCGACGGACTACGGACTCCGTGTACTTGTCGATGCCCTCGATCTGCACGTCGCCCAGCGTGAACACCGGCCCGCTGTCGAGAACCAGCTTGAGTCTCGCATGGGCCGCGTCCGCATCGACCACGGCCTCCGAGTGCGCGAGCTCGCCCGCGGCATAGCCGTCCTGCGTGAGATCCTCGTGCAGGCGCGTCTTGGCGACGTCCCAGTCGGCGCTGCGAAACGGCGCTCCCGGCTTGAGCGTCCACGCTTCGCGCAGCCGCCGTCGGCGCCCTTCGCGCTCCTCGCCCTCGAGTGCGAGGTCGCCGCGGAAGGTGATCTCCACGTCGCCCACCGTCGTGCGGGTCCCCGGCGTCACGGTGATCACCACGCGATCGCGGTCCTCGCCCTGGGGATCGATGTCGATCGCAGGGGAAAAGTAGCCTTCGGATCCCGCGATCTCCGGTACGCGCCGGCGCACGTCGCGCAGCCACGGCCGCAGGCTCGCGGCACGGCGCTCGCCTTCCTCGATGTCGGGCGGGGGCAGGTGGCGGCGGAAGAGTGCCAGGAGCGGGGGCGGCGCGCGCCACTCGACCGCGACTGGCCCCAGGCGCGGCGTGCGCGCGGTGCGCCCGGCCTGCGGGTCGGGAACGGCGCTCGTCGGCTCGTCGGGCGGCTCGGGCTGCTCGGGCTGCTGGGCCAGGGCCGGGACGCAAGCCGCGAGGGCCAAGAGGAGGATGGCGAGCGGCTTCACCCTTCCCGGACCGCCACAACCGGGACTTAGTTCCTGCGAGCTACCGGGTGTCAGCGACGAATTTTCGAATTGGAAATCCCGTCTCCGACACCCTCGATGCGCTTTTCCAGCCGCTCGAGGGCGTCGCGCAGCGCGGCCACCTCGCCCACGAACCCGTCCACCTTGACGCGCGTGGCGATGAGCGGCGACTCCTCGGTCCAGTACTCGGCCGCGCCCTGGGCGGTGCGCAGCGCCGCGTCGCGACCCCAGCGGCTGAACGCGCGGGCGCCCCCGACCATTCGGTGCGCGGCGACGTCGCCGACCGCCTTCGACAGGTCCTCCTCGAAGTCCCACGTGAGGTGCCTGGCGAGGAACGAGATCTCCTGCGCGAGCTCCATGTCGCCCTGCATCTCGACTTCGCGCAGCGCCGCATCCTCGCGCGCCGCGAGCCGCGGCAGCAGGAATGGCGAGATGCGCACCGTGAGGTCGCGCGTGGCGCCCGCCACCGCCGTGGTGACTTCGCCCGTGGTCTGCACGGTGAAGGCGAGCGTGATCGGCCCCACGTGGAACTCGGCGGTGCGGCCGGCGTGCTTGCGCAGGCGCTCCATCGCGAGCGGTGCCGAGCGCAGCACGTGGTTCAGGGCACGCGTGGCCGGGTGCGGAAAGGGCGTGCTCACAGCTTGTAGCCTCGGTGCAGCGCCACCACACCGGCGGCAAGGTTGAAGTACTCGACGCGTTCCAGGCCCGCGCCCTGCATCATCGCCTTGAGCGTCTCCTGGTCGGGATGCATGCGGATCGACTCGGCGAGGTAACGGTACGCCGCCTCGTCCCCGGCGACGTGCTTGCCGATGCGCGGCAGGACGCCAAAGGAATACGCGTCGTAGGCGCGCGCGAGGGGTTTCCACGGCTTCGAGAACTCCAGCACGATCACGCGCCCCCCGGGACGCACCACGCGCGCCATCTCGGCGAGCGCGCGGTCCTTGTGCGTCATGTTGCGCAGCCCGAAGGCGACCGAGACGCAGTCGAACGAGTCGGCGCGGAACGGCAGCTTCTCGGCGTCGCACAGGGCGAGCGGCGGGAACACGCCCGAGTCGATCAGCTTGTCGCGGCCCACCTCGAGCATCGCTCGGTTGATGTCGGTCATCCACACCTGTCCCGAAGGACCGACGCGCTTGGCGAAGGCGGCCGCGAGATCGCCGCTGCCGGAGGCCACGTCGAGGACCTTCGCCCCGGCGCGCACGCCGCTCATCTCGATGGCGAAGCGCTTCCACAGGCGATGCAGCCCGAGCGACATCAGGTCGTTCATCAGGTCGTAGCTGGGGGCGACCGACTCGAACACCTCGCCCACCCGCTTCGATTTCTCGCCTTCGGGGACCTGCTGGTAGCCGAAATGGGTCTTGTCGATCATCTCAATTGGATCCCCGACGCAGCCTGCCCTCGAGCGCCCTTGTCGGGGGCGGGGACTCGGATGAACGCATGGCTCTCATCCTCGGCTCTTGCCGGCGTGGGCCAGGCGCGCGAGATAGGTCTTCCAGTTGGTGTCGAGCTTGGCGCCGAGGTCGTAGAGGTAGTCCCAGGAGTAGATGCCGGTGTCGTGGCCGTCGCTGAAAACGAACTTCACCGCGTAGACGCCGACCGGCTCGATCGCGTTGATGTCGACCTCGCGCTTGCCTTCCTGCAGCACCTCCTGCCCCGGGCCGTGCCCGCGAACCTCGGCGGAAGGCGAGAACACGCGCAGGTACTCGACCGGCATCGAGAACGAGTGGCCGTCGTCGAACGCGATGTCGACCATGCGCGACTGCTGGTGGAGGTGGATCTCGGTGGGGCGGGGCGACTTGCGGTCCATGGTGGCCGGTGTCAGAGGCGATTTCCTGAGGGTGATTATCGCCGACCGGACGAAAATCGTCTCTGACACCTGTTTTCAACTGCCGTTAAGATGGCGGCATGATCGGAATCCTCATCGTCTCCCACGGCGCGTTCGGCGAGTCGCTGATCCATTCGGCGAGCCACGTGCTCGGCAAGCGCCCGCTCTACCTGCGCCAGGTGGGCATCACGGTGCACGACGATCCCGACGCGATCCTTCCCATGGCGAAAGACCTGATTCGCTTCCTCGACCAGGGGCAGGGCGTGCTGGTGCTGACCGACATCTACGGCGCGACACCTTCCAACATCGCCGGGCGTCTGCTCGAGCCCGGGCGCGTGGAGGGAATCGCCGGGGTGAACCTGCCGATGCTGATTCGCGCCCTCACCTATCGCGAGGAAAGCCACCTGACGGACGTCCTCGAGAAGGCGCTCTCCGGGGCCGTCGAGGGCGTGGTGCGCATGGAACACGAGCCCTGAGATGCTCAAGCGCGACGTGAAGATCGTGAACAAGCTCGGGCTGCACGCTCGCGCCTCCGCCAAGCTCACCCAGACGGCCTCGCGCTTCGCGGCCGCCGTCTGGATCGCGCGCAACGGCCGCCGCGTGAACGCCAAGAGCATCATGGGCGTGATGATGCTCGCCGCGGGGATGGGCTCGACGGTGGAGCTCGAGACCGACGGCAGCGACGAGCTGGGCGCGATGGAGGCGATCGAGAAACTCTTCGCGGAGCGCTTCGGCGAGCCTGAATGAGCGACATGACCGTCTCCTTCACGATGCACGGCATCGGGGTCTCGGGCGGGATCGCGATCGGGCAGGCGCACCTCTTCGCCGGCATGTCGGCGGAGGCCAACCATTACGAGATCACCGGCGCCGACGTGCAGCGCGAGCAGCGCCGCTACGACCGCGCGGTCCGCGAGGTGCGCGATGAGCTGAAGGAGCTCACCGAGAGCGTGCGGCACAGCGCCGCCTCCGAGCTCGCGCCCTTCGTGAAGGTGCACCTGATGCTGCTCGACGACGGCGCCTTCACCGAGGCGCCGCGCGACATCATCCGCGAGCAGCACTGCAACGCCGAATGGGCGCTGCGCATGCAGCTGGACGAGCTGATGGCGCAGTTCAGCGACATCGAGGACCCGTACCTGCGGGCGCGCGAGGACGACGTGCGCCAGGTGGCCGAGCGCGTGCTGGGGGCGCTGGCCGGGACGCAGCGGCGCATCACCATGAAGCAGGTGAAGGAGGACGCCTCGATCCTGGTGGCGCGCGACCTCTCGCCCGCCGACGTGATCCTCTTCCGCGAGCATCCGTTCGCGGCGTTCGTGACCGACATGGGAGGCGCCACCTCGCACACCGCGATCGTCGCGCGCTCGATGAACATCCCCGCGATCGTGGCGCTGCACCACTCGCGCGGGATGATCCACGAGGACGAGCTGATCATCGTCGACGGCACCCAGGGCGTGGTGATCGTCAACCCGGACAAGCACGTCCTGGCCGAGTACAAGCTCAAGCAGAACCAGGCGCGGCTCGAGCGCGACAAGCTGAAGCGCCTGCGCAGCGCCCCCGCCTCGACCCTCGACGGGGTGACGGTGCAGCTGATGGCCAACATCGAGCTGCCCTCGGACGTGGAGGCGGTGAAGGCGAGCGGGGCGACCGGCATCGGGCTCTTCCGGAGCGAGTTCCTGTTCATGAACCGCCGCGACCTGCCCGGCGAGGACGAGCAGTTCGAGGCCTACCGCAGCGTGCTCGAGGGCATGAAGGGCCTGCCGGTGACGATCCGCACGCTGGACGTGGGCGCCGACAAGCCGCTGGACGGGCAGGACTACGTCGCGGTGAACCCGGCGCTGGGGCTGCGCGCGATCCGCTACAGCCTCGCCGAGCCGCAGGTGTTCAACACCCAGCTGCGCGCGATCCTGCGCGCCTCGCGGTACGGGAAGGCGCTGATCCTGATCCCGATGCTCACCACCTGGCACGAGCTGAGCCAGGCGGTAGCCTGCGTGGCGCTCGCCAAGGAGCAGTTGCGCGCCGAGGGCGTGAAGTTCGACGAGTACGTGCCCCTGGGCGGGATGATCGAGGTGCCGGCGGCGGCGATCGCGCTGCCGATGTTCATCCGCAAGCTCGACTTCCTCTCGATCGGCACCAACGACCTGATCCAATACACGCTCGCCATCGACCGCGCCGACGACCGCGTCGCGCACCTCTACGACCCGCTGCACCCCGCGGTGCTGAACCTGATCGCCTCCGTGATCAAGACCGCGCAGCAGCACGAGAAGCCGGTGGCGGTGTGCGGCGAGATGGCGGGCGACGTGGAGCTCACGCGCATGCTGCTCGGCTTCGGGCTGCGCAGTTTCTCGATGCACCCGGCGCACCTGCTCACCGTGAAGCAGCGCGTGCTCTCCACCAGCCTGCCCGACATCGCACCGATCGTGGCGCGCATCCTGCGCACCGACGAGCCCGACAAGATGATCGCGCTGATCGAGAAATTGAACGCATAGTCGAGGGCCCGAGCATCGGGAGCGGCGTTGGAGCGGACCTGGGCCGCTCAACGCCGGCAAGCCTTTTACCCCTTGGCCAGCACCATCGGCACCACGCGCGCGGCCTCCTCGCGGATGAGGCGGGTGATCCGGCATCCTTCTCCTGCGCCGTGAGCGTATACGGCGAGATGAACCCGCGCTCGGAGTCGTTGAGGGTCGCGCCCCCGCGCGTGGCCTCGCCGTGATCGACATAGAAGCCGAGCCCTTGGAGGAAGCCGGTGCCGACATGCCCGTCGCGCAGCCGCAGCATTGCGCGGTGCCGGTGCTTCAGGGTTCGCATCGTGGGTTCCCAGGAGGGGGATCGTGACATTATTGTCACCCCCTCGCGGTGGTTTGTTTCGGTTTGCTACGTCATCATCGCGTGAACTATTGGAGCCTGTCCCTCACAATTTGCTTGTGAGAAATCTGGCGATCGAGCTACGGTTCAACCGTACACGCGAGCTCTTTCCCCCGCCGGCCGTCGGCGTCATTTCTTGAGCAGCTCCGGCGTGACGCGCGCGATCTCTCCGCGGATCAACGATTGCAGCACACGCAGCTTGTCGTCGGCGCTCATCGCGTCCCAAGGATGGAGCGTGTCGCTGCGCGCGGTGGAGTGCGTCGTAGAAGCGACGATATCCTGCTCAGCCAGCGTAGCAACGGTTTGCAAGTCGATGAGTGAGACCTTGATATACGCGAACGGCGCAAGGAAGCCGCGGCCTCTGGCGCCGGTGTCCGAGCGCGTCGTTCTCATCGCGTAATCCATGTAGAAGCCAACGCCTTCGAGTTTGCCACTCCCCGTGAAGCTGCGCTCCAACTTGAGCCTCGCGTCGTGGCGTAGCTTGGTGACAAGTATGAGATGAGTGGCTTGTGCTCCGCCAAGAACCTCGCGCAACCGGGCGACAATGCCCTGCGTTCCGCCTCCTTGCTCGAGAGACGTACGCTGCGCAGCGAAGAGCTCCGGATCTCGTGTACCGAGAAGCACCACCCCGGCACCCGGCTGTTCGGACTTCACGGCGCGCTCGACGGCAAGCACCGTTCCATTGTCGATCGCCGGATTGGTCAGATTGATGAACTCGCGCACGTTGCGGTCCAAATGGCTGCCCGTCTCCATTGTATGGTGTACCAGAAGGAAGCCGTCGCCGATGAGCGAGAGGACAGCGTACTTGCGCGGCTCGGCGCCGACGCTCTCGACGCACAGTGCGAGCAGCAGCGAAACAAAAGCGGCGCGCATGGCAAGGCTCCTCGGTTGAACTTCCGGCATGATAGGCCTAGAATTCCTTTCAGCGCCGATTTGACTCAGCTTGCGGGCGCTTGATAAATACGGCTAAAGCGAGTGGCGGCTCCCCAAAACCCGACACGCGCATACCGCCGTTCGGGTTTTTTACTTCATGGGCGAAATCGAACCTCGCTCGGTGGGAGCCGCGGTGGCGCAGCGCGCCGGCTTCCTCGAGCCCCTGATCCTCAAGGCGGGAAAAACCCTCGCCTCGTACGAGCTCGTCTACGAAACCTACGGTGCGCTCAATGCCGATCGCTCCAACGCGGTGCTGGCCTGCCACGCGCTCTCGGGCAGCCACCACGTCGCGGGCTACTACGCCGACGATCCCAAGAAAGTCGGTTGGTGGGACAACCTGATCGGGCCGGGCAAGCCGATCGACACCGACCGCTTCTTCGTGATCGGCGTGAACAACATCGGCGGCTGCCACGGATCGACGGGCCCGGCCTCGATCGACCGCGCCACAGGACAACCGTACGGCGCGAGCTTCCCGCTGGTGACGGTGGAGGACTGGGTCGCTTCCCAGGCGCGTCTCATGGACCGGCTCGGCATCGAGCGGCTGGCGGGGGCGATCGGCGGCTCGCTCGGCGGCATGCAGGCGATGCAGTGGACGCTTTCCTACCCGGAGCGCATCCGGCATGCGTTCGTGATCGCCGCGGCCTCGCGGCTATCGACGCAGAACATCGCCTTCAACGACGTGGCGCGACAGGCGATCGTTTCCGACCCCGACTTCCACGGCGGCAACTTCTACGCGCATAACGCGATCCCGGCGCGGGGCCTGAAGCTCGCGCGCATGCTCGGGCACATCACCTACCTGTCGGAGGACCTGCTGATGGAGAAGTTCGGGCGGGTGCTGAAGAAGCGCGACGAGTACGGCTTCAACTACGACGTGGAATTCGAGATCGAGTCGTACCTGCGCTACCAGGGCGACAAGTTCGCGCAGGTCTTCGACGCCAACACCTACCTGCTGATGACCAAGGCGCTCGACTACTACGACCCGGCGAAGGAGACCGGCGGCAACCTCGCGCGCGCCCTCGCCAAGGCCAAGGCCGGATTCTTCGTGGCATCGTTCAAGAGCGACTGGCGCTTCCCGCCGCAGCGCTCGCGCGACATCGTGAAGGCGCTGGTGGTGGCCGACAAGGCGGTCACCTACGCCGAGATCGACGCGCCCCACGGGCACGACGCGTTCCTCCTCGACAACCGCCACTATCACGAGCTGCTCGCGGCGTACTTCGATAACGTCGCCTCCGAGATCGGCGCGGGCGCGCGCCGCACGCCGCTCGCCCTTGGCGCCACGGAGCTGGAAGAGATGACCGGCTTCCGCGGGCAGCGGGACGGGGCATGAGCATGCAACGCTACGATTTCGAGCTCATCGGATCGTGGATCCCCGAGCGCGCGCGGGTGCTCGACCTGGGCTGCGGCGACGGCGTGCTGCTGGCCGGCCTCGCCGCGACCCACGGCGTGCGTGGCTACGGGGTCGAGATCGACGAGGCCAACGTGCTCGCGAGCGTGAAGAACGGCGTGAGCGTGATCCAGGACGACCTCGAGTCGGGCCTGTCGACCTTCGACGACGGCGCCTTCGACTTCGTGATCCTTTCGCAGACGCTGCAGGCGATGCACAACGTCGAGGGCGTGCTGAAGGAAATGCTGCGCGTGGGCCGCGAGGGGATCGTCACTTTCCCCAACTTCGGCTACTGGCGCCACCGGCTCGACATCCTCAAGGGCCACATGCCGGTGTCGAAGTCGCTGCCCCACAACTGGTACGACACGCCCAACATCCACCTGTGCACCGTCAAGGACTTCGAGGACCTCTGCACCAAGGTCGGCGCGGAGATTCTCGACGAGCGCGTGATCCACGGCGGCAAGCAGGTCACGGTGATGCCGAACCTGCGCGGATCGCTGGGGGTTTTCCGGTTCCGGACGAAGCCCTAGGCCACCTGGGGCCACCATAGGAGCAGTTAGGCTGCATCATGGATGCGACGGGACATGAACCTGGAAAGTCGCGAGCACCTGGCCTCGGCGGGTGCGCCGCAGTGCTCGGCGTCGCGATGTTCCTGGTCGTGGTGCTAACCCTTCACGTTGTTCAAACGCATTACGATCCCGTGAATCAGCTCATGAGCGAGCTCGCCCTTGGATCGCAAGGCTGGGCGATGTTCTTCGCCTTTGCCGGGATCGCTTTGGCACTGACCGGAATTCAATTTTCAATTGGCCCCCTTGGCGCGGCGCTTGCGCTTCGTGGGCTGCTGATTCTCTCCGCCATCTTCTTCCTGGCTGCGGGCGTCTTCCCCGTGGGGGAAACGTCGATGATTCACATTTCGGCGATCGCGGCGGCGTTCGTGACCGCGGTTCTGGCGATGTACCTTTTTCCGTCTCTCGCGGGTCGAGCCGCCCCCTTGGCGACAAAATCGATCTCCTGGTCGTTGGCTGCAGGCGTAGCCCTCAGCGTTGCTCTCGGCCATTCGGTGGTCCCGATAGGTATTGGCCAACGATTGGCGGCGACGTTCCTCATCCTCTGGATACTCGTGTTGGGATTGAAGCTGTCGCGCCGTGATGCTGCTCCAACGCTGCCTGTTTGAGCGAGGACACAAGATGCTGAAGACGTACCATGGCAGTTGTCACTGCGGCGCCGTCAAGTTCGAAGCTGACCTCGATCTCACCCAGGGCACCTATCGATGCAACTGCTCGATCTGCAGGCGAACACGCTTCTGGCCGGCCGTGGCACGGGCCGATGGCTTTCGACTGCTGGCGGGGGAAGCCGAGCTGACCCAGTACCGATTCAACACGAGGAAGAACCATCATTGCTTTTGCAAGCACTGCGGCGTTCGAGCGTTCGGTGTCGGAACTGAAACCCCGATCGGAGAGATGTACGGAATCAACCTCGGCTGCCTGGACGACGTTTCCGATGAAGAGCTGGCGCGCGCGCCCATCACGTACGTCGATGGACGGAATGACAGATGGCAAAGCGCCCCTGAATTCTTCAGCCACTTATGAGGTTGAGCAGGGGTGCAAATGGCGGCTAGCAACACGTTTGAGGCAACGACAATGGCGCCTTCTTACGACCCGGCTTCCTTCAAGGGCATGGAACACGCCGGGTGGGAGGAAAATGCGGCCGGTTATGACAAGCTATTCGGGTCGATTACGCGGCACGCGATCGAGCCTCTTCTTGACGCCGCCGCGGTTCATGCCGGGACTTCGATGCTGGACTTGTGCTGTGGCCCGGGATATGGGGCCGCCGCCGCCGCTGGCCGGGGCGCGCGTGCGATTGGAGTCGACTTTTCGCAGGCCATGGTGGAAACCGCCAGGGGCCTTCATCCGACTGCCACGTTTCAGCAGGGTGACGCGGAGGCGCTCGACTTCGACACCGGCAGCTTCGACGCGGTGATCTGCTCCTTCGGCATCAACCATCTCCCGGATCCGGGGAAGGCGCTTCGCGAGGCCCACCGCGTTCTTCGTCTTGGTGGAAAGCTTGCCTTCTCGATGTGGTGCCCTCCTGGAAAGTCGAAGTTCCACCAACTGGTGCTCGAGTCCATTCGGGCCCACGGAACCATGGATGTTCCACTTCCGCTCGCGCCGCCGCCGTTCCGATTCAGTGATCCCGCAACCTGCGCTGCGGAACTGATCGCCGCGGGTTTCGTCGATCCGGGCGTAGCGGAGATACATCTCGCGTTCCGTCCGCCGGCGGCGGCCGACGTGCTTGCGCTCACGAGGTGCGCCGTTCGCCTGCAGATGATGATCGAGCTCCAGGAGGCGCGGGCCCGGGAGCGCATCCGCCAGGCCATTCTCGAGGGGGCCGAGAAATTCCGCGCCGGAGCGCTACTCGAGATTCCGATGCCGGCAGTGCTCGCCAGCGGGGTCAAGCCGGCGTGAGCGCACCGGCCAACCCCCGGGCGTCGTACGGCGGCTCGATCCCCGAGTACTACGACCGCTGCCTGGGCGCCGCCTACTTCGGGCCGCCCGCCGCCGAGCTCGCACGGCGCCTACCCGTGAATCCCGGCGGCGATGTGCTCGAGACCGCCTGCGGCACGGGGCTCGTGACGCGCCGCCTTCGCACCCGGCTCGACCCGTCGGTGCGATTGACCGCCACCGACCTGAGCCCCGCGATGCTCGCGTACGCGCGCTCGGCGGTGGGCGAGGAGGGCATCGAATGGCGCGAGGCCGATGCATGCCGCCTGCCGTTCGACGATGGCCGCTTCGCAGCCGTCGTGTGCGCGTTGGGCTTCATGTTCGTACCCGACAAGGCCGTGGCTTTCGCCGAGGCACGGCGGGTGCTGAAACCCGGCGGCACGCTCTTCTTCAGCGTGTGGGGCCGCATCGAGGAAAACCCCGCGGGCCTCGTCGGCGCCGAGGCGCTCGAGGGGCTCGCACCCGGGGATCCGGATCTGGTTTTCCGCACGCAGTACGAGCTCGCGGATCCTGATTTGCTGCGAAGGCTCGTGGATCGGGCGGGCTTCACCGACGTGCGCATCGAGACCGTGTCGATGGAGGTGGCCGGCCTGAGTGCTCGCACGCTCGCCACGGGTCAGGTGCGCGGATCGCCACGGGCCACGCTGATCCAGAACAAGGGACTCGATCTCGACCAGGTGATCGATACCGTATCCGCGGCGCTTGCCCGCTCGGGTGGCGCCGATCCCTACCGCGCGCCTTCGAAAGCGATCTTCGTCGAGGCCGTAGCGCCCTAGCCCGGCGGCGAGGGCCCCGCGGCCGCGGCTTCCTCCGGCTTCGGCGGCAGTTGCAGTCCACCGGCGGGCGAGCGCGCCACACCTATCAGGAGCGCGATCACGGGAAGGCTGATTGCCGCGGTGAACGCGAAGAAGGTCGCGTACCCATAGGCGGCCACGATGAACCCGGAGATGCCGCCGATCAGCTTGCCCGGAAGCGCGTAGAGCGAGCTGAGAAGCGCGTACTGCGTCGCGGAGAATCCCGCCGCAGTGAGCCCGGACATGTAGGCGATCAGCGCCGTGCCCGAGAAGCTGCCGGCGAAGTTGTCCACGCTGATCACCAGGATCAGGGCCTCAATCGCGGCTCCCTGGGAGGCGAGCCACGCGAACAGCAGGTGCGACACGGCGCTGCCGACGGCGCCGATGAGCAGCGTGCGAAAAAGCCCGATCCTGCCGACGAGGTAGCCGCCCACGAACGCACCTACGATGCCGATCCAGACGCCGTAGAGCTTGGCGACGCTCGCGATCTGCACCTTCGAGTACCCGAGGTCCACGTAGAGGGGATTGGCCATCACGCCCGCGACGAAGTCGGGCAGGCGGTAGAGCGCCACGAGCGCGAGGATCGGCACCAGCATCCGGCCCTTGCGCAGGTAGAGGTCGGCGATCGGCTCCTTGACGGCGTCGGCGAAGCTGAAGCGGGCGGCACGCTTGTGGGCGGCTTCCCCGGGCGCGCGGTCCACGATCGGCGAGAGCAGTGCCGCGACGAAGCCCACGGCCATGAGCGCGGCCATCGAGAAGTACGCGACGCGCCAGTCGACGAACTGCGCGATGTAGAGCGCTCCCGCGCCCGCGGCCAGCAGCGCGAGGCGATAGCCCAGCTGGTAGGCCGCGGCCATGATGCCTTGCTTCTCGATCGGCGCTGCATCGATGCGCCATCCATCGACGACCACATCCTGGGTCGCCGAGCCGAAGGCGACGAGGAAGGTGAAGGCCGCGGTCACGGGGATGCTCACCGCGGGGTCGCTCAGTCCGGCCCCCAGCAGCCCGAGCACCACGAGCAGCTGGCACACCATCATCCAGGCGCGGCGCCGGCCGACGAGCCGCGCGAGGATCGGAACGTCGAAGGCATCGACGAAGGGCGCCCAGATGAACTTGAGGCTGTACGCGAGGGCCAGCCAGCTGAATAGCCCGATGGTCGTCACCGGCACGCCGGCTTCGCGCAAGCGCACCGACAGCGTGCCGAACACCATGAGCAAAGGCAGCCCGGCGGAAAAGCCGAGGGCGAGCATCAGCGCCACGCGCGAGTCGGCGAGGTCGCGCCAACCCAACTTCGCCTTCGCTGTCATTCCTCCGGTCTTTCCCCGCCGCGCGGGTGCAAGGTGCGGCAAGCTTAACCGACTAAAATGGTTCCAACAGGAGGTCTACATGGACAAAGTGATCAAGACGGACGCGCAGTGGAAGGAGCAGCTTGCCCCAGAGGAGTACAACGTCACCCGCAAGCACGGCACCGAGCGTGCCTTCACGGGCAAGTATCACGCGACGAAGGACGCCGGCACCTACGAATGCATCTGCTGCGGACAGCCGCTCTTCGCCTCCGAGACGAAATTCGACTCGGGCACGGGCTGGCCGAGCTACTGGCAGCCGATCGACAAGGCCGCGGTGACCGAGAAGGAGGACCGCAGCTTCTTCTCCACGCGCACCGA
>JANMYH010000219.1:0-4236 GCA_031381925.1 Burkholderiales bacterium | reverse complement strand
CGAAGCCGAGCTTGAAGGCGAGCGTGTGATGCATCGTCGCGAGCATGGAAAAAACGCCTACCCGGTTCGCAACAAAGTTCGGGGTGTCTTTTGCTCGTATCACCCCTTTACCCAATGTCGTCGTCAGGAAAGTTTCCAACCGATCCATGACCGCGCCATCGGTTTCGGGGGTGGGGACCAATTCCACCAACCGCATGTAGCGCGGCGGGTTGAAGAAGTGGATGCCGCAGAAGCGCTTCCTCAGCTCCGCGGGCAGGGTCTTGGAGAGCTCGGTGATCGAGAGCCCCGAGGTGTTGGACGCGAAGATCGCATTCGCCCCGATGTGCGGCGCCACCTTCTGGAAGAGGTCCTTCTTCCAATCCATCCGCTCGCTGATCGCCTCGATGACCAGGTCGCAGTCCTTGAGGAGATCGAGGTGCTCGTCGTAGTTGGCGGCGGTGATCTGGGCGGCGACGCTATTCACCGCCAGCGGGCTCGGGCTCATCTTCGCCAACCCCGCAATTGCCTTGTTCGCGATCGCGGACTTGTCCTTCCCTTCCTTCGTCGGAAGGTCGAACAGGATCGGCTTCACGTTGGCGTTAGCTAGATGGGCGGCAATCTGCGCGCCCATCACCCCGGCGCCAAGGACCGCAGCCTTGCGGATGAGGAAACGGGAAGAAGAGTTGTCTCCCCCGTGTAGACGGGGGCCCAATTCGCGGGGACCCAATTCCCCCGCCTGCTTCTCTCCCTTGTTGTACTGCAGCGCCGAATCGAGGGTGGAATCAACCATGACTGCCTCCTTGCGGTCGGGACGAGGAGGCTCCGGCGTCTATACGGCGTCGGTCCAGCCACCGCGTCCGAGGGGATTCAAACGAGCGTTTGAATTCTACTAGGTTTGCTTGGCTATCGCTCGCCGGTGGCGCCGACCCACGACACGATGTCGTATGAGTTTGTCCTTAAATCAAATGTGTCGATGCTCAGGCGCTCGCGTAGCGCCTCGCGAAACTGCCCGCGCCGTACGACGAATTTCCGGTCTTTCGGACGGTTGTAGTTCCGGTTTAGTACTGGGCACCATCGGCTCCATAGTCGCCTGAGGGACGTGGCCACCGACCTGGCTGCTCAGTTCGCCTTGCAGAAGGCCTCAAAACGCAAGGCAAGCCGCTCGCGGTCGGGAAAATCCTTGCGCCTTTGTGGGAGCTTCATCATGGTGTCGTTTAACCCCTTGATGGCCTCGAGCGTCGGGCCGTCCTTGATGGAAAGCAGCCGCTCCGAGACAATGATCCGATAGTCGGGACTCACCCCGATCAAATGGGAGTCGAAGGCGGCATGGTGAAGCTTGGTCAGCGGCAGGCCATTCACCACGACGGGCTGTCCGAATTTCTCGTCGCCATCGGCTGAAATGTGCGCGGCGTCGAGAAGCAGGCTTTCCGGCAGTCCCGACACCGCGCAGCGTCCGCCATACGCCGCGATCACGGCCGAACGGAACGACGCTTGGTGGAGCCTCGCCTTCACCTCGCGCAACGCGTAACGCCTCTCGGCCGGCGATTCGACCGGATCGGCCACCGTTGTCCCCGGGAGTCCGAACGACAGCCGTGCCTTGAGCCGCGCCGGATCCCATTCGGCCACGAATGTCGGAATGATCGGCTGGTACTGGCCGGGCGCGGTGCCGAGAAAGTAGATCAACGGCGTCTTGTCCAGCATCGCTTCGCGAAGCCATCGGTTCTCGGCCGCCCTGGGGTCGGTGCCCATGAATGCGTAATCGACCATCTCGACGCCTTCATAGACCTGCCGGTGTGCGTCACGCTGATCGTCATACCAGACGCGGCCGCCTGCCTTCGGGATCACGGTCCGAATCGAGAGCAGGAACTTCATTTGCTGGGGCTTGAAGATGCCGCGCTGCGGGTTGATGAGCGGGAAGCGCTCCCCAGCGTATTGGAAGCCGAGCTTCAGATCTTCCGAGGTGAGTTGTTCGCGGATCTCGGCGCGGCGCTTGACCAGGAGGAAAGCGGCCTGGCGCATTTGCCGATCGATCTCGATCTCGGTTGGCATTCCTCGCTACCCGCTTTGCACAATGCGACCGATGATAAAGGAGTTGCGCGCAGGGGTCAGAGTGCCGGCTTGCGAAGAGGATCCGGCGCCGCCTGATCGCGCAAGTGCGTCTCTAGCCACAGGCACCTTGAGCGATCCTGCGCGGTGACAAACCGTGATTTCGAGATCGTATGGGGCATTCCCTGACGGTGCGCTGCGCGAAGCTCACCGTGTGAGCCACTTAGGCGGGAAGATGGCGATTGCAGATCGATCAACTCGATGAGCTAGGGGATGTGAAAGCTGCATAGATAGCTTCGAGGACGGGATTCAGGGTAAAAACGGGCCAGCTAGAGCGATCCGACTCAACAACCTCCATTACTTGGAAAGAGCTACTAATGCGCCCCTCGAGCATCGACAAGGTCGTTCTACGCCGCGTACTGCTGTCCACTGCTGCGGTGCTGATCCTGGCCTTGGCGTGGTTTAGTCCGGCAGATCGCTTGGCTCAGGAGCACGTTGAAACGGGGCTCAAGCGGGCGATGATCACGTTTGCGACCGCCCGAACTGTCAACGCGCTGATCTCTGTCGTCCAGGAGACCACCGTTGCAATCCAACCCATGGGCGTGGGAGTAACTCTCAGCCCGGCGCAAATACTGGATCCGGTAAACGATCTGGTTGAGCAGTTCTCGACGCTCATGCTCCTCGCCTGCATTTCGTTTGCGATTCAGCGGGTTCTGATTTCGATCGGAGGCTATGAATGGGTGTCGGTGGTCCTGACAGTCTCCCTGCTCGCTTGGACTTGGTTCGCTTGGCGCGCGGGTACCGCTCCGCGGTGGCTCACTAAAATGCTGCTTGTGCTTCTCCTTGTTCGATTCGCGGTCCCCATTGCGGCCCTCGGCAGCGAAGGGGCATTTCGTCTGACGATGTCGAGCGAGTACGAGATCGCACAATTCGCCGTTCGCACGACCTCCGACGATTTGCGACTGATCTCCCCAGAGAACCCGGTCACAGGCGCGACAACAGGAATCGAGAAGCTGAAGGAGTGGTGGGACCGAAAAAAGCAGGATGTTCAAACCCGCTTCGAACAATTGAGGGATTCGGCTGAAAAGCTGGTTTGGCACGTAATTGCCCTGATGGCCATATTCATCGTTCAGACCTTGATACTGCCGCTTCTCTTTCTTTGGGTGGTACAGCGACTTTTCCGGAGCGCTCTTGCCTGGTCGACACCCCCTTCTCGAGGGGCCACCTGAGAGTCATCACTGAAAGGACGTCAAAGCGGTGGAAGGCGCTGGGATTCGTGTCTTTGATGCTCTTCGGACTCGGAGTCTGCGACGATGCCAAGCCCTACCAGGTCCGCACGGTATCGACCGCGATCAAGGAGTCGACGTCATGAAGGACAGCGCAAGGTACGCCAAGGTCGTCGAGTGGTCCGATGAGGACCAGTGCTATGTCGGCAGTGCGCCGGGCCTGATCTACGGCGGCTGCCACGGGCTTGACGAGAGGGCCGTTTTCGCCGAACTATGCACGGCAATCGAAGAGGCTGTCGCCCTGTACAGGCGCGATGGCAGGCCCCTGCCTCCAGCAACGTCGGGGCAGGACTTCGCGAACAAGCGAGTGGCTTAGGCTGGGTTGCCGCCGGCGCCGGGTGCCAATTAGATGACGGAATCATCCAATTGACATGACTCAGCCGCGCCGCGCTTTCTCCACAACCGCCTTCGCCAGCACCCAGGCGTCCAGGTCGCGCTTCATGAGCCCGGCCAGCGATTCCTGCGGCACCTCGTAGGGCACCTGTGTCGGGCCGGTCGCGAGGACCGTGGGCGCGCGGCGCGGGGCCGAGAGGTCGCCGTAGACGCGCTCGACCTTGCCCCCGCACGCCTCGACGTACTGGAGGACCCGGTCGCCTTCATCCAAGCCGCTGCAGCAGCTGAAGTTGCGGCCGTAGAACTCGAATCGGTTGCCGTCCGAGAAAACGAGGAAAACCTGTTGGCGCGAGTCGTTGTCGACCTTGGCCACGACCACCGCCACGATCTCCTTGCCGATGATGTGCGCGAGGCCCGGCTTCATCGCCGATGCCCCACCGTCACCACCGCGTCATCCGGCCCGATGACGGCGTAGGCGCCGAGAAAGCGCTCGAAGCGCGGGAAGAGCTCGCCCAGGGCTCGCGCAGCGCGACGCCGGGAGCGCTTGTCGAAGCGCACGATACGGCAGCCGCGATGGTCGTGCGCCTCCCGG
>JANMYH010000216.1:0-1548 GCA_031381925.1 Burkholderiales bacterium | reverse complement strand
GGTAAGCATCTGATAAAATTGAACAAATGATCCAGCAACGCACTCTGAAGACGATCGTTCGGGCCACCGGTGTGGGCCTGCATACGGGCCACAAGGTGACGATGGCGCTGCGGCCTGCGCCCATCGATACCGGCATCGTCTTCTGCCGCTCCGACCTGCCGGGAAATCCGGCGATTCCGGCGCGCGCTCTCAACGTCGTCAACACGACCATGGCCACGGTTCTCGAGCATGGCGGCGCGCGGGTCTCGACCGTCGAGCACCTCATGTCGGCGCTTTTCGGCCTCGGCATCGACAACGCTTTCATCGACGTGTCGGCCGAAGAGGTCCCGATCATGGACGGCAGCGCCGGGACGTTCGTGTTCCTTCTGCAGTCGGCGGGGATCGAGGAGCAGACCGCCCCGAAGCGCTACGTGCGGATCCTGAAGACCGTGGCGCTCGAGAAGGGCGACAAGAGGGTGCGCCTCGAGCCGTTCGACGGATTCAAGGTCGGCTTCACGATCGAGTTCAGCCATCCCGTTTTCGACGCCGCGCAGAACACCGTGGAGGTGGACTTCGGCGAGGTGTCGTTCGTTCGCGACGTGGCACGTGCGCGCACATTCGGGTTTACGCAGGACGTCGAGATGATGCGCTCGAAGGGCCTGGGGCGTGGCGGCTCGCTCGACAACGCCTTGGTGATCGACGACTTCCGCGTCCTCAATGCCGAGGGGCTCCGGATGGAGGACGAGTTCGTGAAGCACAAGGCGCTCGACGCCGTGGGCGACCTGTACCTTCTCGGCCATCCGATCATCGGCGCCTTCTACGGTCACAAATCCGGCCACGAGCTGAACAACCTGCTGGTGCGCAAGCTCATCGCGGACCCGAGTGCCTGGGAAGAGGTGACCTTCGATCGCCTCGAGGCCCTTCCGCGCGCGTTCGCCAACCTCCACCTTCAACCTCAATAAATATGCTCGTCGGCGTTGAGCGGCCATGGTCCGCTCCAATGCCGTCCTCGATGCGGCCAGCATCCTGACTCCATGTTAATTCTCCGGGTCGTCGGGATCCTCGGCGCCCTCCTGCTGGTGGGACTGGTCGCCGCCTACCTCGTTACCCGGAACCGGCGCTACCTCACCATCGCCTGGCTCGCCGTGCAGGTGCTGCTGCTGTTGGCGATCGCCTTCACGCTTCTCTACGTCTTCGAGCGCGTGCTCTTGCTTTGACCGGTTTGCCCGAGCCGTTCGAGCGCTTCCTTGAGCGGTGAGTCCGACATCGCCCCGGCGAGGCTCGCCAGCTGCTCGCGCGGCATCTCGCCGCGCGCTTTCACCGGGCGCCGGGGCGCGGGGCGGTCGACTTGAACTTCGATGCGTATTGAAGTAAGCTCCTGATCCCTTGAGTGTTTTGAGGATCTGCGGCCTGCCTGCAGCCCCTCGAGCAGCCGGGGCGCAAGATGCCGAAGGGCTGCAGCTACGGGCCCCGACGTCGCGCAAACAACAACGGTCGTACCGTCAATGGCGCATACCCGGCTCGCAGCCGCGAGGTTCTCGGGTGCAAGAGTCCGATAGCGCTTCTGCA
>JANMYH010000209.1:0-3478 GCA_031381925.1 Burkholderiales bacterium | reverse complement strand
CGGCTGGTGTTCTTCCCCGACGAGAATCATTGGATCCTCAAGCCGCAGAACTCGCGCCTCTGGTACCACGAGGTCGAGGCGTGGCTGCGTCGCCATGTCGCGAAGGGCGGCAAGAAGAAGGCCCGGCCGGGCTAGAGCAGGAAGAACGCCACTCCGAGGATCACGCATACCGCGGCTGTGACCGCGGTGCGCATGTCAACGAACCACGACGGAATCAGGCCCTGCCGCGCGAGCCCCAGGTCCGCGGCCCACACGGCCACGAATAGCGCGAGGGCGGCGCCCACCTGGTACTGGGGCGAGGGCAGCCAGAGGACGGCCCACGCCGCGAGGGCCGGCACCACGCTCCAACCCAGGGCGATGGCGCGGGTACGCTCGGTGCCGACCTCCTCGCGCAGCGCGAGCCCGGCCTCGATCCCGCCCAGGTGCGACAGGATGATCGCCGCGAACGTGACCAGCGCCGCGATCGCCGGGATGCGGATCTGGTTCTGGCTCGAGAAGAGCATCGCGGTGATGCCGGCGAGGACGACCGCCCCGGTGAGCGCGAAGATCCAGACGATGCGCCGGACCACGGTCAGTCGGCCCTCGCGCCTGACGCCTTGATCACGCGCGCGTACTTCTCGCCTTCGGCGCGAATGTAGGCGGCGAACTCCTCGGGGTGGTTGCCGACCGGCTCGGCGCCGAGGTTCTGCATCTTTTCCCGGACGTCCGGAGCCGCGAGCGCACGGGTGAACTGGCCATGCAGGCGATCGAGCGCCTCGCGCGGCGTGCCGGCCGGCGCGAAGACGCCGAACCACGTGCTGATGTCGAACCCCGGCAGCCCCGCCTCGGCGATCGTGGGCAGCTCCGGCGCGAGCGGCGTGCGCTTGGCGGTGGTCACGGCGAGCGCGCGGACCTTGCCGGCGCGCACCTGCCCGAGCGAGGACGCGAGGTTGTCGAACATGAGGTGGATCTGCCCGCCGATGAGGTCGTTCATCGCCGGTGCCGCGCCCTTGTAGGGAACGTGGGTCATCTCGATCCCGGCCATCGCCTTGAAGAGCTCGCCCGCGAGGTGGCCGGCGCTGCCGGTGCTGCCCGAGGCGAAGTTGAGCTTGCCCGAATTGGCTTTCGCGTAGGCGATGAACTCGGCCACGGTAGCGACAGGGACCGCGGGGTTCACCACCAGGACGTTGGGCGTCGAGGCCACCTGGGTGATCGGCGCGAAATCGCGCACCGGGTCGTAAGGGATGCTCGCATAGAGCGTGGGGTTGATCGCATGGGTTGCGACCGCGCCCATCAGGATCGTGTATCCGTCCGCGGGGGACTTGGCGACGATGTCCGCGCCGATATTGCCGCCCGCGCCGGGCTTGTTGTCCACCACGACGGGCTGGCCAACACCCTCCGACACTTTCTGCGCCAGCAGGCGCGCCACAGTGTCCAGCGGCCCGCCCGCGGGGTACGGAACCACAAACCGGATTGGCTTCGACGGATAGTGCTGCGCGCTCGCTACCCCGGGAACGCCGATGTACGCCGATGCCACGCCGATGGCCGCAGATAAAAGCAGACTGGAAAACTTTCGTGAGTTACTCATCGCAGCCTCGAACATTCAAAGGAATTTGCTTTCGTGGGGTACATCCGCGGCAATCGGCGTGGCATCGGCGTACATCGGCGTTCCCGTTTAGTCCCTCAAGCCTCGAGCGACGGCGTCCACCAGCCGGTGGACCATCTCCTCGTCATGATAGACGCCGAAGCCGAAGCGCAGCCGCCGGTCGCGGCGATCGATGAGGATCTGTTGCGCGATGAGGCGATTCTGCAGATCCTCGGCGCCATCCACGTCGAAGGTGAGGAAATTGCCGCGCTTGACCCCGGCAGTCGGCACCAGGTGGCGCGCGTCGAGGGGACCCGGTCCGAGGCGCGCCAAATCGTCGAGAAAGTGCTTCTGCATCGTGGTCGAATGATGATGCACGTGGCCGATGGTGGTGCCGGTGGAAGCGAGCCAGTCCATCGCGGCGTTGAGCCGATAGACGCCGGTGGGATCGAAGGTCGCGCCCCAGAAGCGCATGGCGCCGTCCGCATAGGGCACCTTCTCGCCGGGCTTGCCGCTGAGGGTCTCGAACGAGGCGAACCACCCCGTGTCCACGGGGCGCAGCTCGCAACCGGGGGGAATCGCGAGGTAGGCCGCGCCTTCTCCCGCCATCGCGTACTTGTAGCCGCCGCCCAGGTAGAACGCCCGGCGATGCACCCGCGCAAGGTCGACCGGCAGCGCGCAGAAGGCGTGGTAGCCGTCGATCGCCACCAGCGCGCGCGCCGGCGCCGCCGCGCAGATCGCCTCGAGGTCCTGCACGACGAACGCGGAGTCGAAGAACACGTGCGACAGCCACACCATGTCCCAGTCGCGTGCGCGCGAGGCCTCGCAGAATCGCTCGGTGAACGTGTTCCACGGTTCCCCGGCGATCTCGGTCAGCTCAACCTGCCCCGCTTCCTGGAGGCGCCGGGTCTGCCGCCGGAAGCTGTGAAACTCGTGCGCACTGGCGAGTACCTTCAGCGGCCGGGCGCCCTCGAGGCACGAGTAGAGCCGGGTTACGAACTCGTGGGTGTTCGCCGCGAACGCGACCTGGCGCGCATCGGACAACCCGAGGATGCGCGCCACGTGGTCCTGCGCCCGGGGCACGACCTCGCCGAACACGCGCTCCCACTTGCGATCGGCAAGCGTCGCCGAATCGCGCCAGTAGCGCGCTTGGGCGGCCTCCGTCGCATCGGGCCACGGGTGGTGGCTGTGCGCCGAGAAGTGCAGCAGCCCCGGATTCGCCTCGAAGAAGCGCGAGAAGTGCGTCGCGAGCACGGCAGAAACGTCCCGGCGGGCGCGGGCTAGTCCTTGATCGCCTCGACGTTGATGCGCAGCTTCACGTCATCGCCGAGCGCGGGGAGTGCGTACTTGACCCCGAAATCGCTGCGCTTGAGGCTCGTTTCCAGGTCGGCGCCGCATTGCTTGCGCTTGTTCATCGGATGCGGGGCGCACTGGAACAGGTTCGCGGTGAGCGTGGCCGGCCGCGTCACGCCGTTGATCGTGAGCTCTCCCGTGGCGCTCTTCACCTTGCCGCCCTCGAAGGCGCAGTCGTTCGACTTGAAGGTGATCTGCGGATTTTTCGCCGCGTTGAGGAAGTCCTCGCTGCGCAGGTGCTCGTCGAGCTTGTCGACGCCGGAGCTGATCGACGCGGTGTCGATCGCGATGTCGGCAGTGCATTTTCCGGCAGCCTCGTCGAGCGTGATCTTGCCGCTGGTCTTGTTGAAGCGCCCACGCTGCATCGAGTAGCCGAAGTGGCTCACCTCGTAGGTGGGAAAGGTGTGGCGGGGGTCGACCGTGTAGCTCTCGAGCGCGGCTGCGGCGGGCAGCGCCGTGAGAAGGGCGGCGACGGTGACGGGAAGGAGCGTGCGTTTCATCGGAAGTCCTCTACTTTGCGGGAAGGGTGAAGCGGAAGCGGACCAGCACCTCGTCCGCGAC
>JANMYH010000172.1:0-39228 GCA_031381925.1 Burkholderiales bacterium | reverse complement strand
CCGAGCGCATCAAGACGATCCGAAACGTGGGCTACCTCTTCAGTCCGACCAGCTGGTAGCTCGCCGCTCGCGCCGTGATTCGGCTCTTCCTCAAGCTGTACGGCGTCCTCATCGCGACCCTCGTGCTGTCCTTCGTGGTTCAGATGCAGCTGATGGAATACGTCTGGCGCGAGATGTCGTCAATTTTCGACTTCCGCGTGCGCTTCGTGCCCACCTTCCACCTGATCGAGGAATCGCTCGCGGGGCTGCCCGCCGATCAATGGCCGGCACGCTTCCGCGAGGCCTCCGCGGGATTCGGTCTGCCGGCGCGCCTCGCGCCGGAAGGGGCGCTGCCGGAGCGCGCGCGCTTCAAACCCGAGCAGGCCGAATCCTTCCAGGGCGGCGCCATCGTTACCCTCGAGCGCGAGGGCGGCGGCTTCACCTTGGTCAAGCGCCTTCGCGGCTCGGACATGGCGGCGGCCCTCGACTTTCCCGGGCCCGACAACCAGCGAGTGAAGATGGTGACCTACGCGGTGAACTGGGTGGTCGAGTTCGCCATCGTCGCGGTGCTGGTGTTCTTCTTCGTGCGCCCGTTCTGGCGCGACCTGCTGGCGGTCCGCCGCGCCGCCGAGGAAGTCGGCGCCGGGCATTTCGAGGCGCGCGCCACCGTCGGGCGGCATTCAGCGCTCCGCGACCTCGCCGGAGCCTTCAACACCATGACCCAGCACGTGGCCTCGCTCCTGCAATCGCACCGCACGCTGACCAACGCCGTGTCGCACGAGCTGCGCACGCCGCTCGCCCGACTGCGTTTCAGCCACTCCCTCGCCCGCGAGGAATCGTCGGCGCACGGCAAGGACCGATTTCTCATTCGAATGGAACGCGACATTGCTGAGATCGACGAACTTACCACGGAGCTCCTCGACTACGCGAAGCTCGAACGCGGAGCGCCGGCGATCAGGATGCAAAGCGTTCCCGCCGAGCCGTGGCTGGAGGATGTGCTGGCCGATGCCCGCGACGAGCGCAGCCTTCGTGGGGTGGAGATCGTCTCCGCGGTCGGCGTCGATTCGGTGCGCTGCGAGCCGCGCTACATGGCGCGCGCCGTGGTCAACCTGCTGCGCAATGCCCTGGCGCACGCGCGCTCGACCGTGAGCGTGTCACTGCGACGGGAGAACGACCGGACGGTGATCGACGTGGACGACGACGGCGCCGGCATCGACGCCGCCGATCGGGAGCGCCTCTTCGAGCCCTTCGAGCGCGTCGACCGCAGCCGCGCCCGCGATTCGGGCGGATTCGGCCTCGGGCTCGCCATCGTGCGGCAGGTCGCGCGCTGGCACGGCGGCGATGCTGTCATCAGCGAATCCCCTCTCGGCGGAGCCCGGGTTTCCATCGACTGGTAGGGCGGATCCAACTCCCCGAATAGCCTCGTGCGGCGTCCCGCCGCAAGCGTAGACCTTTAGTGCCTCAATGCCTTTGCCTCAATGCCTTCCCTGTGTGTCGGGGGGTGACAAACTGTTGCACAAATGAGACAAACTGAAATAACCTGTTGGCGTTCTGACGGTTACGTCGCTATTCTTCGCGAATTATCGAGGCCCCAATCCGGAAGCCTTCCCCATTCCCAGCGGCAAATCCAACCATAAATCGGGAGAATTCATGAAGGAAATCAAGAGGAAAAGATTGTCCAGCGCGCTGGTTCAGGCCTTGGGAGCGGGTGTCGCGGTCTCTGTCATCGCCACAGCCGCCCACGCCCAGCAGGCCCAAAGGATCGAGAAGATCGAGGTGACCGGCTCCAACATCAAACGTGTGGACGCTGAAACGGCCCAACCGATCATCATCATCAGTCGCGACGACATCGAACAATCGGGGAAGGCAACCGTCGCCGAATACCTCCAGACCCTCACGGTCGACGGGCAGGGCTCGCTGCCGACCAGTTTCGGCAACGGCTTCGCGGGGGGATCGACGGCGATCTCGATTCGCGGGCTGGGCGCCAACGCGACCCTGGTGCTGCTTAACGGACGACGGCTGGCCCCCTACGGCCGCCCGGATGACTTCCAGAAGCAGCTCACCGACCTTTCGACGATTCCGCTCGAGGCCATCGACCGTATCGAAGTCCTCAAGGACGGCGCGTCCGCCATCTACGGAAGCGACGCCCTCGCGGGCGTGGTGAACATCATCCTGCGCAAGGACTTCACCGGCGTCATCGGGAAGGCATCGGCCGGCACGTCGCGCTACAGCGACGGCAACAAATACAAGGGATCCATCACGGCGGGCGCCGGGGATCTCGCCAGGGATCGGTTCAATTTCTTCGTGAACCTTGAAGCCTCCAAGTCGGATGAGATCCGTTTCCGCGACCGCGACCGCGACTGGATCGGGAAGGGGGATATACGCCCGTGGGGCTATGACATCCTCGGCAACCAATGGATCAGGGGCACCATCAGTGGAAACAACAGCGCCACTCAATCCCGGGTGGGCAATATTCGGAACCCAGCGACCAACGACTACGTTGCGCTACCAGGCTGTGCGCAGTTCAACCCAATCACTCCGCCGATCGACGGAGATCTGGGCGGCTGCTCGTTCGACCGCGGTCAGTACCGCAGTTTCCAGCCTAAGGCCCAAGGCGCGAACCTCTTCACGCGCGGGTCGTTCCGGGTTTCCAACGAGCTGGAAGCCTACGCGGAGTTGAGCTACGCGAAGAACAAGACCGAATTCGACGTGGACCTGGCGAGCTTTCACCCGACCGTCGTCACGCCTATCAACGGCATCATCACGTATGGCAGCGGCGCGACGGAAATCCGCCTCGCAGCGACCCATCCGGACAACCCCTTCGGCGCGCCGGCTCGTTTCCGCTACGAGGGCGTCGAATTCGGCCCGCAACGGCGCATCTACGATTCCGACATCTCCCGAATCCTCGTCGGGCTCAAGGGGTCCAGCTGGGGCTGGGACTTCGATACCGGGTACTTGCACTCCGAATCGAAGCTCGACCTCTCCTACAAGGGAGGCGTGTATAACATGGCCGCTCTTCGCGCAGCGGTGAGCAACCCGTCCAGCCCATTGTTTCCTTACCGTCTTGGCGCGAATGCCAACCTGAACACGCAGGCGCAGCACGATGCGATCCTGGCCACCCCGTCGGCGAATTCCAAGAACACGCTCGACGTGTTGGATCTCAGAACGTCGCGTGACTTGATGCAGCTCGCAGGCGGCCCGCTCGCGTTGGCGCTCGGAACGGAGTACCGCAAGCTGGAAACCTCGAACCCGTCGTTGTCCGGCACGGCAGATGGCTCGATCAGCGCTAACTATGTCGGGTTCTTCGGCGAGGAAAAGGTCTGGGCCGCTTACGCGGAAGTCCTCGCGCCGGTGATCAGGAACCTCGAGTTGTCGGCCGCCGTCCGTTATGACCGGTACGACAATTTCACCTCGACTACGCCGAAGTTCGGCTTCAAGTACCTGCCGGTCCCGCAGCTCGCGCTTCGCGGCACATACGCCGAGGGCTTCCGCGCCCCGAATGGACCGGAGTCCGATCCGCGTAGCCAGGCTGCCGCCAGCTCGGGGGGCGTTCGAGACCCCGTTCGTTGCCCGCTGGTGAACGGTGTGGGCACGCCGTTGCCGGGCGCCACCCAAGCAGACTGCCAGGGTTCCACTGTCGCGGGAGTCGGGCAGGGCAATCCCAACCTCAAGCCGGAGAAAACGAAGAGCTATTCGCTCGGCTTCATCTTCGAGCCTGTTACCTCGACAAGCTTTGGCGTGGACTATTGGAAAATCAGGCGCACGGACGAGATCAACACGATTCCGTTCCCTGCGGCCGCCCTGCTTCCGGGCGTCATCCGGTCGGACAACAACCTGCCCGGGATCCCGAACTCCGGCACGCTGCTCGTGGTGTTCGCGCCGTTCATCAACTCGAGCCAGTCCGACGTAAGTGGCTTCGATGTTGACTTTGGTCAGCGCTTCAATCTGGGCGAAGGAGGAAGGGCAAAAGTCGACTTTCACTGGACGCGCACGAAATCGTTCAAGCGCACCGATTTCGGTGCGGACCCGCTCGAGTTCGCCGGTACGCACGGCAACTGCGACGTGTCCAACTGCGCGGGCACCCCGAAGGATCGCGTCAATCTCGTGATGGCGTGGGACAGGGGTCCGTTCGGTCTCACCGGCGTGGCCAACTGGCGGAGCAGCATCAGGAACGTGTACACGGCCGCCGACACGGAATGCGCAACCGTCTTCGCCAACGGCTCTGACGCGCCCAACGGCTGCCGGATCGCCAGCTTCTGGACGCTCGACCTGTCCGGTCGCTGGAACGTGACCAAGCAGCTCCAGATCTTCGGCTCGATCCAGAACTTGTTCGATCGCGTGGCGCCGTTGGATGCCACCACCTACGGCGGGATCTCGTACAACCCGTTGGATGCCTCCGGCGCCATGGGCCGGTATTACACCGTGGGCCTCAAGTTCACGTTCAAATAAGAAACTCGCCTCACCTTCCCAGGGGCTCTTCGGAGCCCCTTTTCATTGGCTCACGATGGCTGCGTGTTGCCAGTCTGCTACCAAGGTTGCCGACTGTTGTAGTAATCGCCGGACAGTCATATCATCCGCGGCAGGCGGGAGCGAGTGGTCACAGAAATCACCCGTCTGCCCGTAACAAGTCCTCGTAACGCTTCAATTTTCACTCGGGAGAAAAAATGGGTTTCTATAAGAAGAAGCTGTCTGTTGCCGTGCTCCAAGTGCTCGGCGCGAGCCTGGCGATTACCGTCGCCACGACGCCCGCGGGCGCTCAACAGGCCCAGAAAATCGAAAAGATCGAAGTCACCGGGTCGAACATCAAGCGTATCGAGGGTGAAACCGCGCTCCCGGTGACCATCATCTCGCGTCAGGATATCGAGCGGATCGGCGCTGTGGGAACCGAGGATCTGCTGCGCCGCATCACCGCGAACACCGCGATGTACTCGGATACCACGCAGGGCGTCGGTTATGCCGTGTCCACGGCGAACCTGCGCGGGATCGGCGCCAGCTCCACCCTGGTCTTGCTGAATGGCCGGCGCCTGGCGAACCATGCGTTCGGCAGCATCGGCGGTTTCGGTAGCACGCCGAGCGCGGTGGATTTGAACAGCATCCCCTTGAGCGCCATCGAACGCGTCGAGGTCTTGCGCGATGGCGCCTCCGCGGTCTACGGCACGGACGCCGTGGGCGGCGTGATCAACTTCATCACGCGTACTGACTACCGCGGTGCCGAAGTAAGCGTCATGTATGGCGGCACGGAGGGAAAGTACGGCGGACACGAAGCCGGCGTGACCATGGCTTTTGGCATGGGCGACCTCGACAAGGACCGCTGGAACCTGCTCATCACCGGCCGCTTTCAGAACAACCAACGCGTCAAAGCGATCGACCAGAAACTTTACGATCGCGCCAATGACATCGAGGGAGCCACCTATCCGACCTCGTTCCGCGCCTTCCCGGGACGGATCATGGACTTCGGCGGCTTCAGCCCGGGCGCTTACGCGGGAACACTGACCAACAACCCCAGCATCGCCGCCTGTGACCCGGCGTTCACATTTCTTCAGATCTCGAGCACCACGCCGTCGGGGGATCAGCGGATGCGTTGCCGGGGCATATACGCGGCCTACCTCGACAACCTGCCCGACTCGCACAAGACCGACGTCTTCGGCCGCTTTACCTTCAACCTGGGCGGCGGGCATCAATTCTTCGCGGAAGGGTCGTTTGCACGTAACCACAATATCGGCCGGATTGCCCCGGTACCTATCGACCAGACCGCGACCCATATCCGTCCGGATGGCACCCAGACGAACATCCTCCTCCCCCTTACCAGCCGTTATGCGCCGGTCGATCTGATCAGGCGCCTCGGCTACGACCCCACCGCCACCGGCACCCCCGGATTTCTGGAGATCGCGGTTCGCTCCGCAAACGCCGGCAACCGCATTAACGACAATACCAACGACCAGACGCGGCTCTCCACAGGCGTAAAGGGTGCGTTCGGAGGCTGGGACTACGACGCGGCGGTCACCCTCGCGGAGGCCCAGGACCACCTGCGTGTCACCGGCTACATCCATGAGCAACGCTTCGCGGACGCGTTACGCACCGGCAACCTCAATCCGTTCGGCCCGAATGACGCCGTCGGCGAGGCGCTGCTCCAAGGGGCGAAGATGGAGGGCGACATGCGCAAGTCCAAGAGCACGACCACCCAGGTCGACGGCAAGGTGAGCCGCGAGCTCTTTGCGATGGCCGGTGGTCCACTCGCCATAGCGCTTGGGGCGGATGCGCGACGCGAAAAAATCGATGACCGGGCCGTGAATGAGGACTACGGCTTGGGCCTTCATATCGGCGGCGAAGGTACCGTTCCCAACACCAGTGCCAGCCGCAATGTATTCGCGCTGTTCGGCGAGCTCAGCATACCCCTGACCAAGAACCTGGAGCTCGGCGCGGCCGTGCGCTTCGATCGCTACAGCGACGTCGGTTCCAAGACCAACCCCCGCCTGTCGGCTCGCTGGAGTCCCACCAAGGAGGTCTTGCTGCGCGCCTCTGCGGGAACCGGATTCCGTGTTCCGTCGCTCTGGGACCTGCATAGCGCGCCTTCGTTCGGCAATACGGCGAACTCCGTTCGCGACCCGGGTTGCCCAGCGGCGCTGCTGGCAGACGAGGACGCGCGCTGCGTCGATACACAGCTGAACGTGCGCAACATCGCGGCGCCGGACCTCAAGCCCGAAACGTCGCGTCAATGGAGCGTGGGCATCCTGCTCGAGCCCATGCAAATGCTATCGATCGGGATCGACTACTGGCGCATCCAGAAGAAGGACCAGATCGGCACGGTAACCGGCGACACGATCCTGGCCAATCCCAACGATCTCACGCTCTATAACCGTTTCATTTCCCGGTTCGTGCGCAGCGCCGCGGGCACCACCCTGTATCTCGATCAACCGTTGGAGAATCTTGGGGACCTCAAGACGGCGGGCTGGGATCTGGATGCCAAGGTACGCTTCAATCCGGGATTTGCCAAAGTGACGCTCGGACTGGCCGCCACCTACCTCACGGAATGGAAAACCCAGCAAGGCCGGGATTTTCCCTTTGTGAGCTACCTCGGCAACAGCTTCAACGGCGGCAACGCGTATCCCCGCTGGAATCATGTTGCGAGCATCGACTTCGAAAGCGGGGCGTGGAGCGCATCGATCGAGCAGACCTTCACAGCCGGATGGACCGAGGCCTTCGCGGGCGGCGGAGGCACCCATCTCATTCCCTCGCACGAGCGCTATAACGTCTCGACGAAGTTCACCGGGCTTCGCCACCTCACGTTCAAGCTGGGTGTTCGTAACCTGCTGGACCGGTTGCCGGCGTACACGGACGTCTCCTCGAACGGCTCGCATGCAACGGGGTTCGCCAATGCGGCCGCGGATCCGCGCGGCCGATTCTGGTACGGCGTCATCACTTATTCATTCAAATAGCAGCAACTCTTCCGCAGTGCAGCAAAAAGGGGCCTTCGGGCCCCCAGGGCGCAGTGTTGCGAGCCTGCAACAGAATGATTCCAACTGTTGTAGAAATCACCGGACGGACATATCATCCGGCACAGATGCCGGGCGCCATCCGCCCAATAACAAGTCCTTGTAACGCGTCCATTTCCTTCACCTGGGGGTCCACAAATGCGTCTCTACGAGAAAACGCTGTCCGTTGCCGTGCTGCAGGTGCTCGGCGCCAGCTTGGCGGTCACCGTTGTCGCTGCGCCTGCGGCCGCGCAACAGGCACAGAGGGTCGAGAAGATAGAGGTTACGGGCACGAACATCAAACGGACCGATACCGAGACCGCCGCGCCGGTGCAGATCCTCACGCGCGATGACATCGAGAGGACCGGCAAACAGTCGATCCAGGAAGTCTTGCGGGGCATCACGGCCGACGGCTTGGGCTCGATCCCCACGTCCTTCACGAACGGCTTCGCCTCCGGCTCGGCAGCGGTCTCGTTGCGTGGCCTGGGCGTGAATTCCACGCTCGTGCTGGTGAATGGCCGGCGCATGAGCACCTATGGCCTCGCGGATGACGGCACGCGCACCTTCGTCGACCTGAACTCCCTGCCCCTCGAGGCCGTGGACCGAATCGAGGTCCTCAAGGACGGCGCCTCCGCCATCTACGGCGCCGACGCGGTGGGCGGCGTGGTCAACATCATCTTGCGCAAAAACTACACCGGGGCAACGGCCGGCGTCACCTACGGCATCGCCGAGCGCGGCGACGGCCAGACGACGCGCGCCTTCGGCTCGATCGGCTTCGGCGACATGGCCCGCGACCGCTACAACGTCTTCATCAGCATCGAAGGCTCGCGCCAGAAGAACATCTGGCAGAAGGACCGGGGCTTCATCGGCCAGACCGACCTGCGCTCCTTCGGTTTCTGGGACACCACGAACGGGGAACCCCGGCCCTTCATCGGCGCAGGCCCGACGGCCAATTCGCCCTACGGCGTGATCCGCAACCCCGCCGGAAACGTCCGCACGAACGTGGTGCCGTGCGATCCCTCGCTGGTGTCGCCGGTGACGCACCTGTGCCGCTTCAACGGGACGGTCGAGTCGGAAGTGCAGCCGAAGACCGACCGCACCAACTTCTTCGGGCGCGGCACGCTGGCGCTCTCGGCGCTGATGACCGGCTATGCCGAAGTCGGCGTGTTCCACACCGTCACGCGAAGCAACGGCACGCTGGGCGCCAACAACGACGGCGGCGTATACAAGCCCGGTGACCCGCTCGACCCGCTCGTCATCCACGGGCTGATGACCCTGCCCGCCAACCACCCGGACAATCCGTTCGGCGTGGCCCGCACCGTGGGCGTCCGCCCGAACGAGCTGGGCGGCCGCGACCAGAAGACGGACAACACGGTCACCCGCTTAGTCGCAGGCGTCCAGGGCAGCGGCGCGGGCTGGGATTTCGACACGGGCGTGGCCTACATCAAGAGCAAGCTGAAGAACACGAATTACGGCTTCATCAACTACGATGCGATGCAGGCGGCCCTGAACAACGGCACGTACCGCTTCTCGGGCTTGGGCGACAGCAGGACGCCCGAGAACGTGATCGCCACCTTCTCGTATCCGCTCGTCACCGAGCCCACGAGCGAGGTCAAGCTGGTCGATTTCAAGGTTTCGCGTGAGCTGATGCAGCTGCGGGGCGGCCCGCTCGGCCTCGCGCTCGGCGCGGAATATCGCTGGGAAAAGGCGGACAACAAGCCAGTCCCCGGCACCGACACCGGTTCCATCGTGGGCCTCGGCTACTCGGCGTTCGCCCAGGACCGCAAGGTCTGGGCGGTGTTCGGCGAAGTCAGCGCGCCGGTCGCCCGCTTCCTGGAGCTCAACGCGGCGCTGCGCTACGACCACTACAGCGACTTTGGGAGCTCCACGACACCGAAGGTCGGATTCAAGTGGCTGCCAATCTCGCAGTTCGCCGTGCGTGGCAGCTACGCCGAGGCGTTCCGCGCGCCCGGGCCGGCTGAAACCGGCGGCGCGAGCTTCGGCTTCACGACGGTCGGCATCCTGTCGCAGGGCAACCCGAGCATCAAGCCGGAGAAGGCCAAGAGCTACACTCTGGGCTTCATCGCCGAGCCGTGGGCGGGCACCAGCGCCACCCTGGACTTCTGGAAGATCGAACGCAAGGACGAGATCATCCAGGCAGACCCGGCGCTGATCCTCGGCGACGCGCCGCTGCAGGCGGCGCCGTTCGCGCAACTGCCCGGCCTGCAGCCCGGCTCGTTCATCTACTACGATTCGACAGGCCAGCTCACGACGGTGACGGGCTTCTACATGAACGCGGCGAAGACGAAGACCGACGGCGTGGACGTGGAGCTGCGCCACCGCATGAACCTGGGCGCGGGCGGCAGGATGACCGCGCAGTTCAACTGGACGCACGTGAACAAGTACGAGCGCACGGATCCCTTCGGCGCCACGCTCGCATACGAGGGCACGCACGGCCCGATCGTGCAGAGCTCGGGCTCGGGCACCCCGAAGAACCGCATGTCGCTCTCGCTAACATGGGATTACAACTGGTTGACGCTCACCGGCATGCTGAACTACGTCGGCCCGATCAAGCTGATCGACCACAAGAATGAACAGGCCGAAGACCAGGGCGACGGCACCGTGGTGGACGCGGCGAACGGCCTGCTCTGGAACTGGGACGGCACGAGCAGCCTAGGCTGCGGCGCGTTCAGCGTCAGCGGCAAGCCGTTCAACAACTGCAAGCTGCCCTCGTTCACGACATTTGACGTGTTCGGCAAGTTCACCCCGGTCAAGAACCTGGACGTCAACTTCTCGATTCAGAACGTGTTCGATCGCAATGCCCCGTTCGATCCATACCTGGTGCTCAGCTACGGCAACAACTACAACCAGGGTTGGCATCAGGCGGGCGCGGTGGGTCGCTTCTATACGGTCGGAATGCGTTACACGTTCCGATAGGCTGCTCGGCCGCAAGACCGGGAGGGGCGCCGCGAGGCGCCCCTTTTTCCTTGTGCCCTCGCCGGGGGCCCCTCAGGAGCCCCTTTTTCTTTGAGCAGCTACACTCCGGGCATGCCGATCCGCCATGCCGCCGCGGCCGACCTCCCCGCGGTCGTGGCCATCTACAACGCCGCGATTCCGGGCCGCATGGCCACCGCGGATACCGATCCCGTCACCGTCGCGCAACGCGAGGACTGGTTCAAGGCCTTCGATCCACAAACCCGCCCGCTCTGGGTTTATGAGCAGGACGGCGAGATCGTGGGCTGGCTGGGGTTGCGCTCCTTCTACGGCCGGCCGGCCTATCGGCGCACCGTGGAATCGGCAGTCTATGTCTCACCCGACCACCAGCGAGAGGGCATCGCGCGCAGGCTCTTGAGCCATGCGCTGGACGAGGGTCCGGCGCTCGGCATCGCCAACGTCCTGGGGTTCGTATTCGCCCACAACATGCCCAGCGTGACGCTCTACGAAGCCCATGGCTTCGGCCGCTGGGGCTGGCTTCCCAAGGTGTGCGAGATGGACGGCAAGGAGTACGACGTGCTGATCCTTGGCAAGCGGCTGTGAGGACGCGATCGGCTAAAATTGCCGGCAACGCCGCATGAAAACCTACCTCGACCTGATGCGCCACGTGCTCGAGCACGGGGCAAGGAAAGAAGACCGCACCGGCACCGGCACGCTTTCGGTCTTCGGCTACCAGATGCGCGTCGCGCTCGACCGAAGCTTCCCGCTGCTCACCACGAAGAAGGTGCACCTGAAGAGCGTGATCCACGAGTTGCTGTGGTTCCTTAAGGGCAGCACGAACGTGGAGTACCTGCGCAGCAATGGCGTCACCATCTGGGACGAATGGGCCGATGCGCGCGGCGAACTCGGCCCGGTCTACGGCTACCAGTGGCGCTCGTGGCCGGCCCCGGACGGCCGCCACATCGACCAGATTGTCGACGTGGTGGAGCAGATCCGGCGCAACCCCAGCTCGCGCAGACTCATCGTTTCCGCGTGGAACGTGGCGGACATCCCGCGGATGGCGCTGGCCCCATGCCACGCGTTCTTCCAGTTCTATGTGGCCGATGGCCGGCTCTCATGCCAGCTCTACCAGCGCAGCGCCGATGTCTTCCTCGGCGTGCCCTTCAACATCGCCTCCTACGCGCTGCTCACGATGATGATCGCGCAGGTGACGGGCCTGAAACCCGGCGAGCTGGTTCACACGCTGGGGGACGCGCACCTCTATTCGAACCATCTCGATCAGGCACGCGAGCAGCTCGCCCGGACGCCCCGGCCGCTGCCGACCATGCGCATGAATCCGGAGGTGTCGGACCTGTTCGCATTCCGGTTCGAGGACTTTGCCCTCGAAGGCTACGATCCGCATCCGGCCATCCGCGCGCCGATCGCGGTCTAGCCGCCATGCTCCGATGCCTCGTCGTTGCCATGGCGCGCAACCGAGTGATCGGGCGCGATAACCGGCTTCCGTGGCGCTTGCCCGCGGACCTCGCGTATTTCAAGCGGGTCACCATGGGTCACGCCGTGGTGATGGGGCGGCGCACCCACGAGTCCATCGGCCGCGCGCTGCCCGGCCGCCAGAACATCGTGGTGACACGCAATCGCGCCTTCAGCGCTCCCGGCTGCACCGTGGTCGGATCCCTGGGCGAAGCCTGGGAGGCGGCGGGGAACGCGAGCGAGGCTTGCGTCATCGGCGGCACGTCGCTCTTCGCGGAATCCCTGCCCATCGCCGACCGCATCCATTTGACCGAGGTGCAGGCGGAGGTGCCGGGAGACACTTTCTTCCCGGAATTCGATCGCGGGCTATGGACCGAACGCGAGGTGTCGCGACACCCCGCCGACGATCGCCACGCCTACCCGTTTCGCATCGTGGTCCTGGACAGAAAGCGCTAGAACATGCCCCGGTCGCGCTCCATGCGCCGTGTGAACTTGCTCACCACAATGCCGCTTTCGTCGAAGTTGACCGAGAATATCGCGCGATAGCCCCAGGTATCGACGTAGCGCCACTCCCAGGAGGTCTGGCGCAGTCGCTCAAACGCCATCGTGTCGCCCGGCGGGCCAATGAGCCGCAGGATTTCGTCACGCGTCATGCCGGAGCGTACCTGGTGGAACGTGTCGTCGTTGAGGACCTGGCGGACGCCTTGGACGCGACCATCGGGTCCCACGTCGGCCATATAGGTTTGCGTGCCCAGCGGCCCATGGGGGTAGGCGAGACGACGGGAGCCGTCGCCACTGGTGAATTCCGCGGCCGGCTGGCCCATCACGCCGCGCACTTCCGACTCGGTGGACACCCCGGACTTGAGCGAATTGCCGTTATAGGAGGCGCAACCGGCGGCCAGCAGCGCCACGAGGAGAATCCCGGTGCATTTCATCATCATCTCCGATAGACCCGTCCGCAAGCAGGTCGTTCCGGGCCAAAAGTCCCTGCGGAAATGAAAAAGGGCCGGCGTCAGCCGGCCCTTCCATTGGTAGGGCGTACTGGATTCGAACCAGTGACCAACGGATTAAAAGTCCGCTGCTCTACCAGCTGAGCTAACGCCCCGCAAAAGAGCGAAATTATAGCATCGGCGCGTTGCTCGCCTCAATCGAAAGCACCCCCGCGAGGCTCATTCGCGCGTCATTCTCCAGTACTGCCACTTCATGGTGGCGGCGGATCCCGCGACGATTGCGAAAGACGCGAGGAATGAGCCCAGGGCGAGGGTCGAGAGTCCCGAGAGCCCCTGCCCCACCGTGCAGCCGAGGGCGGTCACGCCTCCGAATCCCATGAGAATCCCGCCCACCACGTGGTTGGCCGTATCCTCGGCGCCCGCGAAGCCCTCCCAGCGAAAGCTCCTCGACGCCATCGCGTAGGCGAAGGAACCCAGCACGATGCCGATGACCGCCGCGATCCCGAAGGTGATCGTGAGCGACTTGTCGCTCCACAGCATCAGGAGCTCGAGCGTGAACCCGACGGGTGCCGTGTACGAGAGCGACTCGATCGTGCGGCTGTTGGTGCCGAAAAAAGTGTCCTCCAGGGTCTGCGGGTTCTCGCCAAAGCCGAGGTGCCCGGTCACATACCAACCACCGACGATGGTCAGGCCAACCACGGCACCGCCGAGCACATGGTCGAAGCTCGTGCGGAAATCGCGGTCCCTGAGCACGAACGCGAGGAGCCCTCCAGCCACTCCAAGGGCCACTGCCGCCTCCACCGCGCGCAGGCTCCACCCGCTCCATGCGGCGATCAGCGTGGGCACGTCCTGGCGCGGCACTCCGCGCGCGGCGAGGTCGATCGCAACGGGGTCGATCCAGGCCGCGCGCCCGATGGCGAAAAGGCCCTTCAGGGTCATGTACGCCGCGATGCCGAAGAACACGAACACCACGGCCGATTTGAGGCTGCCGGCCCCCAGGCGCACCAGCGTCTTGCTGCCGCAGCCGGACCCGAGGGTCATGCCGACGCCGAACAGCAGGCCACCCACGATGTAGGCGAGCCATGTGAAATTGGGACGCACGTAGAACGACTTCGACAGGTCGATCTGCCCGGCGAGCTGCAGGGCGTGGGTACCGAGGATCGCGATGGCGATCGCCAGCAGCCACATGCGCATGCGTCCCCAGCTGCCCATGTTCACCACGTCGGAAACCGCCCCCATGGTGCAGAAATGGGTGCGATTGGCCACCGCCCCGAAAATGAAGCCGAGGGTGAACCCGCCCCACGCCACCACGGCGCCGAGGTTTGACTCGCTGCCCAATTTGAAGCCTCCCGAAAGACTGCTATTTTAGCCGGGCTGGTAGCGGGTGGGGTCGGCGATGGCGGCGCGCTCGAATCCATCGCGACGGATCCGGCATGCGTCGCAACGGGCGCAGGCGCGGCCCGCCGAGTCGGCGTTGTAGCACGACACCGTGAGCGCGAAGTCGACCCCGAGCGCGCACCCCCGACGCACGATCTCGGCCTTGGACATCTGCACGATAGGCGCCTCGATGCTCACCGGCGCTCCTTCCACCGCGCGTTTGGTGGCAAGGTTGGCGAGCCGCTCGAACGCCGCGAAGAACTCCGGCCTGCAATCGGGGTAGCCCGAGTAGTCGACCGCATTGGCGCCGGTGAAGATCGCATCCGACTGGGTGACCTCCGCATGGGCGAGCGCAAGCGCAAGAAAGATCGTGTTGCGCGCGGGAACGTACGTGACCGGAATGCCGGTCGAGGGCTGCGTGGGTACATCGATCGATGCGTCGGTGAGCGCGCTGCCCCCGAAGACGCCCAGGTCGATGCGGGCGATGCGATGCTCCACTGCGCCGAGCGCGCGCGCGACCTGCTCCGCGGCCGCCAATTCCGAGCGATGACGTTGGCCGTAGTCCACCGACAGCGCGTGGCAACGCCAGCCTGCGGCGACCGCCATGGCGAGCACGGTGGCCGAATCCAGCCCGCCCGAGACCAGGACGACGGCGGATTTCACCTGGGCGCCGGCGGCTTCAGCGTCGTAGCGACGCGAGCCGCGTGCGCGCCTTCCCGGCGGCCTCGGAGCCCGGATAGCGGGCGATGATGTCCTCGAGGGTGTTGCGGGCGCTGCCGGGATCGCCCTGCTCGACCTGGATGGCGGCAATCGCGAGCAGCGCATCCGGCGCCTTTGCCGACTGCGGGTAGCGCGTGAGGATCTCCTGCTGCGCGGACAGCGCGTTGCGATAGTCCTTGAGGTTCGCGTAGCTGATGCCGATCCAGTAGCCGGCGTTCGCCGCGAGCGGGCTTGCGGGGTAGTCCTTCACGAATGCGCGGAATGCCTCGATCGCCGACGGGAAATCGTTACGCCGGAAGAGGTTCGACGCCGCGTCATAGGCGCGCACCTCGCGCCCCTGCTCGTCGCGGCTCGCAACCTTCGGCGCAGGGCTGGCCGAAGAGGGAGGCGTCGCCGCGGGCACTTCCGGAGCGGGGACCGCCGCCGGCGGCGGCGCGCCCGAGGCCCCGCCCCCACCCTCGAGGCGCTTCAGGCGCGAGTCGAGGTCGAGGTAAAAATCGCGCTGGCGTTTCTGGACCTGCTGGTTTTCGTTCGCGATCACCTCGATCTGGCCGCGCAGGCGGGCCATCTCGCCGTTGATCTGCTCCAACTGGCGCACCAGCTCGACCACGCCGATATTGCGGATCAGCTCCTCGAGGCGCGCGATGCGCACCTCGTTGTCCTTGCCCTGCTGCGCCAGCTCCTGGCGCAGGGCCTCGACGCGCCGGCGGGCCTCGTCGTCATCGAAGAGACCCGCCCTTGCCGGTCCGGCCGCGGCGAGCGCGAGCAACGCGCAAGCCGCGGCGCGCGCCGTGTTATTCACCCGCGTACTTGATGTCGGCTCTGCGGTTCTGCGACCACGCCTGCTCGTCGTGGCCAGGCGCCATCGGCTTTTCCTCGCCATAGCTGGTGGTCTCGATGCGCCCGTCGGCGACGCCCAGCACCGTCATCACCTTCTTGACCGCTTCGGCGCGGCGCTGGCCCAGGGCGAGGTTGTACTCCCGGCTGCCGCGCTCGTCGCAATTGCCCTCGATCCGGATGCGCGAGTCGCGCTTGTCGCCAAGGTAGCGCGAATGCGCCTGAACCACGCCGCGGTACTCATCCTTCACCGCGTTGGAGTCGTAGTCGAAATACACGCTGCGCTTGGACAGGATGTTGCTGGGGTCGCGCAACGGATCACCGGTCACGCCGGTGGGTTGTCGAGGGCTGGTCGTGGAGCCGGGCGAGGTGCTGGCCATCGGGGGCGTGACACCGGACGAGCGGTCGGTCACGGGGGTGTCCGTGCGGACATCCTTGCTGGCACAACCGGCCATTGCGGCCGCGACGACGAGGATCAATGCGACGTTTTTCATGCTGAATCTCCTTACTGAGTGAAACGACGTGGTTCCGAAATGAAACGACGTTGCTGCTGGAAGAAAGCGGTCAGTTGGTGGGCATGGGCCCCCAGGCGGGGTCCTGCACGTCGCCTGCGGCCGAGGTGAGCCGCTGGCGCACGCGCCCGTCCCCGGAGACTGCGGCGAGCTGGCCCCGCCCGCCCGACTGGGCCTCGTACAGGATCATTTTACCGTTGGGCGCGAAGCTCGGCGAATCGTCAAGGGCCCCTTCCGTGAGGACCTGCACCTGCCCGTTGGCAAGCTCCATCGTAGCGATGCGGTAGCGCCCCCCGTCGCGCTGGACGTATGCGATGGCCTTGCCGTCGGGGCTGAAGCGCGGGCCGACATTGTAGGTGCCCTCGAAGGTGATGCGCTGCGCGGGGCCCCCACCGGCCGCCATCCGGTAGATCTGAGGCGAGCCGCCCCGATCCGACGTGAAGGCGATCGACTGGCCGTCCGGTGAGAACGCGGGCTGGGTGTCGATGCCGGGTGAGTCGGTCAGGCGCTCGGGATCCCCGCCGGTTGCCGGAATCCGGTAAATCTGGGTCAGCCCATCCTTGGAAAGCGCCACCGCCAGGAAGCGCCCGTCCGGAGACCACGCGGGTGCGCTGTTGTTGCCGCGAAAGTTCGCGACCGCGCGGGTGGTTCCCTGCGCGAGGTTCTGCACCATCACCACCGGCTTCTTCTGGTCGAACGAAACATAGGCGAGGCGGCTGCCGTCGGGCGACCACGAGGGCGACATGATCGGCTCCTGGGACGCCAGCACCGACTGCGCGTTGAAGCCATCGGCGTCGGCGACCTGCAGCTCGTAACGGCCGGCGCGCTTCACCACATAGGTGATCTTGGTGGAGAAAACGCCCTTGTCGCCGGTGAGCCTTTCGTACACCAGGTCCGCGATGCGGTGTGCGGTAGCGCGCAGTTGCGCGGGCGCGACCACGTACGAATAGCTGGCGAGCTGGGCTTGCTTCTGCACGTCGAAAAGGCGAAATCGCACCTCGACCCGCCCCTCGCCCTGCGCCTCGACCTTGCCGATGACCAGCGCCTCGGCGTTGCGCGTCGTCCAATCGCCGAAATTCACCTGGGAAGGCTCGGTGGGTACCGGGCTGATACCGACGGTATTCACCAGGCGGAAAAGCCCGGTACGCGCGAGATCCGCCCCCACGACCTCACTCACCGACTGCGGCTGGCTGCCTTCACCCGACAGGGGCATCACCGCGATCGGGATCTGGCGCCCGCCGCTGGTGGTGATGTCGATGGTGAGCTGCGCACGGGCCGCCAGCGCGACGAGGAGGGATGCGAGGAAAAGGAGGGATCGCTTCATGGGCATGGGTAGGCGGGAGCTAGCGTTCGTGCTCGATATTGAGTATCAGGTCGCGGAATTGGGGGAAAAGTTCCGAGTTGGCTTCCGGAACCGGCAAGGGCGAGGCGCTGCGGATGGCCCTCTCGATGGCCGTGTCGTACACCCGGTTGCCGCTCGATCGGGTGACGGCGATGTCGAGAACCTCGCCGCCGGGAAGTATGCGGATGCGCACCTGGACGCTGGGCTTGCCGGAAACGGTGTCCGGGACGTTGGCCCTGCCTCGAATTCTAGCCTTAATCTTGTCCACGAACCCGTCGATGAGTTTCTGGCGGGCGCTCGTGGCTTCCTCGCGAACGCGCTCCGCGTCCTTGCGCGCGCGCTCCTCCTCCACCTTGCGCTTGTCGTCCTCGCGCTTCCTTTTCGCCGCGTCGTCCTGCTCGCGTTTCTTGTTCGCGAGGTCGTCCTCGCGCTTCTTCTTCGCCTCGTCCAGCTTCTGCTTCTCGACGCGCTCGCGCTTGTCCTTCTCGCGCTTGTCGCGCTCGAGCCGCTGCGCGATCGCCGGGTCGGGCTTCGGCGGCTCGGGCTTCACGTCGGCCGGCTTGGGAGGATCGGGCTTCGGCGGATCGGGCTTCGGCGGATCGGGCTGGGGCCTGGGCGGCGTGGATTTCGAGGGCGCGGGCGGCAACTTGTCCCAGAGCTCGGCCTGCATCGGCGGCGTGGGGCTGCTTTGCCAGCTCACGCCGAAGATGATGAGCGCGAAAAAGGCGAGATGCACCGCGACCGCCAGGAAGATCGACCGCAGGCGCCCGGGCTGCGCGCGCTTCTCGAGGGCGGCAGGCTCCTGCGTGCCGGCCTTCACGGCGACGGTCGCGCCAGCAGCCCCACGCGCTTCACCTGGCTGCGCTGCAGGAGGTCGAGGATCTGGAGCACCTCCTCGTAGCGCACGTTGCGATCGCCCGCGATCACCACCGCCTGGCCGGGATTGGCGCTCTGCGCGTCGCGTACGATCTCGAGGAGGCGCTGCCGGTTGACGCGAGTCTCGTCCCCGGACCGTGAGCGGTCGACCAGGAAGAGCTCGCCACTCGTTCGGACCCGCACCTCGAGCGGCGCCACTGCGGGATTGAGCTTGGCGGCCGCCTCCGGCAGGTCGATCTGCCCCGGGTTGATGAGGGGTGCGGCCACCATGAATATGATCAGCAAGACCAGCATCACGTCGATGTAGGGAACGACGTTGATCTCGGCCATCGCGCGGCGCGGCCGCCTCACGGAAGCAAGGCCCCCGCGCCGGCGATTCGCACCCCGTTCAAGGCGGCGAGCCTGCTAGCGCGGCCGCTGCGCCACGGTGGTCGTGGCATCGCGGTCGGGCAAATGGGCCTGGCGCTGCAGGATGTTCTGCAATTCCTCCATGAAGCTCTCGTAACGGCTCGCGAGCCGGTCGATATCGTGGCTGAAGCGGTTGTATGCGATCACCGCGGGAATCGCCGCGAAGAGGCCCATCGCGGTCGCAACCAGCGCCTCGGCGATGCCCGGCGCGACCTGGGCGAGGGTCGCCTGCGCCACGTTCGACAATCCGCGGAACGCGTTCATGATCCCCCACACCGTCCCGAAGAGCCCGATGTACGGGCTCACCGAGCCCACGGTGGCGAGGAACGACAGGTGCGACTCCAGGAGGTCCATCTCACGCTGGTAGGTCGCCTTCATGGCGCGCCGCGTGCCGTCGAGGAGCGCCGACAGGTCCGATCCGGGGCGGCCCTTCAGCTTGAGGAACTCCTTGAATCCCGCCTCGAAGATGCGCTCGAGTCCCACCGCGGCGTAACGCCCGCTCGCGGCACGCTGGTAGAGGCCGACCAGGTCCGAGCCGCCCCAGAACTCGCGCTCGAACTCCTCGGTCTGGCGGCGCGCGCGGTGGATGCCGAAGAGCTTCATGAAGATGTAGGTCCACGACAGCATCGAGGCGAGCACCAGCAATGCCATCACGAACTTCACGACGATGCTCGCGTTCATGATCATCGAGACGATGGTCAGGTCGTGGCTGACGATCACAGGGCGGCCTCCATCTTCTTGCGCAACGCCTCGGGGATCTCGGCCGGCTTGAAATGCTCGCCCGCCACGCACGCCACGGTGATGCGCGCCTTCACCAGCGCCTCGTCGTCACGCCGGATCTCCTGGATGAAGACGCAGCGCACCTTGCCGAGCGACTCCAGGCGCACGCTCACCGCGAGGGTGTCGTCGAGCCGGGCGGGCTTGGTGAACTCGATCGCGGCGGCAGTCACCACGAAGACGATGCGGTGGTCGCGTGCGAGCGCCTGGTGGTCGAAACCGAGGTGGCGCAGCCACTCGGTGCGCGCGCGCTCCATGAACTTGAGGTACTCGCCGTGATACACCACGCCGCCGGCGTCGGTGTTCTCGAAATAGATCCGCACCGGGAACGAGTACACGAAGAGCTCGGGCTGCAACGTGGGCTTCATCACGATCCGGCTCACGGGAATAGCCCGCCTTCGCGCCGCTCGGCGTCCTGCACGAGGCCGAAGTGGCGGTAAGCCGACGCGGTGGCCAGCCGCCCGCGCGGCGTGCGTTGCAGGTATCCCTGCTGGATGAGGAAGGGCTCGAGCACGTCCTCGATGGTATCGCGCTCTTCGCCGATCGCGGCAGCGAGGTTCTCCACTCCCACCGGGCCGCCGCCGAACTTGTGGATCACCGCCTCGAGGAGCTTCCTGTCCATGACGTCGAGCCCCATCGCATCGACCTCGAGCATGCGCAGCGCCATGTCGGCCACCTCCTCGGTGACGATCCCCGCGGCCTTGACCTCGGCGAAGTCGCGCACGCGGCGCAGCAGCCGGTTCGAGATGCGTGGCGTGCCGCGCGAGCGCCGCGCGATCTCCAGCGCACCGTGATCCTCGATCTGGACGGCGAGGAGCTTCGCCGAACGGTGGACGATGCGCTGCAACTCGTCGGGCGTGTAGAACTCCAGCCGCGCCACGATCCCAAAGCGGTCGCGCAGCGGGTTGGTGAGCATCCCGGCGCGTGTCGTCGCACCGACGAGGGTGAACGGCGGCAGGTCGAGCTTCACCGAGCGCGCGCCCGGGCCTTCCCCGATCATGATGTCGATCTGGTAGTCCTCGAGGGCCGGGTAGAGGATCTCCTCGACCACCGGGGAGAGGCGGTGGATCTCGTCGATGAAAAGGACGTCGTTGGGCTCGAGGTTGGTGAGGATCGCGGCGAGATCGCCGGCCCGCTCGAGCACCGGACCCGAGGTCTGCTTGAGGTTCACGCCCATCTCGCGCGCGATGATGTGGGCGAGCGTGGTCTTGCCCAGGCCCGGGGGGCCGAACAGCAACACGTGGTCGAGGGCCTCCTTGCGATTGCGCGCGGCGGAAATGAAGATCCCGAGCTGCTCGCGGATCTTGGCCTGGCCCACATACTCGGCGAGGTGCTTGGGGCGAAGGGCGCGTTCCTCTCCCTCCTCCAGGGGGGAGGCCTTGCCCCCCGAAATCAGTCGGTCGGCTTCGATCACGGCTTGGAGAGGTGCTTCAATGCGTTGCGGATGGCGTCGGCAAGCTGCAGCTCCGCGGGCACCTGCTTCACCGCCGTCGCCGCCTCGCGTTCATTATAGCCAAGGGCGAGCAGCGCATTGAGCACGTCGGATCCGGCCGCGGCCGCGTCGGCCGAGCGCGCCACGCTGATGGTCTTCGGCAGCTTGTCACGCAGCTCGAGCACCAGGCGCTCGGCGGTTTTCTTGCCGATGCCCGGGATCTTCGTGAGCCGTGCGCTATCCTCCGCCGAGACCGCCGCGGAGAGGTCATCGACGGACATGCCCGAGAGCACCGAGAGAGCGACCTTGGGGCCGACGCCGCTGATCCTGAGAAGCTGCCGGAAGGCGGCACGCTCCCCGGCGGTGACGAATCCGTAGAGCAGGTGCGCGTCCTCGCGCACCACGAGATGGGTCAGCAGCGTGACCTCCTCGCCGGTGCGCGGGAGCGGATAGAACGTGCTCATCGGCACGTCGATCTCGTAGCCCACGCCATTGCACGAAACGATCACCTGGGGAAAATTCTTCTCGACGAGGATTCCCTGGATGCGGCCGATCATCTGGCGCCTCGCGCGCCGTTTCCCGCGCCCCTCACGAGATCCTCCCGGCGCGCACGCGCCGCCCGAGGGCGGGCATCGCGCCCAGGCCCCCGTGGGCGTGGCAGATCGCGCAGGCGAGCGCATCGGCCGCGTCGGCGCCCGGCAACCCGGTGAGCTTGAGCAGGCGCTTGACCATTTCCTGCACCTGCTCCTTGCGCGCGTGCCCCTGGCCCACCACCGACTGCTTGACCTGAAGCGCGGTGTACTCGGCCACCGGGAGTCGCGCAATCACCGCGGCGCAGATCGCGGCGCCACGCGCCTGTCCGAGCAGCAGCGTCGACTGGGGATTCACGTTCACGAACACCTGTTCGACCGCGACCTCGACGGGACTGAATCCCTCGATCACCTCGCGCAATCCGGCGAGGATCGTCTGCAGGCGCAACGCGAGCGGCTGCTTCGGGTCGGACACGATGCGCCCGCTCGCAATGTAGGAGAGGGTCGAGCCCTGCTTCTCGACGACGCCGTAGCCGGTCACGCCGAGGCCGGGGTCGATGCCGAGGATGCGGATCGTGGCCACCCCGCTCAAGCGAGCGCCGCGGTGGTGTAGACGTCCTGGACGTCGTCGAGGGCCTCGAGCGCGTCGAGGAGTCTCTGCATCCTCGCCGCGTCCTCGCCGGTCATCTCGGTTTCCGCCGCGGGCTTCATCGTGACCTCGGCCAGCTCCGCCTTGAAGCGCGCCTTCTCGAGGGCCGCCCTGACGGCCGTGAATGAATAGGGCTCGGTGATCACCTCGATCGAGCCGTCGTCGTGCGTAACCACGTCGTCGGCGCCCGCCTCGAGCGCGGCCTCCATCAGCTTGTCCTCGTCGGTCCCCGGCGCATACAGCAGCTGGCCGCAATGTTTGAAGAGGAACGCGACCGAACCCGCGGCGCCGAGGTTGCCCCCGTGCTTGGAGAACGCATGGCGCACCTCGGCCACCGTGCGGATGCGGTTATCGGTGAGCGTGTCGACGATCACGGCCGCGCCATTCAGGCCGTAACCCTCGTAGCGGATCTCCTCGTAGGCCACGCCGTCGAGATCGCCTGAGCCGCGCTTGATGGCGCGCTCGACGTTGTCCTTCGGCATGTTGTTCTCGTAGGCCTTGTCGACGGCGAGCCGCAGGCGCGGGTTCATCGCGGGGTCGCCGCCGCCCATGCGCGAGGCGACCGTGATCTCCTTGATGAGGCGCGTGAAGATCTTGCCGCGCTTGGCGTCCTGGCGACCCTTGCGGTGCTGGATGTTCGCCCACTTGCTGTGTCCCGCCATATGGGTCTCGGTGTCGCGGCTTCCATGTCGAAGCGAGCGGTAAAACGTAATGGTAACATTCGCCTCCCGCCCTTCTCCAGAGCGAAAAACGTGCTTTCACCGCTGCTGGTTGCCAAGTCGAAGATCGACCTGGCAGTGCTTCCGGCGATGGCCAACCGCCACGGCCTCATCACCGGCGCAACCGGCACCGGCAAGACGGTGACCCTGCAAACGCTCGCCGAGCGCTTCAGCTCCATCGGCGTCCCGGTCTTCATGGCCGACGTTAAGGGCGACCTCGCGGGTATGGCCGCCGCGGGCGGAGCCAACGCCAAGGTCGCCGAGCGCGTGAAGCTCCTGGGCCTCCAGGACTTCACCTATCGCGCTTCCCCGGTGATGCTCTGGGACGTGTTCGGCGAGAAGGGCCACCCGCTGCGCTCGACCATCTCCGAGATGGGCCCGCTCCTGCTCGCGCGCGTGCTCGAGCTGAACGAGACGCAGGCAGGCGTGCTCGCCGCGGTATTCAAGATCGCGGACGACTCGGGAATGTTGCTGCTCGACCTCAAGGACCTGCGCGCAATCCTGCAATTCGCGGGCGACAACGCGTCGCAGTTCAGGACGCAGTACGGCAACATCTCCACCGCGAGCATCGGCGCGATCCAGCGCGGCATCCTGTCGCTCGAGTCCCAGGGAGGCGACAAGCTCTTCGGCGAGCCCGCGCTCTCCCTCGACGACCTGATGCAGACCGACGGCGGCCGCGGGGTGATCAGCATCCTCGCCGCCGACAAGCTGCTCGCCAGCCCGCGCGTCTACTCCACCATGCTGCTGTGGCTGCTCTCGGAGCTCTTCGAGACCCTGCCCGAGATCGGCGACCCGGAAAAGCCCAAGCTGGTGTTCTTCTTCGACGAGGCGCACCTGCTCTTCAACGACGCGCCGAAGGAGCTGCTCGAGCGCATCGAGCAGGTCGTGCGCCTGGTGAGATCCAAGGGCGTGGGCGTGTACTTCGTCACCCAGAACCCGCTGGACGTGCCGGAAACGGTGCTGGGCCAGCTCGGCAACCGCGTGCAGCACGCGCTGCGCGCCTTCACGCCGCGCGACCAGCAAGCCGTCAAGGCCGCGGCGACCACGTTTCGCGCCAACCCGAACCTGGATGTCGAGAAGGTGATCGGCGAGCTCGCCGTGGGCGAGGCCCTCATCTCGTTTCTCGACGAGAAGGGCCGGCCCGGCATCGTCGAGCGGGCGTTCGTGATTCCGCCGGCCTCGCGCCTCGGACCGCTCACCGACGAAGAGCGGCGCAAGGTGATCGACGGCTCGCTCGTTGCCGGGCACTATGAGAAGACAGTCGATCGCGAATCGGCCTACGAGGAGCTCAAGGCGCGCGCGCAGGCGAAGACCCCGGAGGGCGCGCCCACTACGGGTGGGCTGGGCGGGATCCTCGACAAGCTCGGCCTTCCGGGCGCTGGCGGGGCGAAGGGCCGCACGCGCGAGGGCCCCATGGAGGCAGCCGCCAAGAGTGCGGCGCGGGCCATCGGCAGCGAGGTGGGCCGACGCATCATTCGTGGCGTGCTGGGCTCGATTTTCGGCGGCCGGCGGTAACCAAGGGGAGCGAGATGGCAAAGACCGGGGAGCGCAAGGCCCAGATCCTGCAGACGCTCGCTGCGATGCTCGAGGACCCCAAGGGCGAGCGCATCACCACGGCCCTCCTGGCCGCGCGGCTCGAGGTCTCGGAGGCGGCGCTCTACCGGCATTTCTCCAGCAAGGCGCAGATGTTCGAGGGGCTGATCGAGTTCATCGAGCAAACCGTTTTCGGCCTGGTGAACAAGATCCAGGCCGAGGAACAGGACGCGCTCAAGCAGGTGGAGGCGACGGTCGCGACACTGCTCGGATTCGCGCAGAAGAATCCGGGAATGACGCGCGTTCTCATCGGGGATGCGCTGGTGAACGAGGACGAGCGGCTGCTCGCGCGGGTCAACCAGTTGCTGGACCGTTTGGAGGCGAGCCTTCGGCAGAGCACGCGGCTCGCCATGGCCGCGGGCACCTTCCCCGCCGATTGGGATGCGAACGCCTACGCGAACGCGGTGATCGCGTTCGTGGTGGGACGCTGGCACCAGTTCGCGAAGAGCGGCTTCAAGCGTGCCCCGATGGAGGGCTGGCCGCAGCAGTGGCGCGTGTTCGCGCCCTAGGAACCCTCCCTGCTGCCCCAGATCGAGACGCCGCGGCTCGCCCTGCGCCTCGCGCGCCCGGGGATGCAGTCGGCGATCGCGCAATTCCTCGAGGCGAATTTCGCGGGCCACCTCGAGCGCTGGTCGCCGCCCCCGGCGCCCGCGTTCTTCACCGAGGCTTTCTGGGCTGAGCGCCTGGCGGGCTCGGTCGAGGAGTTTCACGCGGATCGCGCGGTGCGATTCGTGCTGCAGCCCCGCGAGGGCGATGCCGATGGGGCCCCGGTCCTGGGCACCTGCAACTACACCAACATCGTGCGTGGCGCATTCCACGCCTGCCACCTCGGCTACCAGATCGCGCGCTCCCAACAGGGCCGTGGCCTGATGGAAGAGGCGCTGCGCGCGGCCAACGCCTTCATGTTCGACGCGATGCGAATGCACCGCATCATGGCCAACTACCGGCCCGAGAACGAGCGCAGCCGCCGGCTCCTCGAAAGGCTGGGCTTCGAGCGCGAGGGGCTCGCGAAGAATTACCTCTTCATCGACGGCGCGTGGCGCGACCATGTGCTCACCGCGCTCACCCACCCCGGCTACGATGATGCCTGGGTCGCTTCCCCGGCGCGCTAGCCGGGCCGCTTCGCTCCGGCACCCTCCTCGAAGGGCCGGGCCCCATCGTGGAGCCGGTGGCCGCGCGGGTGGAAGGTGATATCCGAGCACAGCCGGCGATAGCGCGCGAACAGATCCTCGAGCGTCGGTGCTCCCAGGTTCATGACCCCGTAGCGGTAGGTTCCCAGCCACTTCATCTCGCGGGCGAGGTCGGCGCCGCGCTTGGGGTACAGCATCACGTGGGCGTCGGGATTGCGCTCCTGGATGCGGCGCAGCTCCGCCGCGGAGGGCCAACGCGACAGCCCTTCCCCGGACAGGTCGCGCAGCACGAAGCTCGCCGCGTGCCGGCACGCCCCCTCGCCGCGGCGAACCACCGGCTCCCGGCCTGAATGCAGGTCGAGCAGCACCTCGAACAGGCTGTAGCCGTCGACGCGCTCGAACAGGTCGAAGAATTGCCCGGCCGCGCGCGGGTTGATCTCGATCACGTGCAGCTGGCCCGTGGACGGGTCGATGCGCATCTCGACGTTGAACAGGCCGTGGCGGAAATCGAGGCCCTCGATGAGGCGCACCGCCAACCGGTCGATGCGCGCGAGCTGTTCGGCGGGAAGCGCCGATGGGTATTGGAAGCGCTGGAACTGGTCGGTCCCCGGATACATGATCGAGTCGACGGTGCCGACCATCGTGACCTTTCCGTCGCGTGCGAATCCGTTCGCCGTCACCTGCGCGCCGCGCAGGATCTGCTCGCACACCATGCTGAACGGGTCCTCGGTCAGATCCGAGTGCGCGCGCATCACGTCGGCGAACGGCTGCACCAGCCGGTCGATGATGGCGCGCTCGAACCAGCCGAAGCGCGTGTGCCGGTACAGCTCATCGAAGGAATCGACGCGTCGCGCCAGCACCGAGAACGCCGCTTTCGCCGGCTTCACATAGAAGGGAAACGCTACGGGGACATCCTCTCGCGTGCCGTTCCTGCCGAAATCCCGCCGGATCAGCGCGCAACCCGCGTTGGCTTCGGGCGCGATCCGCTCGAAAGCCTGGCGCGCGTAGTACTTGTGCTGGATGCGCAGGACCGCGTCGAGCGGCGTATGGGGCAGGCCCAGGCGCTGCGCGACCAGAGACGCGAGGAACGGGCCGAATTGCTCGTCCGAGGTGACCACCGCCTCGATGCCGCGCCCCGCGTGCTTGCGAACCATCCGCTCGACGAACTTGAGCGCGTCGAAGGTGAAGAGGCGCGCGTTGTCCGGGAAGCTGAAGAGGTCGAAGCCCTCGAAGACGAACTCGAAACGGTCGCGGTATCGGGGGTCGTGCGCGCTCGCGCGATCCCATTCGTCCGGGAACAGCACCAGGATGCGTCGCGTCATGATTTGCGGCCTCGACCTACGCGAGCGTGTCGGCCCAGATGTTGCGCGCCCAGTTCATGGTGAAGATGCCCTCGGCCTCGTTCATCGCGGACGACACGCCGCCCGAGCCCGGCACCGCCTTGAAGGTGCGGTCGTTGGTGTCGTACTTGTGGACCGAGGCGACGTGGATCGCGAGCTTGTCGGAAACCATGCTGTAGCAGGTGTTCACGAGGGTCGGCGAGGGATTCGGCGCCTCGCCGTTCAGCAGGCTCACGACCGCGGCCGCGCAGACCTTGCCGTGGCCGTTCGCCATGGTGGCCGACTTGGGCATGGCGGGGGCGATCTGCAGCGAGTCGCCGAGGATGTGCACGCCCTTGGCGGCTTTGGACTCGAAAGTCGTCCAGTCGACCTCGCACCAGCGCCGGTTCGCCGTGATGAACGGGGCGGCGACACTCCCCGCCTTCATCGGCGGAAGGACGTTGAGGACATCGGCCTTCACGTCGCCGAATTCGAGCTTTGCAGTGCTCCCGCCCACGTCGACGTCGACCAGCTTGCTGTTGCCCCGAAACTCGATCATTCCGGGGTAGAGATCGGCCCAGGCCTTCTTGAAGAGCGGGCCCTTCGAGGTCACATCCGCGTTCTCGTCGAGGATCAGGATCTTCGAGCGCGGTTTGGCGGCCTTGAGGTACGCGGCCACCTGGCAGGCGCGCTCGTAGGGGCCCGGGGGGCAACGGTAGGGCGCGAGCGGCACGGTGAGGACGTACACGCCACCGTCGCGCATCGACTCGAGCTGGCGGCGCAGCTGCGCAGTTTGCGGGCCCGCCTTCCAAGCGTGCAAGACGCGCCCCTGGGCATCGGCCGATCCCATCGCGGGGAGCGCCTCCCACATGAAATCCACGCCGGGCGAGACGATCACGCGGTCGAAGGACACGGAATCGCCCCGCGCGAGCCGGACCTGCTTCTTCTCCACGTCGATCGCGGTGGCGGAGTCCCGAACCACCCTCACGCCGTGCCTCGTCAACCCGGAATAGGGAGTCGTGATGTCGGCCAGGGTCTTGAAGCCGCCGAGCACCATGTTGGAAATCGGGCAGGAGACGAAGGCCTCGTTGGGTTCGATCAGGACGACCTCGATACCCGGATCGAGCATGCGGATGTACTTGGCCGCCGTGGCGCCGCCGTAACCGCCGCCCACGACCGCGACGCGTGCCTTGGCCGCCGGGCCGCCCATGCCCGCGCATCCGCTCACGCCCGCCAGCGCGAGACCCGCCGCACCCACCTTGAGGAACTGCCTGCGATCGATCGTCATGTCGTCCCCTTTCAGCGCTGCGCCGCGAAATGCGCCGCGAGCGCGGCAATCTCCGCCTCGCTGTACCCCTTGGCGATCTGATGCATGACCGTCGCGGGCCGCTTGCCTTCCTTGAACTGCCCCATGGTCTCGACGATCTCGCGGGCATCGCGTCCGGCGAGCGCGCTCACGTTGGAGCCCGCAGCCGGGCGCCCCTTCGTGCCGTGGCACGCGGCGCAGTTCGCGGCCATCGATGCCACCCCCTTCTCCGAGAGGTTCGGGGGCGCGAATGTGGGAGGCGGCGGGGCCGGCTGCTGGGCCAGCGCAACCGCGGCGCTCGAGACGGCGATGAGCCCGGCCAGGGCCCTTGCGGCAGCTCTCATGGGGGTCTTTCGTGGAGGTTGGGGAAGCAGCCGCGAGGATAGCTCATAAGTGGAAACGCCCGCAGGAGCGGGCGTTTCCACGGGGTCCTGCGGATTGCTCAGGCGGACTCGACCGAAGGCTCCGCCGGCTGCGCCGATTGCGCGATGTCGAGGATGACCTGGCCCTTGTCGTCCAGGTCGATGGTCACGCGCCCGCCGTTGGCCAGCTTGCCGAACAGAAGCTCGTCGGCCAGCGCGCGCCGGATCGTGTCCTGGATGAGGCGCGCCATGGGGCGCGCGCCCATCTGCGGATCGAACCCATTCTTGGCGAGGTACTTCTTGAGGCTCTCGGTGAAGAGCGCCTCGACCTTCTTCTCGTTCAGCTGCGACTCAAGCTGCATCAGGAACTTGTCCACGACGCGCATGATGACCTGCTCGTCCAATGCGGCGAACGAAACCACGGCGTCGAGGCGATTGCGGAATTCAGGCGTGAACATGCGCTTGATCTCGCCCATCTCGTCGCCGGCCGTCTTGATCGTCGAGAATCCCATGGAGTTCTTGGAAAGCCCCTCGGCGCCGGCGTTGGTCGTCATCACGATCACGACATTGCGGAAATCGGCCTTGCGGCCGTTGTTGTCGGTGAGCGTGCCGTGGTCCATCACCTGCAGCAGGATGTTGAAGATGTCCGGATGCGCCTTCTCGATCTCGTCGAGCAGGAGCACCGAATAGGGGTGCTTGGTGATCGCCTCGGTCAGGAGGCCCCCCTGGTCGAAGCCGACGTAGCCCGGGGGCGCGCCGATGAGGCGCGACACCGCGTGGCGCTCCATGTACTCGGACATGTCGAAGCGGATCAGCTCCACGCCCATGATGAATGCCAGCTGCCGCGCGACCTCGGTCTTGCCGACCCCGGTGGGGCCCGAGAAGAGGAAGCTGCCCACGGGCTTTTGCGGATTGCCAAGGCCGCTTCTCGCCATCTTGATGGCAGCGGCAAGCGCGTCGATCGCCTTGTCCTGGCCGAACACGGTCGCTTTCAGGTCGCGATCGAGGTTCTTCAGGGCCGAGCGGTCGTCGTTGGAGACATTACGAGCGGGCACGCGCGCGATCTTGGAGACGATCTCCTCGATCTCGGGCTTGCCGATCACCTTCTTCTGCTTGGACTTGGGCAGGATGCGCTGCAGCGCCCCGGCCTCGTCGATCACGTCGATCGCCTTGTCGGGCAGGTGCCGGTCGTTGATGTAGCGCGCGGACAGCTCCGCGGCCGTCGTCAGGGCGTTGGCCGTGTACTTCACGCCGTGGTGGGACTCGAAACGCGACTTGAGCCCGCGCAGGATCTCGACCGTCTCCTGGATCGACGGCTCGTTCACGTCCACCTTCTGGAAGCGCCGCGACAGCGCGTGGTCCTTCTCGAAGATGCCGCGGTATTCCTGGTAGGTGGTCGCGCCGATGCACTTGAGCGCGCCCGACGAGAGCGCCGGCTTCAGCAGGTTGGAAGCGTCGAGCGTGCCGCCCGAGGCGCTGCCCGCGCCGATGAGCGTGTGGATCTCGTCGATGAAGAGGATCGCATTGGGATTGTCGACCAGCTGCTTCAGCACCGCCTTCAGGCGCTGCTCGAAGTCGCCGCGATACTTGGTGCCCGCCAGCAGCGCTCCCATGTCGAGCGCGAAAACCTGCGCCTTGCCGAGGATCTCGGGAACCTGCCCGTCGACCACGCGCTTGGCGAGGCCCTCGGCGATCGCCGTCTTGCCCACTCCGGCCTCGCCCACGAGCAGCGGGTTGTTCTTGCGGCGGCGGCAGAGGATCTGCACCACGCGCTCCAACTCGGACTCGCGGCCGATGAGGGGATCGATCTTGCCGTCGATGGCAAGCTGGTTCAGGTTCTGGGTGAAGCTCTCGAGCGCCCCGCCCGACTGCGCCTCGGGCGCCTCGGTCTCGCTCTCGCCTTCCTCGCGCGATCCCGGCGCCTGGGGCGCCTTGGTGATCCCGTGGGAGATGAAGTTCACGACGTCGAGTCGCGAAACGCCCTGCTGGTGGAGGAAATAGACCGCGTGGGAGTCCTTCTCGCCGTAGATGGCGACCAGGACGTTGGCGCCGGTCACCTCTTTCTTGCCCGACGACTGGACGTGCAGGATGGCGCGCTGGATGACCCGCTGGAAGCCGAGCGTGGGCTGGGTGTCGACCTCGCCGGTTCCGGCGACCGTCGGCGTGTGCTGCATCACGAAGTCCGAAAGCGCCTTCTTGAGCTCGTCGATCTTCGCGGCGCAGGCCTTCAGGACCTCGGAGGCCGAGGGGTTGTCGCAGAGCGCCAGCAGCAGGTGCTCGACGGTGATGAACTCGTGGCGCTTCTGCCGGGCCTCCACGAAGGCCATGTGCAAGCTGACTTCAAGTTCCTGGGCAATCATGTTTCCTCCATTGCGCACTGTAACGGATGCTGGTGCTGGCGCGCATATGCGGTTACCTGCTCGACCTTGGTGGAGGCCACATCCTTGGGAAAGATCCCGCAGACTCCCCGGCCCTCCGTATGCACTTTGAGCATGATCTGGGTGGCGCGTTCCCGGGTCAGCGTGAAGAAGACCTGCAACACTTCCACCACGAATTCCATAGGCGTGTAGTCGTCGTTGTACATGACGACCTCGAACATGGGCGGCGGCTTGACCTGGGCTTCAGTGGGCTTGACTACGGTGGAGCTGGCGGGTTTTTCGGCCATGGATAAGCAGCGTCGAGGGCGGTTTTCACGGCCGCCCCCCGGTCCCTTCCTGGGGTGAAACGAACGAAGTCACTCTAATATGGACAACCGAAGGGGGTTTTTCAAGACCCTTCAATCGGTTGGGCCCGCTTTTCGACCTCGGGAGGGCGCTATTGACACTCCCCGGGGCGGCGCGTAAAAAGCGCGTTGGAGTTTGGTTTCAAGGATTCTGCATCGCCTTTTGACGTGCGGGGCCTCGATCCGAACGACGTGCGGGACTCCACCCGTTTCACAAGAGGCAAGCAATCGAATGGCAACCGGAACTGTGAAGTGGTTCAATGACGCGAAGGGTTACGGGTTCATCACCCCCGACGACGGCAGCGAAGACCTCTTCGCGCACTTCTCCGCGATCCAGATGCAGGGCTTCAAGACCCTCAAGGAAGGCCAAAAGGTCTCCTTCGACGTGACGCAGGGCCCCAAAGGCAAGCAGGCGTCCAACATCCAGGCGGCATAAAAGGGGAGCAGTCTTCAGCATTGAAGAGCCCCTGCGGCGTGAGCCGCAGGGGCTTTTTTGTCGTGGCTCGAGGGCCGGACTTGAAGAAGCGCTTTACTGCATGCGCTTCTTCAACTCGGCGTCGACCGCATCCATGTATTCCTCGGTGGTGAGGAACGGATGGTCCGGACGAACCAGGATCGCCAGGTCCTTGGTCATCTTTCCGGACTCGACCGTGTCCACGCACACCTTCTCCAGCGTCTGGGCGAACTTGACCACGTCGGGCGTATCGTCCATCCGGCCGCGATAGATGAGCCCGCGCGTCCATGCGTAGACCGACGCGATCGGGTTGGTCGAGGTCGGCTTGCCCTGCTGGTGCATGCGGTAGTGCCGGGTCACCGTGCCGTGCGCCGCTTCCGCCTCGACCGTCTTGCCGTCGGGCGTGGTCAGCACCGAGGTCATGAGGCCGAGCGAGCCGTAGCCCTGCGCGACGGTGTCCGATTGCACGTCGCCGTCGTAGTTCTTGCAAGCCCACAGGTAGCCGCCGCTCCATTTGAGGTTGGACGCGACCATGTCGTCGATCAGGCGGTGCTCGTAGGTGAGGCTCACCGCCTCGAAGCGCGCGCGGAACTCGGCGTCGTAGATCTCCTGGAAGAGGATCATGAAGCGCCCGTCGTACACCTTGAGGATGGTGTTCTTGCTCGACAGGTACACGGGGTAGTTGCGGTTGAGCGCGTAGTTGAAGCACGCGCGGGCGAATCCGCGGATCGACTCGTCCAGGTTGAACATCGCCATCGAGATGCCGGCCGCGGGGGCCTGGAACACCTCCTTCACGATCGGCGGGCCGCCGTCCTTCGGCGTGAACGTCATCGTGAGCGTACCCGGGCCGTCGAACTTGATCTCGCTCGCGCGGTACTGGTCGCCGAATCCGTGGCGCGCCACCACCACCGGCTTGTCCCAGTGGGGAATCAGGCGCGGCACGTTCTTGCAGATGATCGGCTCGCGGAAGATGGTGCCGTCGAGGATGTTGCGGATCGTCCCGTTCGGGCTCTTCCACATCTGTTTCAGCTTGAATTCCTTGACACGCCCCTCGTCCGGGGTGATCGTCGCGCACTTCACCGCCACGCCGTGCTTGCGCGTGGCGTTGGCGGCATCGATCGTCACCTGGTCGTTGGTGGCGTCGCGATGCTCGACTCCGAGGTCGTAGTACTTAAGGTCGACGTCGAGGTAGGGCAGGATCAGCTCCTCGCGGATCTTCTTCCAGATGATGCGCGTCATCTCGTCGCCGTCCATCTCGACGATCGGATTCCTGACCTTGATCTTGCTCATCGCACGGCATTCTTTCTGTTCGGGGGCACAATCGAAAATTATAGCAAAGGGGTCGATCGCGACCTGCACCCATGAGCCGGGTCCTTCTCTTCAACAAGCCTTTCGGGGTCATCTGCCAGTTCACTCCCGAAGGGCGCCACCGCACGCTCAAGGACTTCATCCCCGTGCCCGCGGTCTATCCCGCCGGCCGCCTGGATACCGACAGCGAAGGCCTGATGGTGCTCACCGACGATGGCCGCCTGCAGTCTGCGATCGCCAATCCGCGACACCAGCTCCCCAAGGGCTACTGGGCCCAGGTCGAAGGAATCGCCGGGGAGGATGCCCTCGGGCGCCTGCGCGCGGGTGTCACGCTGAACGACGGGGCCACACTCCCGGCGAAGGCGCGCGCGATCGATTCGCCCGAAGGGCTCTGGGATCGGGCCCCCCCGATCCGCGTGCGCCGCGCCATTCCCACCAGCTGGATCGAGATCCAGATCACCGAGGGCCGCAACCGCCAGGTGCGTCGCATGACCGCCGCCGTGGGGCTGCCGACGTTACGCCTGGTGCGATTCAGGATCGGCCCGTGGAACATCACGGGCCTCGAATCCGGAATGTGGTGCGACGTCCCGGCGCCGACGCCCGCCTCTCTGCGCGACACCGCGTGACCGCGTTCCGGGACCACGTCCCGGGCTTGTCAACGCCGGTATAATGCGCCGCGTTAACGTGGGTGACGAGGCTGAAAATCAGCGCAGTCGACGCGTTAATGGTTTGCTCATTCAATACCCAACTCTAGGAAAACAACGATGAAGAAGCTGTCCGCCCTGATCGCCGCGCTGTTCGCCACGGCGTCGATCGCCGTGTTCGCCCAAGCAACCCCGGCGACCCCCGCCAAGCCGGCCACTCCGGCCGCGCCTGCTGTCGCCCCGGCCAAGCCGGCGACGCCCGCCGCTCCCGCCTCGCCGTCCGCGAAGGCCGAAGCCCCCAGGAAGAACGCGTTGACCGCGGTCGAGAAGAAGGCCAGGAAGCAGCTGGCCGAGAAGAAAGCCGACGCCCCGAAAGCCGACGCCCCAAAAGCCGAAGCTGTGAAGGCCGAGGCCCCGAAAGCCGAAGTGAAGAAAGACGCGGCGAAGAAGTAATCGCCGCTGGCACGCAACGAAAGGCGGAGCCCCGGCTCCGCCTTTCGCATTCCGGGGCCCGTAAAATGGGCTTCCCATCTCACGCTCCCGTCTCCTGCCAGAATGAAAATCGTCGTCGGGCTTTCCGGAGGGGTCGACTCCGCCGTGGCCGCGTGGCTCCTCAAGCGCGAGGGACACGACGTCGTGGGCCTTTTCATGAAGAACTGGGAGGACGATGACGACGGCGAGTATTGCTCCACGCGCGAGGACTTCGTCGACGCCGCGGCCGCGGCCGAGCGCATCGGCATCGACATCGAGGCGGTGAATTTCTCGGTGCAGTACCGCGAGCGCGTGTTCGAGAGCTTCCTCGCCGAGTACCGCGCGGGCCGCACCCCCAATCCCGACGTGCTCTGCAACGCCGAAATCAAGTTCAAGGCCTTCCTCGATCACGCCATGGCGCTGGGCGCCGAGCGCATCGCCACCGGCCATTACGCGCGGGTGGAGCGCCGCGATGGCGCGTTCGTGCTGCTGAAGGGCCTCGATCCCGGCAAGGACCAGAGCTATTTCCTGCACCGCCTGAACCAGGCGCAGCTCGCGCGCACGCTCTTTCCCGTGGGCCATCTCCACAAGATCGAGGTGCGCCAGATCGCCCGCGAGGCGGGCCTCGCCAACCACGCGAAGCGGGATTCAACCGGCATCTGCTTCATCGGCGAGAGGCCGTTTCGCGAGTTCCTGTCGCGCTACCTGCCCCGGGAGCCAGGCCCGATGCAGACCCCGGAGGGCGAGCGCGTGGGCGACCACGAGGGCCTCATGTACTACACCATCGGGCAGCGGCAGGGCCTGGGCATCGGCGGGCGCCGTTCGGGCGCGGGCGAGCCCTGGTACGTCGCAGGCAAGGACCTGTCGAGCAACACGCTCACGGTGGTCCAGGGACATGACCATGGCCTGTTGCTCAAGCACCGCCTGGCGGCCGGCGATGCGAGCTGGATCTCGGGCATGCCTCCCGCGGCGGGGGCAGCGGGTCTCGGGGCGAAGACGCGCTACCGCCAGTCCGACTCGGCGTGCGCGCTGCAGGTCGACGATCCCTCGGCCTTCGCGCTCGACTTCGCCGTTGCGCAATGGGCGGTGACACCCGGGCAATCGGCGGTGGTCTACCGCGGCGACGAATGCCTCGGTGGCGGCGTGATCCGCTAGCCCGGCCGGGTGGACTGGAACGCGGGGCGCGATTCCATGCGCTCGGCCCACGCCTTCAGGTTGGGATGCGAATCCCGCCACCGCACCTGCGGCATCCGGAACTCGACCCAGAAGAGCGCGCAGGCGCAGGCGATGTCGCCGAGATTCGGCTGCCCGCCTCCCAGATGCTGTCCCGGCCCGAGCGCCTTCGCGAGCGCGGCGATGCCCGCGTCCACCTTGTCGAGCTGGCGCGTGATCCAGGCGGGATCCTGCCGGGCCGCCTCGCGCTTGCGTTCGAGAAACGTGGCGATGCCCGCATCGGCGATGCCGTCTCCCAGCGCCTCGTCGCGGCGCACCCGTGCGCGCTCGGCCGCGCCGGCGGGAATCAGGCCGCCGCCCGACAGCGCGTCGAGGTACTCCGAGATCACCGCGGAATCGTAGATCGCCTCGCCGTCGTCCATCACCAGCGCCGGAACCTTGTTGAGCGGGTTGTAGCGCGGCACCGTGGTGTCCGCGTTCCACGCGCTCTCCTCGAGGAACTCGAACGGCAGGTTCCTCTCCGCGAGTATCACGCGCACCTTGCGCACGTAGGGGGAGGTCCGCGAGCCGACGAGCTTCATTGAAAATCCTCTCGGGTGATTGAAAATCGCGCCGGGCGTAGCGCAACGCGGCGCAGTATAGCAGCGGGTGATAAAATTCCCGCTCTCCAAATGCCTTCCGCCCTCACCGCACTCTCCCCCCTCGACGGGCGCTACGCCGCCAGGACCCGGCCGCTGCAGGATCACTTCAGCGAGTTCGCGCTGATGCGCGAGCGCGTTGCCGTCGAGATCGCATGGCTGCTGGCGCTGGGCGAGGAGCCCACGTTCGGCCCGCTGCCGCCCTTCTCCGCCGCGGCACGCACCCAACTGCAGGAGGCGGCGAACGGCTTCTCGCTCGCCGACGCCGAGCGCATCAAGGCGATCGAGGCGGCGACCAACCACGACGTGAAGGCGGTCGAGTACTGGCTGCGCGAGCGCTTCGCGGCGAATGCGGAGGTCGCGGGCGCGGCCGAGTTCATCCACTTCGCGTGCACCTCGGAGGACATCAACAACCTGGCGCACGCGCGCATGCTCCGGGGCGGGCGCGACAAGGTGCTGCTGCCGACCATCGACGCGATCGTGAAGCGGCTCGATGCGCTCGCCGCGCAACACGCGGATGTCGCGATGCTCTCGCGCACCCACGGCCAGCCCGCGACCCCTACCACGCTCGGCAAGGAAATGGCCAACGTCGCGCATCGCCTGAAGCGCGCCCGCGCGCGCCTGGCCCAGGTCGAATTGCTCGGCAAGATCAATGGCGCCACGGGAAACTTCAACGCGCATGTCGCGGCTGCACCCGGCGTCGACTGGCCGCGCTTCGCCGAGCGCTTCGTGACCGGACTGGGCGTGGCCTACAACCCCCTCACGATCCAGATCGAGCCCCACGACGCGATGGCAGAGGCGTTCGACGCCGCCGCCCGCCTGAATACCATCCTGATCGACCTCGACCGCGATGCCTGGGGATACATTTCGCTCGGCTATTTCAGGCAGAAGGTGAAGGCGGGCGAGGTGGGTTCCTCGACCATGCCGCACAAGGTGAACCCGATCGACTTCGAGAATTCCGAGGGCAACCTCGGGCTCGCCAACGCGATCCTGCGCCACCTGTCCGAGAAGCTGCCGGTGTCGCGCTGGCAGCGCGACCTCACCGACTCGACCGTGTTGCGCAACGTGGGCGTGGCGTTCGGCTACGCGCTGCTCGGGTACGACTCGTGCCTTCGCGGCCTCGACAAGCTCGAGGCCAACCCCGCGCGCATCGCCGCCGATCTCGAGGAATCGTGGGACGTGCTCGCCGAGGCGGTGCAGACGGTGATGCGCGCCCACCGCGTACCGGATTCCTACGAAAAGTTGAAGGAGCTCACGCGCGGAAAGGGCGGCATCACCCGCGACGGCCTGCATGCCTTCGTGCGCGCGCTGCCGATCCCCGAGGCGGAGCGTGCCCGCCTGCTGGCGCTCACCCCGTCCAGCTACGTGGGCCTCGCCGCGGTCCTCGCGCGCGACTCCTCCCGCTAGCGCGCCCGCGGGCCACGGGCCCGACTATCATGGCCGCAATGAAGCGCCTCGAGGACATCCCCGGGCACTGGTCCAGGCTGCAAGCCCACGCGACCGCGCTCGTGGATGCGTCCGGGAAATTCAGCTGGGGAGATCTCGAAGCCGCCCGAATCCGGCTTGCCGCGCAGCTGCGCGCCCAGGGGGTGCGGCCCGGCGACCGCGTGATGGTGGTGGGCGAGAACTGCGCCACGCTGGTCGCGCTGCTCTTCGCGGTGGCCACGCTCGACGCCTGGATCGTGAACGTCAACGCGCGCCTCGTGGCGCGCGAGGTGGATGCGATCCGCGCGCACTGCGGCGCGCGCTGCGTGCTCTACCTGCCCGACGCCTCGCCCGATGCCGCCGCGCATGCCGTGCGCCACGCGACCGAGCCGATGGCGACGGGGGCATGGGGCACGGTCCTGCGCTCGACCCGCGACGCGCCCGGCGATCCCGAGCCCGCCCGCGAGGCGCCCCCAGACAGGGTCGCGGCGCTGGTCTACACCACCGGCACCACGGGCGCGCCCAAGGGCGTGATGCTCAGCCACGCGAACCTGCTCTTCGTCGCCGCGGCCGCGGCGCGATTGCGCGCCCTCACCCCGGGCGATCGCGTGCTCGGGGTGCTACCGCTGTCCCACGTCTACGGGCTCTCCTCGATGTGCATGGGCTCGCTGCTCGCCGGCGCCGCGATCCACCTGCAGCCGCGATTCACGCCCACCGGCATGCAGGCGGCGCTCGAGGACGGCCAGGTCACGGTCTGCCAGGGCGTGCCCGCGGTGTACTCGAAGTACCTCGAGTTCCTCGCGGCCACGGCGTGCCGGTTGAGCGCGCCGGCACTGCGCGCAATCTCCTGCGGGGGCTCGCCCCTGGCCGCGAGCGTGAAGCGCGACGTTGAAGCGGCCTTCGGCCTCACCCTCCACAACGGTTATGGCCTCACCGAGGCGGCACCGACGGTCACGCAGACACGCCACGATGCGCCGCGCCGCGATTGCTCGGTCGGCCAGGCGCTTCCCGGCGTGGACCTGAGGATCGTGCAGGTGGGCGGCGTGGATGCCGCGGCGGGAGAAGTGGGCGAGCTGTGGGTGCGCGGGCCCAACGTGATGCGCGGCTATTACCGTGACCCGCGCGCGAGCCAGGAGGCGCTGCACCCCGGCGGGTGGCTTGCCACCGGCGACCTCGCACGCATCGAGCCCGACGGCGCGGTGCACATCGAAGGCCGGATGAAGGAGCTCATCATCCGCTCGGGTTTCAATGTCTTCCCGGTGGAAGTCGAGGCGGTCCTCAACGCCCACCCGGACGTCTCGCAGTCGGCGGTGGTGGGCCGGGCGGTCGAAGGCAACGAGGAGGTCGTCGCGTTCGTCGAGCTGGTCGCAGGCAGCCGCGCGAGCGCGGCTGAGTTGCTCCAGTTTGCCGCGGCCGGCCTTGCCCCGTACAAGCGCCCCGCCGAGGTGATCGTGATGGAGAGGCTTCCCGCTGCAGCGAGCGGGAAGGTCCTCAAGGGCCGCCTGCGGGAGCTGGCGAGCGCTAGCGCGCGGCCTGCTGCTCCTGCCCGGTGAGCGCTGCCACGTCGCCGCTCATCTCGCCGCCTTCCTGGACCAGCAGCTTGCCGTAGCGGATCTTGCCCGACACGCGCCCGCTCGCATGGATCACGAGCTTCTTGCGCGCCGTCATCTCGCCCTGGAAAGTGCCGCGGATCTCGGCC
>JANMYH010000141.1:0-17785 GCA_031381925.1 Burkholderiales bacterium | reverse complement strand
ACGCGCGAGGATTGCGCCACCGTCGGCGCGCTCCTCGCCGCGATCCACGTGGCCGGGGTCGAGTACGACGCATCCCTCGAGAACTGGCGCGGGGCCGGGTGGCGCACCGACTTCGCGCAAAAGCTCGCGCCGCGGCTCTCCAGCGCGGAAAACGACCTGATTGCCGCGGAGAACCGCTACCAGGCGATGCACGACGACACCGTGCTGCCGCAAGGCGTCATCCACGGCGACCTCTTCCACGACAACGTGCTCTGGGATGACGACGGCCAGCCCGGGGTGATCGACTTCTATTTCGCGTGTGACGACGTCCTGCTCTACGACGTGGCGATCGCGGTGAACGACTGGTGCGTGAATCGGGATGCCACCCTCGATCGGGAGCGGGCGGGCGCCTTCCTCGAGGGCTACGGCGAGCTGCGCCCGCTCGAGGCGCTCGAGCTCGAGCTCTGGTCCGCGATGCTGCGGCGCGCGGCACTACGCACCTGGCTGGGACGCCTGGGCTACAACCATTTCCCTCGCGATTCGCACATGACGATCGACAAGGACCACGCCTTCTCGCGGCGCCTGCTCGAGCACCACATCGCGCACGCCCGCGCCCCCGGCTGATGGACGCGGCGATCAAGGTCACGGAGATCCCCGCGCGCCGCGGCGTGGCATGGCTGGGCGCGGCCTTCGGGCTCTTTCGCGCGAAGCCGATGGCGTGGATCGGGCTCACCACCGGCTGGCTCGTCATCACCTTCGGGCTGATCCTCGTGCCGCTGATCGGCGGCGTGATCGCCAACTTCCTGCAGCCGGTGTTCTTCGCGAGCTTCGCGATCACGGTGGTTCGCCAGCAGGCCGGGGAGCCCGTCGCGATGGGCGACCTCTTCCACGGCTTCCGCCGCAACGTGCGCGCGCTGGTCAATCTGGGCGCGCTCCTGCTGATCGCCGAGATCGGGATCTTCGCGCTGATGGCACTCCTCGGCCTGCCGATGGGCGGAACCGGCGACAAGCCGTTCACCGTGAACGAATACGTGGAAGCGCTGAAGGGGCGCGAGTGGATCCTCGCCCTGGGATTCATCCTGACGGTGACCGTCAAGGGCGCCGTATGGTTCGCGCCCCCGCTCATCGCGCTCCACGGCATGACCACGGCCCACGCGATTCGCTGGAGCGTGTACGCCGCCCTCGCAAACCTTGGCGCCATGATGGTCTACGGGCTGGTGCTGCTGGCGCTGTTCTTCGCGGCGCTGATCCCCTGGGCCCTCGGGCTGATCGTCGTCATCCCGATGATGGTGATCAGCACCTATGTCGGTTATCGCGAGGTGTTCGAGGACGGCGCCAAGGCCCCCTAGCCCGATATCCAGCCGCGATTCGCGGGCGTACCATGGCCGGGCCGATCGACTCCCGGGAGGAAGCAATGCCCCGCCTGCTGCTTGCGCTGGTCACGCTGGTCACCTCGTTTTTCATCACCGTCCGTGCCGCCGACATCGAGACCCTCGAACGCGACCTCGCCCAGGCGCGCGAAGCCGCCCCGATGGTCGTGAAGCCGTTCATGGCGGTTTCCAGGCCCGCGCAATACTTCGGCGACTACGAGCCGCGGGCCAATGCCGTCTACAGCCGCAGCGAGAAACTCCTTTTCTACGGCGAGCCCAAGAACCTGCTCTATCCGAAGAACGCCAAGGGGCAGTTCGAGCCCGCCTTCGACGTGGACGTGGAGATTCGCGGTCCGACCGGCGAAACGATGAAGCAGCCGAAGCTCATGACTTTCCGGCTCCCCACCCGCAGCCGCGCGCAGGACATCTTCCTCAACCTCTCGCTCACCCTGAACTCGGCGCCGCCCGGCAAGTACAACGTGAAATTCGTCGTTCGCGACCTGAACTCGAAGAAGAGCGCGGCCGTGGATACGGACGTGACGCTCAAGTAGGAGGTTTGTTGCGCCTCGCGATCCGCGCAGCTCCCCAGCCGAGTAACGCGGCGGCGATGAGCGGGAAGAGCAGCCGGTTGCCCCAGCTCTCGGCCTCCTCCAGCTCGGCCGCGGTGATGCTTCGCTCGGGCTTGGCGGGGTCGTAGCGGACCGCGACCTTCGCCCCAACCGGAATCTCGCGTGCCGCCCAGGGGATGTCGCGCCGGGTGGCCACCCACTCGCGCGCTCCCGCACGGAAGGTGTAGCTGTAGAACTTCGCGTTGCTGCCCCGCGTGCCCGACTGCTCGGTGACGGTGCCTTCCGCTTGCGCGCCCGAGGCCATGAGCTGCCGCGCGCCCTCCACCGACTGAAAATGCGCGAATGCCAGGAACACCGCGAAGAGCCCCGACACCAGGATCAGGACGGTGGCGAACCGCCTCATGCCGCGGTCAGCTTCGCGTACTGCAACGCCAGCCACTTCGTGCCCTCGAGGGCGAAGCGCACCTGCACGCGCGCATCGAGCCCGCGGCCCTCGAAGTTGATCACCACGCCCTCGCCGAACTTCGCGTGGCGCACGTTTTGTCCGATCGCGAACGGGTGCTCGTCGGGCCGCTTCATCTCGAAGCCCGCGCGCTGGGGCGGGGTGGGATAGCGGTCTCGATCGGCGGCGGGCGCGCGGCCGCCTCCGACACCCCAGGCGCCGCCGTTGCCGAAAACCGGGGACAGACCACGATTTTAGTTTAGCCTTACGAAAATCGTGGTCTGTCCCCGGTTTTCGGGCAGCACGATCCACTTGCAGAGCTCGGCCGGAATCTCGTCGACGAAACGCGACACGATCCCGTAGCGCGGCTGGCCGTGCAGCATGCGGCTGCCGGCGTAGGAGATGTAGAGGCGCTTGCGGGCGCGCGTGATCGCCACGTACATGAGGCGGCGCTCCTCCTCGATGCCGCCGTCCTCGAGCATGCTGTTGTCGTGGGGGAAGAGCCCTTCCTCGAGGCCCGAGATGAATACCGCCGAGAACTCGAGTCCCTTCGCCGAGTGCACCGTCATGAGCTGCAACGCATCCTGGCCCGCGGCCGCCTCCCGCTCGCCGGCTTCGAGGCTGGCGTGGGACAGGAACGCGGCGAGCAGCTGCTGCTCCGGGGTGCCGGCCAGGACCGCGACATCCTCCTGCGCTTCGCCCGCGGGTTCGAGGCCATGCTCGAAATCCTCGGCGAAGAGCGCCGCGGCGTTGATCAGCTCGTGCAGGTTTTCAAGGCGATCCTGCCCGTCCCTCTCGGCCGCGTAAAACTCCTTCAGGCGGCTGCGTTCGAGGATCTCCTCGATCAGCTCCGGGAGCCGCAGGGTCTCGGCCGAATGCTTCAGCGAATCGACGATGGCCACGAACTGCGCGATCGCCGAGCCGCTGCGCCCGCCCACGACGGCCGAGCGCGCGACGTGCATGAGGCTGCCCATGCCGGCCTCGGCAGCTTCCTGCAGCTGCTCGATGGAGCGCGCGCCGATGCCGCGCGGCGGGAAGTTCACCACGCGCGAGAAGGCGGTGTCGTCGTCCGGGTTGGCCGCGAGGCGCAGGTAAGCCATCGCGTGCTTCACCTCCTGGCGCTCGAAGAAGCGCAAGCCCCCGTAGACCTTGTACGCGAGGCTCGCGCGGAAGAGGGCGTGCTCGAGGATGCGCGACTGGGCGTTGGAGCGGTAGAGGAGCGCCATGTCGGAAAGCGCCATGCCCTCGCGGTGCAGCTGCTTCACCTCGTCGACGATGAAGCGCGCCTCCTCGTCGTCGTTGGCCGCAGCGTAGACGCGCAGCTGCTCGCCCTTGCCCTCGTCGGTCCAGAGGTTCTTGCCCAGGCGCGCCTTGTTCTGCGCGATGATCGCGTTGGCCGCGTCGAGGATGTGGCCCTGCGAGCGGTAGTTCTGCTCGAGCTTCACCACCTCGCGAATCGCGAAGTCGCGCACGAACTCGTTCATGTTGCCGACTTCAGCTCCGCGGAAGCGGTATATCGAGTTGTGCGTGACGAGACCGCCCGCCACGTAGTTGTGGGTGGGAAAGACATCGATGTCGAAGACCTTGCGGCGCTGGCCCGGAATCCTGCGGACAGACTCAACGATATCGAGATCGCCATCCCCAGCAATCATCGCCATGCCCGGCTTCACCGAACCGGCGCTCAGGAAAGGGAGCGACTTGCCGTGAAGGTTCGCCCTCTGAACGATCCGACCTTCGAGAACCTCGCACGCCCTCTCGGCCAACGCCATGATTTCCCCATAGTCCTTGCGCGCGGTCTCGAAACGCCAGCTGCCCGAACCCTTCTTCGCGGGCCGTACGCTGAATCCCGCGTCGGCCAGCGCCTTGCGCCGGGTGGGATCATTGCCCATGGCGCAGACCCGATGCATGGGGCTCGCGCCGCGGCGATCTCCACACAGGGTCACCACCACATTGCGACGATTGGAGTCGCGGGACATGGCGACATGATGCGGCTCGTCCTGGCGCAGGCCGCGGTCCAGCAGCAGCTTCGCCGCGCCGCTAGCGGTATCGAGTTCACGATAAAGCCGCGAGATGTACGCCGCGTCGTGCACCAGTCCTCGCACCGACCCACCAACCCTAGGCACGAACGGCAAGGTGGGAATGCCGAACTTGAGCGATAACGAGACTTCGTCGAAACGCGCATCGTTCTCGCTGGCGTGCGTCCCGACTACCCAGGTCGCATCGGCATGCTCCTGAATCGAGCCTTGGCGACAGCCGACCATCGGCTTCACCTGGCCCTGCGTGTACACGCACGAAGTCCCCAGCCGATACCCCACGGCCTTCTTGTGCATGAGATAGGTGAAGTAAAGCTGCGGGGTTTCCCCCAACAGGTAGCCGGCGAAATGGGTGTGCTCGGGAGTGCTCACGACGCAACGACCGGCTCGAGTCCGAATTTCCACCAACTCGCGCTTGGCGGCGCTCGAATGACGCTTCATCACGATCGCCGGTCGAAAGTCTCCAGATCCGTAGCACGACAGGACGCGGTCGCCTTCTCCAACCGCCTCGATTGGCTTGCGCGAGCCATCCGCCATGGTCACGAGCGTGCCGGCTGGCAGGCATTGATCGTCGTCTCCGACCGCAAACACGCACCCATTGGACCCCGCGAGCAGCTTGATCCATTTGTACTGCAGCTTGTTGGTGTCCTGGAACTCGTCGACGAGGATGTAGCGGAAGCGGCTCTGGTAGTGCTGCAGCAGGTTCAGGTGCCTGGCGAGCATCTCGAAGGTGCGCAGCAGCAGCTCGGCGAAGTCGACCACGCCCTCGCGGTTGCACTGGGCGTCGTAGTCGGCGAAGAAGCCGACCATCCGGCGCGTGAACTCGTCGCCTGCCTCGACGGCGTTGGCGCGCAGCCCCGCTTCCTTGCAGTTGTTGATGAACTGCTGCAGCTGTCGTGGCGGGAATTTCTCCTCGTCCATCGCCTGCGCCTTGGCCAGTCGCTTGATGAGCGAGAGCTGGTCGCCGGAATCCAGGATCTGGAAGAGCTGCGGCAGGTCCGCATCGCGGTGGTGCGTGCGCAGCAGCCGGTTGCACAGGCCATGGAAGGTGCCCACCCACATACCGCGCGTGTTGATCGGCAGCATCGCCGAGAGGCGCGTGAGCATCTCGCGCGCGGCCTTGTTGGTGAAGGTGACCGCGAGGATGCCGTTGGGGCTCACCTGTCCCGACTCGACCAGGTGCGCGATGCGGGTAGTGAGCACGCGCGTCTTGCCGCTGCCGGCGCCCGCGAGGATGAGGGCGGACTCGCGCGGCAGGGTGACGGCCTTGAGCTGCTCGGGATTGAGACCGGAAACGAGGCGGGACATGACAGAGGGCGCGTTCGAGCCTGTAATTATTTCATGCCGGATGCCGCGCCGCCGCATCCGAATTCCCAAAAAAAGAGGGCGCCTGAAAGGCGCCCTTCAACTGTCTGCCCCAACTGCTAGGCCACGCAGCGTGCGTGACTATGGATCGACCACCGGTCGGACCCAGAAGTTCCGCGCCCTCAGGGGCCCTCGTGCACCGTCGGCAACACCACACCCTTCACGCCCCGCAGGTTCTCCATCAGGGTCCGGGCCTGCGACTCGCCCCCGAGGCCTGCGACCTGGATCAGGAAATATCCTTCCTTTGCAACGACTTCCGCGGGGTATCCGGCGCCTCGGAGCATTCCCCGAAAGGCCATGGCCGCGTCGCGCTTGGGCTTGAGGCCCGCCACCACCCGCCAGCGCCCCCCGGTCGCCCCGTCGGCGGAAATTTCGGTTTCCCGCGCCCACTCGTCGACCTGCCTCGCATCCACCTTGGCCACCTCGGGGGCCCCGTCGCGCGGCTTCTGGTAGAAATCGAGCGGCTGGTCGAGCGTGACGGTCGGGTGTCCCTGCGAGCCGACCGTGATCTTTCCTTCCAGCAGGCACACCAGGTCGCGCTGGTCGGTCGATTTTCCCCACAGGTCCGTGCCGCGGATGCCGGCGGTCACGTTCTTCACTTTGATCGACACGTCGCGGGTGCGGCCCCCGGGGCGCGTCGTGAAGCGGAAAGCGCCGGCGATCACCGCGAGCGTCGCGCGGAACACGCCGCGATCCTCGGCACGCTCGATCACGAACTGCGCGTTCTCGCCGAGCTTGACCGCGCTGCCCTCGGCGAGCTTCAGTTGCACGCGTGCATTGCCGCCGGTGCGAAGCCGATCCTGCGCTTCCAGCTGCATGCCCGGAGTGAGCGGCACCGCATTGCCGCCGCGCTCTAGCCAGGCGGGGTGCTGGACGGCTTCCACCACGGCCGGCTGCGCGAGCGCGGGGATCGCTGCGAGGGTGCAGGATGCAAACAGCGTCGCGATTGTTTTCATGGCGCAAAAATGCACCCAACTGCGCGTGAAATCAAGGGTTTGGTGGGGCTCGCCTGATATAATTTCGCCTCCATGGAACCCCAATACCACCCGCGGGCGATCGAACCCGCCGTCCAGAAGGAATGGGCAGACAGCCGCGCGTTCGTCGCCCCTGACGCTTCGCCCAAGCCCAAGTATTTCTGCGTCTCGATGCTGCCGTATCCGTCGGGCAAGCTGCACATGGGGCACGTGCGCAACTACACCATCAACGACGCGCTCTACCACTTCATGCGCATGAAGGGCTGGAACGTCCTCATGCCGATGGGGTGGGACGCGTTCGGCCTGCCCGCCGAGAACGCCGCGATGGCCAACGGCGTGCCGCCGGCGAAGTGGACCTGGGACAACATCGCCTACATGAAGACGCAGTGCCAGGCGATGGGCTGGGCGATCGACTGGACGCGCGAGGTCGCGACCTGCTCGCCCTCCTACTACCGCTGGAACCAGTGGTTCTTCCTGCGCCTGTGGGAGAAGGGCCTCATCTACAAGAAGACCGGCGTGGTGAACTGGGATCCGGTCGACATGACGGTGCTCGCCAACGAGCAGGTGATCGACGGGCGCGGCTGGCGCACCGGCGCCGTGGTCGAGAAGCGCCAGATCCCGATGTGGTACATGCGGATCACGCAGTACGCCGACGAGCTGCTCGATTCCCTCGACGGCCTCGGCTGGCCCGAGCAGGTGAAGCAGATGCAGCGCAACTGGATCGGCAGGAGCGAGGGCGTGGAGTTCACGCTGCCCTATGCGGCGCAGACCGCGAAGCGCATGGCCGACGGCAAGGCCGGCCTCAAGGTCTTCACCACCCGCGCCGATACCATCATGGGGATCACGTTCGCGGCGGTCGCGCCAGAGCATCCCCTCGCCACTGAAGCGGCCAAGGGCAACGCCGCCCTGGCCGATTTCATCGAGGAATGCAAGAAGGGCGGCGTCCAGGAAGCCGACATCGCCACGATGGAGAAGCGGGGCATGCCCACCGGCTTGAAGGTGCTCCATCCCTTCAGCGGCGAGCCGATCGAGGTGTGGGTCGGCAACTACGTGCTGATGGGCTACGGCGAGGGCGCGGTGATGGCGGTTCCGGGCCATGACGAGCGCGACTTCGCCTTCGCGAAGAAGTACGGGCTGCCGATCACCCAGGTGATCGAGGTCGACGGCCAGGAGTATTCGCTCGACGAATGGGAGCCGTGGTACGAGGCGCCCGGACGCAACGTGAACTCCGGTGCCTACGATGGCCTCGCACAAATCGAATCGATCGATGCGGTGGCCGCTGCGCTCGAGAAGGCGGGCCTCGGGACGAAGCGCGTCCAGTACCGGCTGCGCGACTGGGGAATCTCGCGCCAGCGCTACTGGGGCACGCCGATCCCGATCGTGAAGTGCGCCCAATGCGGCGACGTCGGCGTTCCCGATGCCCAGCTTCCCGTCGTTCTCCCCGAGGACCTCGTGCCCGACGGCACCGGAAGCCCGCTCGCCAAGTCGCCCGCTTTCTACGAGACGAAGTGCCCGACGTGCGGCGGCCCAGCCAGGCGCGAGACCGACACCATGGACACCTTCGTCGACTCGTCCTGGTACTTCATGCGCTACACGTGCCCCGACGCGACCGCGATGGTGGACGAGCGCGCGCAGTACTGGATGCCGCTCGACATGTACATCGGCGGCATCGAGCACGCCATCCTGCACCTGCTCTACGCGCGGTTCTGGACCAAGGCGATGCGCGACATGGGGCTCGTCAAGGCCGACGAGCCGTTCGCGAACCTGCTCACGCAGGGGATGGTGCTGAACCACATCTACTCGCGGCGCACGGCGAAGGGCAGGATCGAGTATTTCGCGCCCGACGAGGTGCAGGTTGCGCACGATGCCGAGGGCAAGGTCACGAGTGCGACGCTCAAGAGCGACGGCAGCGAGATCGAGTACGAGGGCATCGGCACGATGTCCAAGTCGAAGAGGAACGGCGTCGACCCGCAGGAGATGATCGAGCGGTACGGCGCCGACACCGCGCGCTTCTACGTGATGCAGGCCAACCCGCCGACCGACACGATGCTGTGGTCCGACCAGAGCGTGGACGGGTCTTTCCGGTTCCTGCGAGGTCTGTGGGTCACGGTGCACGAGCACGTGCAAACGGGAGTCGTGCCGCGTTACGCATCGGCCGAGCTTTCGAGCGAGCTCAGGGAGCTGCGCTTCAAGCTGCACAAGACGATCGACAAGGTGGCCGACGACTACGGCCGCCGCTTGCAGTTCAATACCGCGATCGCCGCGATTCGCGAGCTGCTCAACCTCCTCGACAAGCTGCGCGACCGCGGCCTGGTGGCGCGCGCCGTTGCACAGGAAGTCCTCGAAGACGCGATCCTGATGCTCTCGCCCATCGTGCCGCACATCGCGACCGTGCTGTGGGCGGAACTGCGCCCCGGAACGCGCCTCATCGAGCAGCCGTGGCCCACGGTCGATCCGCGCGCACTCGTGCAGGACTCGATCCAGCTCGTGGTCCAGGTCAACGGCAAGCTGCGCGGCCACCTGAACGTGCCGGCGAGCGCCAGCCGCGAGCAAATCGAAGCCTTCGCGCTCGCCGACGACGCGGTGCAGAAATTCGTCAACGGCCAGAAGCCGAAGAAGGTGGTGGTGGTGCCGGGGCGGCTGGTGAACGTCGTTGTTTAGGTCCTTGTCTCCCCCGCGAAGGCGGGGGCCCAATTGGATCCCCGCCTTCGCGGGGATGACAATTCTTCTTTTCCTTGCCTCCTGCGGCTTCCAGTTGCGCGGCGATCCCGCGGTCGGCATCAAGACGCTGTTCGTTCCGGGCGCAGGCGTGGCGCAGGAGATCCGCAGGACGCTCGCGAGCGGGCCCACGCGCGTCGTGGCGACCGCCCCCGAGGCCGAGGCGCACCTGCGCATCATCGCCGAGGTTCGCGACAAGTCGATCCACACCATCACCGGCACCGGCCGAGTCTACGAGTTCGAGCTGCGCCTCGCGGTGCGCTACGAGCTCCTCGTGCCCGGGCGCGAGGTTCCGGTGATCGCCCCGGTGGAGGCGACCGCGCGCCGCACCATCACCTATAGCGAGGCGGCGCCGATCGCGAAGGAAGCCGAGGAGCTGCTGCTCTTCAAGGACATGCAATCCGAGATCGCCGACCGGATCCTGCGCCAGGTCGCCATCGCCCGGCGCGACATGTAGCGCCATGAAGATCACCACGCGCCAGCTCGAGGGCCACCTGCGCAAGGGCGTTGCCCCGCTCTACACCGTTCACGGCGCCGAGGCGCTGCTGGCACTCGAGGCGTCCGACCGCATTCGCGATGCGGCGCGCCGCGGTGGCGCGGACTCGCGGGAGATGTTCTTCGCGGAGCCCGGCGCCGACTGGAACCGTTTCGCCGCGGGCGCAGCCAACCTCTCGCTCTTCGCCTCGAAGCGCCTGGTGGAAGTGCGCATTCCCACCGGCAAGCCCGGCACCGAGGGCGCTCGCGCGCTCGAAGCGTATTGCGCGCGCCTGCCCGACGACACCGTCACCCTGGTCGCGCTCCCCGAGCTCGAGTGGCAGCAGCAGAAATCCAGGTGGTTCGAGGTCCTCGAGCGCTCCGGAGTCATGGTCGAGGCGAAGGCGGTCTCGCGCGACGAGCTGCCCGAGTGGCTCGCCGAGCGGCTCGCGCGCCAGGAGCAGCGCGCCTCGGTGGAGACGCTCGAATGGCTCGCCGACCGCGTCGAGGGCAACCTGCTCGCCGCCCGCCAGGAGGTGGAGAAGCTCGCCCTGCTGCTACCCGCGGGCGAGGTCACCCTGGAGGCCATCCGCGATGCGGTCACCGACGTGTCGCGCTTCGAACGCGACGCGCTGGTGGAGGCGATCCACGCCGGAGACGCGGCGCGCATCGTGCGCGTGGTGGCGTCCCTCGAAGCCGAGGGCGAGCCGCTGCCGCTGCTCCTGTGGACGCTCGCCGAGGAGCTGCGCCTCATGATGGCGCTCGCCGCCAACCAGCGCCCGCGGCGCTACCTTTCACCCGAGCGCATGGCCCTCGCGCAGAAAACCGCGCGCCGCCACGGGGTTGCCTCCTTCAGCCGCGAAGTCTTGCGGGCCCACCGGATCGATCGCATGATCAAAGGCGTCGAGACCGGCGATCCCTGGGACAATCTCGTCGAACTGGCTCTCGGCCTCGCCGCCAAGCCTGTCCTTGCCGTCGCCGACTAGAGCGGGAACGCAGATGAACGACCTGACCGCCAACTCCGAGCTGCGCTCGCAAATTCTCGCGATGGGCGAGCGCGCGCGCATCGCGAGCCGCGAGGTGGCGAAGGCGACGGCGGGCGCCAAGAACCGCGCGCTCGAGCTCGCCGCCGAGGCGCTCGTCGATCGCCAGAAATCGCTCCTCGCGGCGAACGCCAAGGACGTGAAGGCCGCGCGCGCCGAAGGGCGCGACGACGCGTTCATCGACCGGCTCGCGCTCACCGCCAAGGCGATCGAGGCGATGGCCGATGGGGTGCGCGACGTGGCCCAGCTCCACGACCCGGTGGGTGAAGTCACCGAGCTGCGCTTCCGCCCTTCGGGAATCCAGGTCGGACGCATGCGCGTGCCGCTGGGCGTGATCGCCATCATCTACGAGTCGCGCCCCAACGTGACGGCGGATGCGGGCGCCCTGTGCCTGAAGTCCGGCAACGCCTGCATCCTGCGCGGGGGCAGCGAGTCGTTGGCCTCGAACCAGGCGATCGCCGCGTGCCTCGCCCTCGGCCTGAAAGGCGCAGGGCTGCCGGAGGATGCGATCCAGCTGGTGGCCACCGCGGACCGTGCGGCGGTGGGCGAGCTGGTGGCAATGGACAAGTACGTCGATGCGGTGGTGCCTCGCGGCGGGAAGGGGCTGATCGAAGCCGTCATGCAGGACGCCCGCGTGCCGGTGATCAAGCACCTGGATGGCGTCTGCCACGTGTACATCGACGATCGCGCCGACACCACCAAGGCGATCGCGATCGCCGACAACGCGAAGACCCAGCGCTACGGCACGTGCAACACCATGGAGACGCTGCTCGTCGCACAGGGGATTGCCGCCAAGGTGCTGCCCGATATCGGCCGGATCTACGCGCAGAAAGGCGTGGAGATGCGCGCCTGCCCTGAGAGCCGGGCGATCCTTGCCAAGGCGGGCGTGAAGAAGGTGAAGGAAGCGACCGAGCAGGATTTCCACACCGAGTGGCTCGCGCCGATCGTCTCGATCGCCATCGTGCCGGGGATCGACGCCGCCATCGCCCACATCGCCCGCTACGGCTCGCAGCACACCGATGCGATCGTCACCGACGACGGGCCTCGCGCGCAGCGCTTCCTGCGCGAGGTCGACTCGAGCTCGGTGATGGTGAACGCGTCGACCCGCTTCGCCGACGGCTACGAGTACGGCCTGGGCGCCGAGATCGGCATCTCCACCAACAAGCTGCACGCCCGCGGGCCGGTCGGCCTCGAGGGCCTCACCTCGCAGAAGTGGATCGTGCTGGGCGACGGCCACGTCCGCAGCTGACTTGGCGGAGCGCTCGATTCCCAGCCCCCTCGGCCTTTTCGGCGGAACCTTCGATCCGATCCATTTCGGCCACCTGCGGCTCGCCACCGAGGTCGCCGAGGCCTTCCACCTCGAGCGCGTGATCTTCCTCCCCGCGGGCCTGCCCTACCACCGGGGCCGCGCGGCCCACGCGACCAACGACCAGCGCCTCACCATGGTGAAGCTCGCAACCGCCCGCGACGCGCGCTTCGACGTGGACGACCGCGAACTGCGCCGCGAGGGGCCCACCTACACCTACGACACCCTGGTCGAGATCCGCGAGGAGCGTGGGCCGGAAACGCCCCTCGTGTTCCTGACGGGCTCCGACGCATTCGCCAAGATCGACACCTGGCATCGCTGGACCGAGCTCTTCGACCTGGCCCATTTCGTGATCGCCATCCGCGCGGGCGACGAGACCTGGCAGTCCAAGGGGCCGGGAGCCTTCCCGAAGGAGGCCTGGCCGCGCATCACGCTCAACCAGCGCGAGATGCTGTCGACGCCCTCCGGCAAGATCATGACCTTCTTCATGACGTCGATCGCAATTTCCTCGACTGCGGCCAGAACTCTCGCCGGGGAAGGGGCGTCCATCCGTTACCTCACTCCCGATCCGGTGGTCGAATTCGTTCGCTCCCACGATCTCTATAAATGAAAAAACTGACCACACCCGGCAAGAAGAAGCTCGTCATCACTGCCCTCGAGGACATCAAGGCCCACGACATCCTCGCCATCGACGTGCGGGCCATCACCCCGATCTTCGACTGGATCGTCGTCGCGAGCGCCGACTCGGCGCGGCAGACCAATGCGCTTGCACGCCACGTGCGCGACCAGCTGAAGGAAGCGGGCAGCGTGATCGTCGGCACCGAGGGCGAGGGATCCGGCGAGTGGATCCTGGTCGATGCGGGCGACGTGGTGGCCCACGTGATGCAGCCGGCGGTGCGCGACTATTACAACCTCGAGGAGCTCTGGGGTGAGGGCAAGTTCGACCGCGTGGTGAATTCCACGACCCCCGTCGCGGTCGCGCGACGCCTGCCACGCAAGGTGAAGGAGAAGGTCGTGCCGCGGGCGACGAAGGCCAAGGCGAAGGCGAAGGCCGCACCGAAAGCCACGAAGAAGAAGAAGTCCGCCCCGCGAACGACCAGGAAGAAGTCCGCCCCGCGCCGCAAGGCGCGCTGAGGGCGCGATGCGCGTCTCGATCCTGTCGGTAGGCCACAAGATGCCGCCATGGATCCAGGAGGGCGTCCAGGAGTACACCCGCCGCATGCCGCCGGAGATCCGCGTCGACCTGGTGGAGCTCAAGCCCGAGGATCGCGGCGCCGGTCGCAGCGTCGATCGGGCGAAGACGCTCGAGGGCGAGCGCATTCTCGCGGCGCTGCCGGCCGGCGCGGCGCTGATCGCCCTCGACGAGCGCGGCAAGGGCGTGTCGACCCAGGGGCTCTCGGTGATGCTCTCCGGATGGTTGCGCGACGGCAGCCACCCGGCTTTCGTGATCGGTGGGGCCGACGGGCTGTCGGAAGCGGTGCGCAACCGCGCCGACAAGATCGTGTCGCTTTCCACGCTCACCCTGCCGCACGGGCTCGCGCGCGTGCTGCTGGCGGAGCAGCTGTATCGTGCGTGGACGATCCTCGCGCGCCACCCGTACCATCGCGAATGAGCCAGCTGGTATTCCTTCCGGGATTCGACGGCCACGCCGAGCTGCGGCGCGAGTTCCTCGACGCCCTTGCCCTGCACCACGAGGTGCGCGCGGTGAGCTATCCGAACCGCGCGCTGGGATCGCTCGACGCGTATCGCGAGCACGCGATGGGCGAGATGCCCGTGGACTGGAGCCCGGTGCTCGTCGCCGAGTCGTTCTCTGGGCTCATCGCCGCGCGCTGGGCGGCGATCGACTCGCGCGTGCGCGCTCTCGTGCTGTGCGCCTCCTTCGCGCGCAACCCCGTAGGGCACGCCGCAGCGGTGGGCGCCTCGTTCCCGGGGCTGGTCAAGCTCGGGCCGATGTTCATGGGGCCGATGTCGTGGGCCGCGGATGCGCGCCGCACGCTCTGGGCGGCGGGCCTGGCCCGTGCTCTCGCAAGCCTGGGTGACGACGTGGTTGCCGAACGCTTGCGGCTGATCGCATCCGAAGACGTGAGCGCCCAGTTGCGGGCGCTGAGCATCCCCACCATCCTGGTGCACTTCACCTCCGACACGGTGATCGGGCCGCAGGCGCAGGCGCATCTCGAGTCGGCGTGCCCCAATCCCCGGGTGGTGCGCCTCGAAGGGCCGCACTTCGCCATCGCCACTCGTCCGCTGGAGTGCGCCGCGGCCATCACCGCGAGCCTCGCGTGATCTACCTCGCCTCGCGCAGCCCGCGCCGGCGCGAGCTCCTCACCCAGATGGGGGTGAAGTTCGAACACCTGCTGTTTCGGGGCGGCACGCGCCAGGACGCCGATGCCGACGAGGCGGTGCAGCCCTGCGAGCAACCCGACGCCTACGTGCGGCGCGTGACCCTCATGAAGGCCGCCTCCGCCTGGGAACGGGTCACGACGCGTCACGGCCTTCAGAGGAAGCCGGTGCTTGCCGCCGACACCACCGTGGCGCTGGGCTCCGAGATCCTTGGAAAACCCGTCGACAGCGCCGACGCCGCGCGCATCCTGGCGATCCTGTCGGGGACGCAGCATCGCGTCCTGACCGCCGTGGCCCTGCAGTTCGACGGCCGTGTCGAGATGGCGGTCAGCGAATCGCTCGTCACTTTCGCCCCCCTGGACGCCGCCCGGATCACCGCGTACGTGGCTTCGGGCGAGCCTTTCGACAAGGCCGGCGCCTATGGAATCCAGGGCCGTGCCGGCGCCTTCGTCTCGCGCCTGGAGGGCAGCTACAGCGGGGTCATGGGATTGCCGCTTTACGAGACGGCCAACCTCCTGCGACTATTCGGGGTAACGGTCCCGTAGCGTACGGACCAACCGCTTTGAATAACGAGGGAATCACGGCCCCAAGGCTGTGAGCCCGATGAACGAGCAAATCCTGATAAACGTCACGCCGCAGGAGACGCGGGTGGCGGTGACCGAACTGGGCGCGGTGCAGGAGCTGCACATCGAGCGAAGCTCGAGCCGCGGGCTGGTCGGAAACATCTACCTGGGGCGTGTCTGCCGCGTTCTGCCCGGCATGCAGTCGGCATTCGTCGAGATCGGCCTGCCGCGCGCCGCCTTCCTGCACGTGGCCGACATCTGGGGTTCGCGCAGCGCCGAGGGCGGCGAGCGCCCGATCGAGAAGATCCTCACCGAAGGCCAGACGCTCCTGGTCCAGGTGGTCAAGGACCCCATCGGCAGCAAGGGCGCGCGCCTGTCCACGCAGGTCTCGATCGCCGGGCGGCTGCTGGTCTACCTGCCGCAGGACCCCCACATCGGCATCTCGCAGAAGATCGAGGACGAGGCCGAACGCGAGCACCTGCGCGAGAAAGTGCAGTCGCTCATTCCCGAGGGCGAGGCCGGCGGTTTCATCGTGCGCACCGTGGCCGAGGCCGCGACCGACGCGGAGCTGAGCTCCGACATCGAGTACCTGGTCACCCTGTGGAAGCAGATCAAGCTGGCGGCGCAGAGCGCGGCGCCGCAGGCGCTGCTCTACCAGGACCTGTCGCTCGCCGCGCGGGTGCTGCGCGACCTGGTCAGCGATTCGACCGAACGCATCATCGTGGATTCACGCGAGACGTTTGCGAAAGTGCGAGACTTCGCCGCGCGCTACACGCGCGCGGCGCTCCCGATCCTAGAGCACTACACCGGCGAGCGGCCGCTCTTCGACCTGTTCGGCGTCGAGGAGGAGATCGAGCGTGCGCTGGCCCGCCGCGTCGACCTGAAAAGCGGTGGCTACGTGATCATCGACCAGACGGAGGCGCTCACCACAGTCGACGTGAACACCGGCGGATTCGTCTCCGGGCGCTCGTTCGACGACACCATCTTCAAGACCAACCTGGAGGCGGCCCAGGCGATCGCGCGCCAGCTGCGGCTGCGCAACCTCGGCGGCATCATCGTGGTGGACTTCATCGACATGGAGAACCAGGATCACCGCGACGCGGTCCTCGCGGAATTCCGCAAGGCGCTTTCGCGCGACCGCACGCGCGTAACCGTGAACGGGTTCTCGCAGCTGGGCCTGGTGGAGATGACTCGCAAGCGCACGCGCGAATCGCTCGCCCACGTCCTGTGCGAGCCCTGCCCCGTGTGCGAGGCGCGCGGCGAGCTCAAGGCGCCGCAGACCATCTGCTACGAGATCCTGCGCGAGATCCTCCGGGCCGACCGCCAGTTCAGCGCCAAGGAATACCGCATCCTCGCCGCCCAGAAGGTGATCGACCTGTTCCTCGACGAGGAGGCGACCAGCCTCACGCAGCTCGGCGACTTCATCGGCAAGCCGATTTCCATGCAGGTCGAGAACGCCTACATGCAGGAGCAGTACGACGTGATCCTGGTTTGACTCGGTCGCGGCGTTGAACGGCGCTTCGCGTCCGTTCGAACGCCGAACTACTTCTGGGGAATGTTCTGCAGGATGCGCCGGGCTTCCTCGAGGCGCCAGATCGAATCGTCGATGCGCTGGGTGGTCTCGGGGTCGCTCGAAGGCGCGAGCGGGCCGGGCTGCACGTCGAGCTTCTGGGTGGACTCGGGCTTCGGCGCCGCATCGATCTTCTGCGTGCTATCGGGACGAAAGCCGGGCTCGAGCGGCTTGATGCGTTGCGTGCGCTCCATGTTCTCCGGCGACATTTGGGTGCGCTCCATGCTCTCCGGCGACATCTGCGTGCGCTCCATGTCCTCGGGTGACATCTTCTGCGTGCGGTCGGCACCCGCCGGCAGCTTTTGGGTCTGCTCCGGACCCGCCTGCATCTTCTGCGTGGCCATCGGCTCGAACGCGGGCGCCGGCGCGGGCTTGGTCGCGCCGATTCCCGCCATCTGGGCCATGAGATCGTCGGAGACCAACGGCTCGGCCGCCTTCGCAGGTTGCGCCGGGGCGGCCGGCCTGGGCGCGGGACGGTCGAACGCGGCGAGCTTCGTGGTCTGCATCATCTCGGCAGGCACTGACTGCTCGCGCGCCTGCGGCGGGGCCGCGTCGGTGTCGAGCGAAGAGGCGGCGGCGTGGGCGGTGACGCGCGCGATCAGGCCCTCGATCATCTCGCGCTGCTTGCGAAGACTCGCTTCGGCGGCCTTGAGGATCGCCATCTGCTCGTTGATCGAGGTGGTCTTCTCGTTGATCTTGGCGAGGTTGTCGAGGCGCGACTGCAGCTGCGCCTTGTGGTCCTTGATCTGCACTTCGAGCGGGAGGGTCACCGCCTGCATCCAGCGTTCGGCCTGGTTCTTCGCATCGACGAAGTTCGCGCGCGCGGCCTTGACCAGCGTTGCGTAGAAATTCTTGACGACGAAATGCTTCTCCTTGACCACGACGTTGACCGGGTCCTTCACGAACGCCTCGGTCTGCATCACCAGGAGCTGCAGCTTGGTGCGGTGCGGGTCGAGGTCGAGGGAGGGAACCGTCATCCGCTGGAAGCCGAATTTCTCGATGAACGTGTTGTAGACGCCCTGCATCAGTTTCTTGATGT
>JANMYH010000127.1:0-5176 GCA_031381925.1 Burkholderiales bacterium | reverse complement strand
GCGAACTTCTCACGGTCGGCGAGAACCCCCCAGATCGCTTCGCGCGAGGCGTGGATCGCCCGGGCGAGCGCGGGGTCGCCGTCCTGCAGGACCGAGAGCACTTTCATGAGCAGCATTTCGTAGGGCCGTCGCAGGTCGGCGAGCGTGGTCTTCAAGCGCCCCTGGTAATAGGCGCGGAACTGCTCGAGCAGGTCGTCGACCTGGTTCTTGAGCGAGAGCTTGGTCATCACGCCGATCGCCTTCGTATCCTTGAGTTGTTGCTCGAGCGTCTTGAGGTCGAGGGGCGCGGGGCCAGGCGGGGCGGCGGCCGAAGTGGGAGCCTTTCCGGGGGGAGGCGCCTTGCCGGCCACCGGCGCCGGAGCCCTTGCGGCCGCGGGCGGCGACGCTTTGGCGATTGCGGAATCGGACGGCTTCGGTGCCGCGGCCGGTGCCTCGGAGGACGGCGCCTTGGCCGCGGGCGCGCAGGCCGCGAGTGCCACGATCAGGAGAGGGATGGCGCGTCTCATCTCAGAGCGCCTGCGTGAAGATCCGCTCGAAGTCCTTCGCCGTGCAGGGCTTCGGATTGGTCTGGTGGCAGATGTCGTTCACCGCGATGTCGACCAGCCGCGGGATGTGCTGCGCGGTCACGCCCCTGGCGCCCAGCTTCGCGGGAATATGGATGCGCGCCTTCAGCGCCACCAGCCATCCGACGAAGTCCTGCGCGGTCGCGCCTGCACCGCAGACACGGGCGAGCTCCGCCATCTTGCGGTCGGCCGCGTCCAGGTTGAAGCGCATCACGTGGTCGATCATGATGCCGTTGGCGAGCCCGTGGTGCATGTCGACCACGGTGCCTAGCGCGTGGGCGCATGAGTGGACCGCGCCCAGGTCCTTCTGGAAGGCGATCGCGCCCATCATCGACGACATCATCATGTCCGAGCGCGCCTGGAGGTTGCGGGGCTCGCTCACCGCCTTGTCGATCGCGTGCGCCGCGATGCGGGCGCCCTCGAGCGCGATGCCGTCGCAGAGCGGATGGTAGGCGGGCGAGAGGTAGCTTTCGACGTTGTGGGTGAGGGCGTCCATGCCGGTGGCGGCGGTGACCGCGGGCGGCAGGTCGAGGGTGAGCTCCGGATCCGCAAACACCGCCTTGGCGAGCAGCACCGGATTGAAGACCACCTTCTTCACGTGGGTTGCGTCGTCGGAAATCACCGACGACCGCCCGACCTCGCTGCCAGTGCCGCTAGTGGTGGGAAGCGCCACGAAGTACGGCAGGGCGTTCCTGATCGGCAACACCTGCGGGTGGTCCCACGCGTACTGCAGCACGTTGCCCTCGTGCACCGCCATCAGCGCCACCGCCTTGGCGACGTCGAGCGCCGCGCCGCCGCCGAAGCCGATCACGCAATCGGCATGGTGCTCACGGTAGGCGTTCGCGCCGTCGTCCACCTGCTTCTTGACCGGATTGCCGAAGACGCCGGCGTAGACCTTCACGTCGAGGCCCGCGAGGCTCTCGGCGAAGTCGTGGAGGATCGGCAGGACGCCGAGCCCCCTGTCGGTGACGATCAACGGGCGCTTCAATCCCTGCTGCTTCAGGTGCTCCGCGACCAGCTTGCGGGCGCCAGCGCCGAAATGGATGGTGGTCGGGAAGGAGAAGCGGTCGATGGCCATGGCGTAGTTTGCCACGCGACCGCCCTGCGAGCAGCAGCGTCGCGCTCATGCCTTCATCTTGATGGGCCCGCCGATGGCCTTCCATCCCGAGTGCCCGCCCGTCATGTACTTGGCGTCGTAACCCGCGTCGCGCAGCGCCATCGCCGTGCGGCAGCCGACATGGAAGCCGTACACGCAGTACACCACCACCGGCTTCTCCTTGGAGAGCTCGCCGATCCAGTCCTGCAGCCGCTCGGGATCGCGCCACGTGGCGCCCTCGATGATGTCCTGCGTGCGGGAGACCGAATGGCGCGGCCGGGTGTCGACGAACTGCACGTCGTCCCCGCCGTCGAGCATCGCCTTCACCTCCTCCACGCTCACGCCCGGCACGTCCTTGAACTCCTCCTGGACCAGCGGCCGCGGGGGCGCGACCTTGACGGCGTCCTCGTACCGGCCCTCGACTTCCTTCCAGTCGATGTTGCGCAGGAACGTCTCGACGTAGGCCTTCGCATTGGCGCCGTAGTCCATGTGGTAGGCGTGCTCGTACATGTCGAGCGCGAGGATCGGGACACCGCTCGCGACCGCCTGCGTGTGCTCGGCGGCGTACTGGTTCATGAGGCGCCCGTCGCGCGGGACGTACGTCAGGAGCACCCACCCCGAGCCACCACCGAGCGCGTATCCCATGGCGAGGAACTCGTCGCGCCAGCGGTCGAAGGAGCCGAAGTCGCGCGCGATCGCCGCCTTGATCCCCGGCGTGGGACGGCTGCCGTCGGCACCCAGGCTCGCGAAGAACAGCTCGTGCAACAGGGTCGAGTTGAGCGCGACCAGCTCTTCGCGCTTGAGCCCGTTGACGACGAAGCCGGGGGCCTTGGTGAAATCGAGCCCTTCGAGCTGCGCGGTGATCGCGTTCAGTCGCCGCAGGGCCCCGCCGTAGTTGTTTTCGTAGTGACTCTCCATGAGCGGGAGCGACAGCCCCATGAGCGTCCAGGGGCGGCAGTGGATCTGTTTCAGTTGGTAACGCATGGCCTTGGCCTCCAAGTTGCTGGTTGAGAGGCGTCGGCGCGGGCGCGGTGATCGGTCGACAGTGCCCACGCTCGCGCGCAACGTCACAGGTTGGACGGGGCACCGTCTTGGAGGAGAACTCCCGGGGGTCCTGTGAACCCCCACACAAAATCTACGCCGCCGGCGGCGGCATTGCAATGACGGGTCGCGAGCTCACGGCGCGGACCCGAACGCGAAACCGTCGAAGTCCGTCACGCTGTCGGCTTTCGTCCAGACGCCGACCGCGCCCGCGCCCTTGATGTGGTCGTCGTCCAGCGCGATGTATTCGCGGCCATCGAGCGCCACCTTGATGGCGGTTCCCCGGAACGTGACGCGAAGCGTGTGCCACTGGTTCGCGGCAACGGGCGCGTCCACGTACTTGATCGTCTTGCGGTTCCCGCCGACGGTGTGATACAGCGACACGTTGTTTTCCAGGGCGTTGGCCCGGGCAACGTAGTAGTTGTCGCCATCCTTCCAGCGCCACACCAAGCCGCCGGCCTGGTCGTGGCGGCCCGAGAGCGGCTTGAATCGCACCTCGACGAATCCGTCAGGGAGCGAGACGTCCTTGCGCACACACCACGGGAAGTCGGCCGCGCCGGACTGGCGAAGCACCTTGCGTCCGCCCGGGGCCGAGCGGTCCACGTCCACGGTCCATTTCGGGGTGCCGCGTCCGGTCGCGCCGCACGTCCATCCCGAAGGCGGCGCGCCCACCGCGTCCGCTTCGAAGCCGAGGACTCCGCCGTGGGCGCTCAAGGCGAGAAGGGCGAGCGGGGCTGCGAGCCAGGGTGCATGCATGCGGTTCTCCCGTTCATGGCGTTGCGACGGCGATCGCCCAACCGGCCAATGCCGCGCCGACGACGACCAGCGGAATGACGAACTTCGACTTGAAGCGGAACAGGCACCAGAGCGCGACCGCAAACACGACGGCGTGCGCCACTCCCTTGATGCTCGCTACGATCAAGACCACCGCGGTCCCGGCGATGAGCCCCACCACGCCGGCGGTCACGCCCTCGAGGAACTCGCGGATCGAGGGCCTCGAGACCAACCGCTCGAGCGGTTCGTGCGCCACGAGCGTGAACGCGAACGCGGGCAGGAAGATCCCGGCCGTGAGGACCAGGGCTCCGATGGGCCCGCCGCCGGCAAAGCCCACGAAGGTCGCGAAGATGATGAGCGGCGCGGGCAGCAGGCTGGAAAGCGCGAGGCCGTCGAGGAACTGCGCGTTGGTCATCCAGCCGCCGGTGATCACCGCGTCTTCCTGCAGGAACGGAATCACCGTATAGGCGCCCCCGAACGTGAGCATCCCGGCCTTGAGTCCCGAGAGGAAGAGCTCCCAATTCGAGCGCTGGACAAGCTCGGTGCCAGGTGCGCTGGCGACCGCGGCTGCGGGCGCGAGGGAAAAGCCGTGTGCGCCGGCCCAGAAGGCGACACCCGCCGCGCAGAGAACCGCCAGGGCCACGGCGGGCGCCTTCCGCCCATGGCGCGCGAGCACGTAGATCGTTCCGCCGGCCACCAGGATGAATGCGAAGTGCACGTTGGCGAGCTGCGCGGCTGCGGCGAGCGCTGCGATCGCCCAGAGCCAGCGGTCGGCGAGCACGTGCCCGCCGATCCGGTGGATCGCTCGAACGATGAGGGCGGCCACCGCCGCCTGCACGAGGCCGAAGGCCACCGCGAAGGCGCCCGTGGTCTGCAACCCGTGGCGAAGGTACAGCCAAGACAGCAGGAACATCAGCACGAATCCCGGCAGCATGAACCCCAGCCCCGCGAGGATGCCGCCGATGCGCCCGCGCGAGAGCATGCCGAAATACACGCACAGCTCGTGCGCCTCGGGGCCGGGCAGCACCTGGTAGAGCGCGAGCACGCGGTTGAAATGCTCGGGCGTCACCCACCTCTCCTCGACCACGAGCTCCTGCCGGATCATCGCGATCTGCGCCACCGGGCCGCCCCAGGCGAGGCTGCCGAACTTGAGGAAGCGCAGGAACAGGCGCCCGAGGGGCTCGCGCGGCGGGGCCAGTGCAGCCGGTTCGGCGGGAGCAGTGGCGATCATGCGTGCGCCGTCTCGAGGAGGCGATCGACGCGCGCCGTGATGAATTGCCAGGCTGCGTCGAAGTCATCGCTCACGGCCGGACACGCGCTCCACAGCTCGATGGTCCGCGCCTGAGGCACGAGTCCATCCAGGTCGCAGCCGAACGAGACGACCACGTCCGCCTCCGCGAAGCGCTGCGGGGTCGCGGCCAGGGGCTTGCGGCCGCGAACGTCGAAGCCCTTGCGCAGCAGCCCCTCGAGCACCTCCGCGGGTATCGCGTCGTCGGGCTCGCGCCCGCTCGCCGTGGCCCGGATCGCGAGGCCACGCTCGCCTGCCACGCGGTTCAGGTATTCCGAGGCGAGCACGCTCTTGGCGGATCCGTGGAGGCAGACGAAGGCGACGCGGGTGGCGGGTTGTGGCATGGTTGGCGTCCTAGATTGGCTATCGGTAGGCCGGATCTTCAGGCACCATTCCCCCTGTGGGCAAACCATC
>JANMYH010000095.1:0-12299 GCA_031381925.1 Burkholderiales bacterium | reverse complement strand
AGCTTCCCCTCGAGCTGGGTGCGCAGGATCGGCTCGTCTTCGGCGACGATGGCGGTAGGCATGGGCGGATTCTAGCGCCCGGGCTCGACCGAGGGTGCCGGGGGCGCGGGCGGCGCGGGGCTTATCGAGGGCTCGACGCGCGCGGCCGGCGCGGCATCCTTGCGCGCGCTGCGCCGCGCCATCCACCACACGAGCAGGCCCAGCAGCGCGATGGGCGCGAGCAGGGGCGAAAGCGAGACGATCACGACGGCAACCACGAAGATCGCCAGCGCGAGCATGAAGAAGCCGATGAAGTACAGCACCAGGATTGCGAGGGCGAGGGCTGCCGCCACGGCCACGAAGCCGATGACCGCACCCGCGAGCCCGACCAGCACGCCACCGGGGCCGCGCAGCGGTCCGTCCTCCAGCATCACGGGCAGCGCGCCGATCGCGATCGCGACCACCACGCCGACGGCGACGATTGCCGCCACCCCCAGCAGGCCGAGGTAGAGGTAGTAGAGGACCTTGCGCCAGACGCGCTCGAACACGAGGAGCGCATTCCACGTCCGGGCCCAGAACCCCGTCTTCGGGGCCCCGGCCGGCGTGTCGGCCTCGGCCGTGGAGGGCGTGGGAGGGGGCATCGCGCCCGATGCCCCGCGCGACGCCGCGGCGGGGGCGGCGGCCTCGCGGGACGCGCCCGCGCCGGAACGCGTGCCATCGGCCGGCACCTCAATGGTCGCGACCACGCCCTGGGGAGTGTTGCCCTCGAGCGAGAAGCGCGCCGCATCGCCGTAGAGCGCGGCGAGGCGCTCGCGGATGTTGGCGAGCCCGACGCCCGCGCCGACGGTCTCGCCGAAGCCGCGGCCCGTATCGGCCACGATCACCCTGAGCCGCCCGCCTTCGAGCGTCGCGCCGATGTGCACCTCGCCCCCCTCGCGCTGCGGCTCGAGCCCGTGCTTGATCGCGTTCTCGACAAGCGAGGGCAGCATCAGCGGGGGGAACGGCAGCGCCATCAGGTTTTCCGGCACCGCGATGTCGAATGCCAGCCGCGTTCCCATGCGCATCTGCAGGATCGACAGATAGGCGCGCACCAGCTCCACTTCCTGGCCGACGGTCGATACCGATTCGCGCATCTTCGGCAGCGCATTGCGCAGGTACTGGATCAGGTGGCCGGTCATCTCGTTGGCCTTGGCCGGGTCCACCTCGGTGAGCGCCTGGACGCTCGCGAGGGTGTTGTAGAGGAAATGCGGCTCGACCTGCGCCTGCAGCGCGGCCAGCTTCGCTTCCGTGACCTGCTGGCTCATGCGGTGGTACTCGGCCTCCTTGCGCTTGGCTTCGGCCACGCGCAGCGAGGCGCGCGAGCGGTCGGCGAAAAACTTGGTGACGATCGCGAGGATGAAGAGCGGCAGCAGGATGAGGATCAGGCCCGCGCCGATGCCGATGCGATACATGTCGCCGGTCACGTCGCGGCGGATGCGGGTGGCGACCTCGGGCGAGAGGGCGGCTGCGGCCTCCGGGGGCAAAGGAACCGCCGGGGGCGCGGGCTCGGCGCCCGGCAGGGGCGGGACCGTGGGGATGGGCGGGTTGGCGGGCTCCGCCGCGGCCGGCACCGCGGGCATGGCATCGATTTCGATGTCCACCATCGGCTTGCCGCCCTTCTTGGGGCCGATGACGATGCGCCGGCCCCTGCTTTCCACCATCGCCTTGTCGGCTTCGCGCTCGGCGGCCTGCGCCGACCTGAGCGTCTCCTCGAGCTGGCTGCGCAGCTCGGTGTCACCGGGAGGCACCGACTTGAGGGCGAGCTCGGTCTCGCGACGCAGGTTGCGGACGGCGTCGCGCGCTGCGCGGGTCGCTTCGCGCGCGGAATTCAGCGCCTCGCGCTTGGTGCGCAGCGCCTCGGTGCCGGCCTCGCGCAGCTCGCGGCGCGCTTCCTCGAGGCCCTGCAGGGCTTCCTCCAGCTCCGCGCGGCGCTCCGGATCCGAGGTGCGCTCGAGCATCCCGCGGATCACGCCGCGGCCGACGTTCATCGCGTTTTCCGCGAACGTGTTGTCGATCTCGCGCTTGATCGCGCGCGATTCCTCGGCGGTCCTGCCGTCGTCGCGGTACTGGAGGATGTGGTAGGGCGTCACGAAGACGGCGAGCGCGCCGAAGGTCGCGAGCCCGGCGAAGAGCAGCGCCCACCAGGGGGTGCGATGGATGATGTCGGTCAGGGGCTTCATGGGGTGATGTTACTTGTCCGGATTCAGGAGTCGGCGAGCAGGGCCACGACCGCCATCGCGGTGGAGACCAGCAGCACCCCCAGGAACATGAGAAGGACAGGAATCGAAGGGCCGAGGGCGTCGAAGAAGGTCATGGGTGTGGCGCTATGGGAGCGTGCGATAGGGCGAGTCTGGGAGTGCGCGCCCCCGGGTTCCAGCGCGGGGCGGCGAAATGCAGATTTCGGGGGGTGTAGTGTGACCGGGCGGGATGGGCCGCAGCCCGGGGATCACCCGCCGTGAACCCGGCGGGTCACATTTGCTTGAACAGGTGGGTGAAGGGGCGGGAGACGACCAGGGTCTCGCGGTGCTCCTTGAGGGCGATTTCGGCCTGGTCCTTGAGGCCGCGCTTGATGGATGCGATGTGGTCCACGTTCACGATGGTGGCGCGGTGGATCTGCCAGAACTTGGCGGGGTTGAGCTCGTCGAGGAGCTCCTTGATGGGCTTGCGGATCAGGGCCTGCGCCTCGCAGGTCACCACGCGCGTGTACTTCTCGTCGGCTGGAAGAAGAGCACCTCCTCGACCGGGATCAGGCGCACGTTGCTTCCCACCGAGGCCTTGATCCAGCGCAGGTGCTCGGCGGGCCTCGCCCCGAGGCGCCCGGCGAGGCGCCCGGCGAGGCGCTCGACCAGCGAGTCGATGGACGGGGGCTCGTTGCCGAGGCGTTCCTTCAGCCGCTCCACGGTCACCTCCAGGCGCTCCTCGTTGAAGGGCTTGAGCACGTAGTCGACGGCGCCGCGTTCGAAGGCCTCCACCGCGTGCTCGTCGTAGGCGGTGACGAATACGACGTGGGCCCGCCCGGCGATCGCGCGGGCCGCCTCGAGGCCGTTCACCCCGGGCATGTGGATGTCGAGGAAGAAGAGCTGCGGCCCGTGCTCCCCGAGCACGCTCTCGACGTCGCGCCCGTTCTCCATCTCGTGGACGATCTCGAGCTCGGGCCAGAGGCGCGCAAGGCGCGTGCGCAGCATCGCACGCAGCAAGGGTTCGTCGTCCGCGATGACGGCGCAGACCCGGCCAGGGGTTTCGGTGCGGGTGCTCATCCGGCGGCGGCGGGCACCTCGATCGAGGCCACGACGCCATGGGGGGCATTCTCCTCCAGAACCAGCTTGGCGGACGAGCCGTAAAGAGCCTTCAATCGCTCGCGGATGTTGGTGAGTCCGACGCCGCCGCCCTTCTTGGGCATCACGCCCTCGCCGGTGTCGGTGACCGAGACCTTGAGCCGGCCGCCGGCCTCCTCGGCGCGAATGGTGATGGTGCCGGCATCGCAGCACGGATCGACGCCGTGCTTGATCGCGTTCTCGACGAGCGAGATCAGCATCATGGGCGGGAATTCGCGCCCCTTGAGGGACTCGGGGACCTCGATCGCGAAGCCGAGGCGAGAGCCCATGCGCACGCGGTGGATCTCGAGGAACGCGCGCGCCATCTCGAGCTCGCGCCCGAGGCTGGTGGCGTCCTCGCGCATCTGCGGAAGTGCCGCCCGCAGGTAGCGGATCAGGCTTTCCAGCACGCGGGACGCGGAGCCCGCATCGGTCTCGACCAGGTGCTGCACGTTGGCGAGCGTGTTGAACAGGAAATGCGGCTCGACCTGCGCCTGCATGATCTGCAGGCGCGCCTGCAGAATGTTCTTCTCGAGCTGGTGGCGCTCGGCCTCGGCGCGCAGGATGCGCGCCTGGTCGCGCGCGTGCTTCTCGCGCAGGATCATCGCCGCCACCACCACGCATCCGAACCCGATGCCCAGCCCCATGCTGATGGCCACGCCCGCGAGGCGCTCGGTGAACATCTGGCTCACGTCGCGGCCCTTCACGAAGCCCGCGAGGATGGTGCCGAGCACCGAGCCCACGACCACCGCGAGGACCTGCATCGCCTCAAGCGGCAGCCGATCCTGGCGCACGTTCCCCGCCACGGTGAACAGCAGCATGCTGGTGAAGCCCACGCAGAGCGCGGTCACCAGCAGGTCGAGGTAGGTGTTGAGGAAGAGCCACACGACGGTGCCGGTGGCCACCGCGCAGATCGCGGCGACCCACAGGACCCGCTTGACGGTGAGGCCTTCGAGGAGGTGGAGGTAGGTTTTCAAATGGCCAATCGGGGTCAGGTTACGTTTCGTGAACGCACCGTTGCCCTCCGTAGACTCGTGACACCAAATGTAACCTGCCCCCGGGGGCCCGGCAAAAGGTGTGCGACGAAACGCGCTTTCGAATGGCTGGGCGGCGCCACAAAAGAAAAGCCCGGCTCTCGCCGGGCAAGCCCTTCCTGGGGGAGTCGGGGGACTAGGCGGGGCGCTTGGCCTCGACCACGATGCTGAAGCGCGCTTCCGGCGCGATCTCGGCACTGGCCGACGCTGCGGCGCGCGCCGCCTCGACGGTGGCGTCGGAATGCCGGTCGGTGAGGATGGCGCCGCCTGCGAGGGCGAACCAGCCGACGACGAGGAGAGTCACGGTGGCGGAGACCGACGAGTTGCTGGGCAGGTCCGAGAATTTGTAGGTGTTCATTTGCTGGTCCCCTGTGGTGTTCGTTGTGAACATGGCCGCACTTTAGGCACGCGACCGTGACGGGAAAAGGACAAAGCGACGAAATGCGGAAAAGGCGGGGTGAAACGCGGCTAGGCCGGTGCCCGGGGCGCGAGGAAGGTGCCTGCGATGCAGGCGGCCAGCATCTCAGGTCGTCGCCGGGCGCTGCAGCTCCCTGAACGCGAGCGAGCCCAGGACCATGCCGGCGAGGCTCGCGGCGAGGCCCGCGAGCTGCGGCGGCACGAGCCCGTCGGGATTGGACAGCTCGTAGCCGATCCACACGATGAGGCCGAAGGTCACCGCGAGCGTGCCGCCCAGGTTGGTGGCGCGCTTCCAGTACAGGCCGCAGACCAGCGGGATGAAGGCGCCGACGAGCGTGACCTTGTACGCGTTCTCGACCATCTTGTAGATACTCGCGTCGGAGTTGAGCGCGAAGAAGGTGACCATGCAGGTGAAGCCCACCAGCACGATGCGCATCAGCTTGAGGAACTGCTTGTCGGTGATATGGGGGAAGAACGGGCGCAGGATGTTCTCGCTGAAGCTCACCGACGGCGCGAGCAGCGTGGCCGATGCGCAGCTCTTGATCGCCGAGAGCAGCGCGCCGAAGAACATGATCTGCGCGAAGATCGGCACCACCGGCGACAGGATGAGGTTGGGGAGGATCAACTGCGTATCGCCGCCTTCCTTGAGCGCGCCTTCCACCATCTTCGGGTCGATGAGCATCGCGGAGTACGCGAGGTACATCGGGATGAAGGCGAAGAGGAAGTAGAGGCAGCCGCCGAGGATCGAGGAGCGGGCCGCCGTGTCCTCGTCCTTGGCCGATTGCACGCGCTGGAACACGTCCTGCTGCGGGATCGAGCCCAGCATCATCGTCATCCACGCCGCCAGGAACCAGAGGATCTCCTTCAGCTGCGGGGCCGGCAGGAAGTTGAACTTGCCGTTCTCGGCGGCGTGCGCGATCACCGCCGACGCCCCGCCCGGCACGATGCCGCTCACCGCCCAGCCGATGTAGAGCATGCCGAGCACGATGATGATCATCTGGATGAAGTCGGTGATCGCGACCGAGAACATCCCGCCCATCATGGTGTAGACGAGGACCGTGGATGCGCCGATCACCATGCCCCACTGTTGCGTGATGGCGCCGGCCGAGACCACGCTGAAGACCAGCCCGAGCGCCTTGATCTGGGCGCCCACCCAGCCGAGGTAGCTCACCACGATGCACAACGTGGTCAGCATCTCCACCGGGCGGCTGTAGCGCTTGCGGTAGTAGTCGCCGATGGTCAGCAGGTTCATGCGGTAGAGCGGACGGGCGAAGAAGAGGCCCACCAGGATCAGGCACAGCGACGAGCCGAACGGGTCGGCCACGACGCCCGAGAAGCCGTCCTTCACGAACGTGGCGGGGATCCCGAGGACCGTCTCGGAGCCGAACCAGGTGGCGAAAACCGTGGCGGTCACGATGTACATCGGCAGCCGGCGGCCGGCGACCGCGAAGTCCTTGGAGTTGTGGACCCACCGCGCCGCGTAGATGCCGATGGCGACCGAGATGATCCAGTAGACGATCACGAACCAGAGGAGCATGGGGCGTTCCGCGGTGGGGAAATGGGGCAGGCGCCATTTTAGGAGAAAATGCGCCGGTGCCGGCCATCGAACTCGAAAACGTCGCGAAGCACTGGGCGGAAGCCCGTGCGCTCGACGGCATCACCTTTTCCGCCGAGGCGGGCTCGTTCGTCGTGCTGCTCGGGCCCTCGGGTTGCGGCAAATCGACGACGCTGCGCCTCATCGCGGGCCTCGACACGCCAACCTCGGGGACCATCCGCATCGACGGGCGCGACGTGACTCGGCTGCCGCCCGCGGGGCGCGGGCTGGCGATGGTCTTCCAGTCCTACGCGCTCTTCCCGCACCTCACCGTGGCCGAGAACATCGTGTTCGGGCTGCGCGTGCGCAAGGTGCCCGACCGGGACGCCAAGCTGAAGCGCGTGGCGGGGCTCCTGGGCCTCGAAGGGCTCCTCGCGCGCAAGCCCTCGCAACTGTCGGGTGGCCAGCAGCAGCGCGTGGCCCTGGGTCGCGCGATCATCGCCGAGGCCAAGGTCTGCCTCATGGACGAGCCGCTCTCGAACCTCGACGCCCAGCTGCGCGGCGAAATGCGCCGCGAGATCCGCGCCCTCCAGCAGCGCCTCGGCATCACCATGGTCTACGTGACCCACGACCAGACCGAGGCGATGACCATGGCGGACCGCGTGGTGCTGCTGCGCGGCGGGCGGATCGAGCAGGTGGGCTCGCCCGAGGAGCTCTACGCGCACCCGGCGACGGCCTTCACCGCGAGCTTCATCGGCGCCCCGCCCATGAACCTGATGAAACTGAACGGCGGCGACGTCGTGACCGGGGTGCGCCCCGAGGACATGCGCCTCGCCACCGACGGACTTGCCGCACGCGTGGAGTCGGTCGAGTACCTGGGCGCCGACTCGCTCGTCGCCGCCAGTGCCAATGGCCAGGTCATGCTGGTTCGCGTGCCGGGCCGGGCGCCCACCCGCGCCGGCGACGAGGTGCGCATCATCTGGGACAAGAACCACGAACACCGTTTCGATCCACACACCGGAGGAAGAAAACCATGAGAAACGCCTGGAGATTGCTGGCCGCGGCATGCGCGTCCGCGGCGCTGGCCGTTGCCGCGCAGGTCGAAGTCACGTTCTACTATCCCGTCGCCGTCGGCGGCCCGATCACCAGGATCGTCGACCAGATGGCCGCGGACTTCGAGAAGGAAAACCCGAGCATCAAGGTGAAGCCGGTGTATGCCGGGACCTACCAGGAGACCCTGGTGAAGGCCCTCACCGCGCACAAGAGCGGCACGCCGCCCACCACCGCGGTGCTGCTGTCGACCGACATGTTCACGCTCATCGACGAGGAGGCGATTGTCCCGTTCGACGGCGTCGATACCTCGGCGTATTACAAGGCGTTCATGGCCAACAGCCAGACCGGCGGCAAGACCTGGGGCATCCCGTTCCAGCGCTCGACCATCGTGATGTACTGGAACAAGGAGCTTTTCAGCGAGGCCGGGCTCGATCCGAACCGGGCTCCTGCCAACTGGAACGAGGTGTTGCAATACGCGCAGAAGCTCACCAAGCGAGACGCCTCGGGGGCGGTTACGCAATGGGGCGTGCAGATTCCCTCGACCGCGTTCCCGTACTGGCTGTTCCAGGCGCTCACCACGCCCAACGGCGTGGAGCTCATGAACCAGGCCGGCACCGAGACCTACTTCGACAAGCCCGAAGTCATCGAGGCGCTGCAGTACTGGGTGGACCTCGGGCGCAAGCACAAGGTCATGGCCAGCGGCACGATCGAGTGGGGCACGACGCCGAAGGACTTCTTCGAGAAGAAGACCGCGATGATGTGGACCACCACCGGCAACCTCACCAACGTCAGGAACAACGCCAAGTTCGACTTCGGCGTGGCGATGTTGCCGGAGAAGAAGCGCCGCGGCTCGCCCACGGGCGGTGGCAACTTCTACGTATTCAAGAAGGCCTCCAGGGAGCAGCAGGCCGCGGCGGTGAAGTTCGCCAACTGGATGACTGCGCCCGAGCGCGCCGCGCAATGGGGGATCGACACCGGCTACGTGGCGGTGCGTGCCGACGCGTGGGCGACGCCCAAGATGCAGGAGTACGTGAAGGGCTTCCCGGTGGCCGCGGTCGCGCGCGACCAGCTGCAGTTCGCCGTTGCCGAGCTCTCTACCCACGACAACCAGCGCGTCACCAAGGCGCTCAACGACGGCATCCAGGCGGCCATGACCGGCACCAAGACGCCCGAGCAAGCCATGAAGGACGCGCAGGCCGAGGCAACCCGCATCCTGCGTTCCTACAAGTAAAGCGATGAGCCGGGGGGCAATCCACGGCTGGCTGTTGCTGCTGCCGGCGTTCGCCCTCCTCGCGCTCTTCACCCACTGGCCGGTCCTCGGCACGATCTGGGACAGCTTCCACGCGACACCCAAGGGCGGCAGGCCCGCGCCGTGGGTGGGGCTGGAGAATTACCAGGTGATGATGGCCGACGAGGTGTTCTGGAAATCGCTCTGGAACAACCTCTGGTACGCGCTCGGCACGGTACCGGTCTCGATCGCGCTCGCGATCCTGATGGCGCTGTGGGTCAACTCCGCGATGCGCGGGCGCACGTGGCTGCGCATGGCGTTCTTCACGCCGACGATCCTGCCGATGATCGCGGTGGCCAACATCTGGCTCTTCTTCTTCACGCCGCAATACGGTCTGCTCGAGCAGGTTCTCCGCCCGTTCGGCATCGCCAGCCGCAATTGGCTCGGCAACCCGGACACCGCGCTCGCGTGCGTGACGCTGGTCGCGATCTGGAAGGAAGCGGGCTTCTTCATGATCTTCTACCTCGCCGCCCTGCAGTCGATCCCGCCATCGCTCGCGGAAGCCGCGGCGCTCGAAGGTGCGTCGCGCGGGTATTACTTCCGCCGCGTCGTCTTCCCGCTCCTCATGCCGACCACGCTCTTCGTGATGGTCAACGCGGTGATCAACTCGGTGCGCCTCGTGGACCACATCTTCGTGATGACGCGCGGCGGGCCGAACAACGCCACCTCGTTGCTGCTATTCCACGTCTACCAGGTCGGCTTCAGCTTCTGGGACACGGGCTACGCGGCAGCGCTGACCCTGGTGCTGCTGGTGGTGCTGGCGACGGTCGCCATCGGCCAGTTCGTGTTCCTCGACAAGCGGGTGCACTACCAATGAACGAAGCGTCGCCCCGGCCGTCGCTCTCGCGACATGGGGCCGGGGCCCAATTTCTCGAAACCGTTGCCGCGTGGATCCTGGGATTCCTCTGGATCCTTCCGCTCATCTACGCGTTCTGGACGGCATTCCACCCGTCGGAGTTCTCGACGCGCTTCGAGTTGTTGGCGCCCCTCACCCTCGACAATTTCCGCCGCGCCTGGGAAGCCGCACCGTTCGCGCGCTACTTCCTGAACAGCTTCATGCTGGTGACGATGGTGCTCGCCGCGCAGCTGGTGCTCTGCACGCTCGCGGGCTACGCGTTCGCGCGCTTCGAGTTTCCCGGCAAGGAGATCGCCTTCATCCTGGTGCTGCTGCAGCTGATGATCATGCCCGACGTGCTCATCGTGGAAAACTACACCACGATGTCGCGCCTCGGCATCCTCGATTCGATCCCCGCGATCGGGCTGCCGTACATGGCGTCGGCTTTCGGGATCTTCCTGCTGCGCCAGACCTTCAAGACGGTGCCGCGCGAGCTGGACGAGGCGGCGCGCGTCGAAGGCGCGAGTGCGCTGCAGATCCTGTGGAAGGTCTACGTACCGCTCGCCCGCCCCGTGTACCTCGCCTACGGCCTGGTGAGCGTGAGCTTCCACTGGAACAACTTCCTCTGGCCGCTCATCGTCACCAATTCGGTGAGCTCGCGGCCCGTGACCGTGGGCCTCCAGGTGTTCTCGTCCGGGGACCAGGGCATCGACTGGTCGGTGATCACGGCGGCCACGATCATGACTTCCGCGCCCTTGCTGGTCGCGTTCCTGCTCTTCCAGCGCCAGTTCGTGCAGTCGTTCATGCGGGCGGGGATTCGCTAGGCAACGCGCCCGCCTGCCGCAGGATCGCGCGGCCGATGGCGAACCGGTCCGCGAACCCGCCCTTTCCCGAGGGTTCGAGGTTGAGCGCGAAGTACGCCACCGGCCGCCCCTTGCGCTCGACCCAACCCACCCACCAGTGGACCGCGTTGCGGCCCGAGTCGATGGTGCCGGTCTTGGCGTAGAGCGTGTGGGTGCGCGTCTTCTCGATCACCATCGCGTTGCGCACGAGGCGCTGCGCGCGCTGGGTGGCGGGCAGGCGTCCCTCGGCAAGCCGATGAAGGAACTGCACCTGCTCCATGGCGCTCACGCGCAGCCCGCCCTGCAGCCAGAAGAGGTCGATGCCACCCGCGAGGTCGCGGTTGCCGTATTCGAGGCGGTCGATCCACTCGCGCATACGCGGCTTGCCGATGCGCCGCGCGATCTCCTGGAACATCCAGACGGTACTGTCGCGCATGCCCGTGTCGAGCGTGTGGTCCCGCTCCCACGCCGCCACCGGCTTGGGCTTGCCGTCCCAGCGGAAGACCTCGTTCTCGTCGGTGAGCGCGCCCACTTCGAGGGCGATGAGCGCGTTGGGGACTTTGAAGGTCGAGGCCGGCAGGAAGCGCTGCCTGGCGCGCGCCTCGCTCAGGATCGAGTAGCGATCGAGCGCCGGTTCGAACAGCACGAAAGTGCCGCGTACGCCCCTGGCATCGAAGTGGCGCTGCCAGTCGGCGCGTGCCACCGTCTCGGCCGCCGAGGCGCCGAGGCTCGCGAAGAGCATCAAGAGGGGGGAGGTCAACCGATCCATGCCCCGATCGTGCGGGACGAATGTGGCAACATTCTGGCGATGTCACGGCAAATTCATGCGACGAGTTCTGTCCGGCGCGCGCTGCTTGCGTGGGTCGCTGCGGCATCCGCGCTCCGGATCGCGCCGTTGCCTGCCAAGGAGTCGGCAAAGGGGAGGCGAATCGGCTGCCTGAACCTGGCTCCCGCGAGCTCCAACATGGGGCGCTGGGTCCAAACGGAACTGCGCACGGCAATGCGAGATGTCGGCTACGAGGAGGGCCGGAACCTGGGCGTCGAATGGCGCTGGGGCGGTGGATCGGTGGACAAATTGCAGGGGCTGGCAGCCGAGCTCGTCGGACGCGATGTCGAGATCATCGTCGCGGTCCTGAACGATGAAATCATCGCTGCGATGCGCGCAACCCGCAAAGTGCCGATCGTGATGCTGTTTGGCTGCGCCCCGGTGGAAATAGGCCTCGTCGCCAGTCTCCGCCGACCTGGAGGAAACGTGACGGGCACGACCTGGTATGGGCCCGAAACGACCACGAAATCCCTGCAGATCCTCAAGGAGGCAGCTCCAGGGGTGCGAAGCGTCGCGGTTCTGGCTAACTTCTCCTATCCGGGCATGAGGGTCTACGCGGCGGAAACCGACCGCGGCGCGGCGTCGCTCGGGCTCAAGGTCGAACACTTCGACGTCACCCGCGTCGATCGCCTGGGCATGATCCTGGAGCGAATTGCAGCCAGCCGGCCCGATGCGCTGTTCTTCGTACAGGATCCGGTCCTCGAGCCCCGGATCAGTGAAATAGCGGCGTTCGCGCTCCGGAGCCGTTTGGTCTCCATAGGCTCCACGGGAAACTGGCCCGCGCTCGGCGGGCTGCTGTCGTATGGCGCCGACACCACCGAGATCTACAAGCGCGCGGCGGGCTTCATCGACCGGATACTACGCGGCGCAACGCCAGCCGATTTGCCGGTGGAACAGCCAACCAAGTTCGAACTGGCGATAAACGTGAAAACGGCCAAAGCCCTCGGCATCACGCTGCCCCAATCAATTCTGGCTCGGGCGGATCACGTGTTCTCAATGCAATGAAGCTCATCACCTGGAACATCCAGTGGGGCTGCGGCGTCGACGGCCGCGTCGACCTCGATCGCGTCGTGCGCACCGCGCGCGCGATGGCGGACTTCGACGTGATCTGCTTCCAGGAGGTCGCCGACAATTTCCC
>JANMYH010000064.1:0-6179 GCA_031381925.1 Burkholderiales bacterium | reverse complement strand
ATGGACGTGCGCATGCCCGGCATCGACGGCATCACCACCGCCCGGATGATTCGCGAGCGCAGGCGCGTGCCGCAGACACCCATCATCTTCCTCACCGCCGCCAAGGAGGACCTGGGTGCGATGTTCCGCGGCTACCAGGCGGGGGCGGTCGACTACATCGAAAAGCCGGTGCTGCCCGAGATCCTGCGCTCGAAGCTCGCGGTGTTCGTCGGCCTGCACGACATGAACCGCATCCTTTCCGCCGAGCTGGGCGAGCGCGTCCTCACCGAGCAGCGCCTGCGCACCTCGGAAGAGAACCTGCGCGCGCTGGCCGCGCACCTGCAGTCGGTCCGCGAGGATGAGCGCATCCACATCGCGCGCGAAATCCACGACGAGCTCGGCCAGGCGCTGACCGGGCTCAAGTTCGACGTGAATTCCCTCGGCAAGGCGCCGGAGGCCTCGGGGCCCGAAGCCCTCCTCGAGGCGAAGAGCGGGCTTTGCCTGCAGATCGATCGGATCATCAATTCGGTGCGGCGCATCGCCTCGGGCCTGCGCCCCGAGGTGCTCGACGAGATGGGGCTCGCGGCCGCCGTCGAATGGCAGGCACGCGAATTCTCCCGGCGCACGGGGCTGCGCTGCGCCGTGGATATCGCGCCGGGCTTCACCGATCCCGACAAGGAACGCAGCACGGCGCTATTCCGCATTTTCCAGGAGCTCCTCACCAATGTCGCGCGGCACGCCAACGCGACGCGGGTGGACGTGCAGCTGGCGGAATCAGAAGCGATTGGACTGAGGGTCGAGGATAACGGCCGCGGTATACGGGGAGAGGAATTCGAGGCTCCCAAGTCATTGGGGTTCCTCGGATTACGCGAAAGGGTGCTCGCCTTTGGCGGATCGATCGATGTCAGGGGCGAGGAAGGGAAAGGAACCACGGTTTCCGTGAGCATCCCGACCCTCGTCCAACAACCGGTATTCCACGCATGAGCTTCGCTACTTCGCAGACACTCCATGGCCCTCGCGGCGGTCCCGTGAAGGTTCTCATTGCCGACGACCATCCGGTCGTGCGGCAGGGGCTCAAGATGATGTTGAGCTCGGACACTGAAATCGATGTCGTCGGCGAGGCCCGCGACGGCGACGAGGCCTTCGAGATGGCGCACCAGGTCGACTGGGACGTGGCCGTACTCGACTACTCGATGCCCGGACGGGGCGGCGTCGAGCTCCTCACCGACGTGAAGCACGACTATCCCGACAAGCCGGTGCTGATCCTGTCGATCTATCCCGAGGATCCGCATGGGCTGCGCGCGCTCAAGGCCGGCGCGGCCGGCTACATCACCAAGGAGAGTGCGGGCGAAGAGCTCACCGCCGCGGTGAAGAAGGTCGCCACCGGCGGGCGCTACATCAGCTCGAGCCTCGCCGAGAAGCTCGCGATGCGGCTGACACCCGACCAGGAGCGCCCGCCGCACGAGCGCCTCTCGGATCGCGAGTACCGCGTCATGTGGCTGCTCGCATCGGGCAAGACCCTGCACCAGATCGCCGAGGAGATGCGCCTGTCGCCTTCGACCGTCAGCACCTATCGCGGGCGGATCCTGAAGAAACTGGGCCTGAGCACCAACGTGGACCTGGTCCACTACGCGATGAAGTACCGCCTCATCGAGTAGCGCCGATTTGACCGGTCGGGGCGGGCGACCCAGAATGCGCGGGACATGGACTTCCACCGCGCACACGAGCACCGCCGGGCGGCCACTCGCGCTGGCCTGACGTACGTCTCCGACGGCTTCGCGGGCATCAGCCGGCGACGTGCGGGCAGCGGCTGGATCTACTTCGCTCCCAACGGCGCGCGCATCCGCGATGCCGACAAGCGCAAGCGCCTCAATTCCCTCGCGATACCGCCGGCCTGGACCGACGTGTGGATCTGCCCCGATCCGAGCGGGCACATCCAGGCCACCGCGCGCGACGCCCGGGGCCGGAAGCAATATCGCTACCACGCCTCGTACCGCGAGGCCCGCGACCGCTCGAAATTCCGCCACATGCTCGAGTTCAGCGAGGTGCTGCCGTTGCTGCGCGAACGCGTCGAGCGGGACCTGCGGGGCGACGACCTCACCCGCAACCAGCTCCTCGCCACCGTGATCCGCCTGCTCGACCGCACGCTGATCCGCGTGGGCAACGACGAGTACGCCCGCGAGAACCGCTCCTTCGGCCTGACCACGCTGCGCCGGCGCCACGTGCGGGTGAGCGGGGCCTCGATGCGCTTCAGCTTCCGGGGAAAAAGCGGCGTCGAGCACAACGTCGCGATCACCGACCGCCGCCTCGCGCAGATCATCCAGCGCTGCCAGGAGCTGCCGGGGCAGGAGCTCTTCCAGTACCTCGACTCCGGCGCGCGGCGCCAGGCGGTGACCTCCGATGACGTGAACGCGCACCTGCGCGAGATCACCGGACGCGATGTCACCGCCAAGGATTTCCGCACCTGGGGCGGGACGATGCAGGCGGCAATGGCGCTGCACGCGATGGGCGCGGCCGCGAGCCGGCGCGAAGCCGACCGCAACATCCTCCTCGCCCTCGAGCGCGTGTGCGAGCGCCTCGGCAACACGCGCACCGTCTGCCGCAAGTACTACGTGCATCCCGCGCTGCTCGAGGCCTACCTCATGGGCCGCACGGTCAAGCTGCCATCGGCGGCGGCCCCACGCCACGTACGCCGCAGCAAGACGGCGGCGCTGCGCCGTGACGAGGTGGCGGTGCTGCAGTTCCTGCAGGACGAGCTCGCCTGAAGAGAGAGGAGAGGTCCACAACTCAACAACAGGGAGGTTCAAGTGAAAACAACACGTTTCCTGGCGCTTGCAGTCGCAATGCTGGTTTGCATTCTTCCTCACACTGCGTCCGCCGCCGCACCCGGCGGGCACGTCTACATTCGCAATGTCTTCGTCGACCTGCCTCCGGGCTCGATCACCATCGAGGGCGACATGCTCACCTTCGGGGGTGCGCCGACCGTTACGCTCGGCTCGTTCGGCGTCCTCACCCTGTCGTCGGTAACGCCACAGCGAATCGTCGCGGCGTGTCCCGTTGCAGCGTGCGACATGACCGCCGGCGACTATCGACTCCTCGTTTCGACGGGTTCGGGCCAGAGCCAGAACGACGAATACGACCTGACGATCGGCGCAGTCGGAATCCAGGGACCGCGGGGCGACCAGGGGCCCATCGGCGAGAAGGGTCCTGCCGGCGACAAGGGCCCGCTGGGCGACAAGGGTGTCACCGGCGACAAAGGCGCGCTCGGCGATAAAGGCCTCACGGGAGACAAGGGGCCCCCAGGTGAGAAGGGCGCGACTGGGGATAAAGGCCCACTGGGCGACAAGGGAGTCACGGGCGACAAAGGGCCCATCGGCGACAAGGGACCGATCGGCGACAAGGGCCTCACCGGCGACAAAGGATCTCCGGGAGACAAAGGGGCAGTGGGAGACAAGGGGCTGGAGGGAGACAAGGGGGCGCTCGGAGACAAGGGACCGATTGGGGACAAGGGGCCCCCGGGAGACAAAGGTCCGCCCGGTGATCGCGGACCGATTGGGCCTGCAGGACCTGCGGCGGTGAACAATGGAGGGGTGGCGGCGGCTCGCATTTTTGCGACCAATACAACCGTCGCTGGGGGTCGCGAGCTCCTGCAGGGAAATTTTGAAGTGCCCGCTGGCGTTACGGTCACGTTTGAGGGCCCGACCATTATCCGGGCTTCCGGGACAGTGAAAATACAGGGGACGATCATCATGAGCGCCGTCGTTCCAGGTGGAACGGTGACAGTCGGTGTAGCGACCGGACTCGATGCTGGCGGAAACGGAAATGGCATCGGAGGCGGTTTCGGAGGCACGAACAGCAACGCCGCCGGGGGAGGCGGCGGCAATGGGGGCCGCGGCGGTGGCGGCCAGTTCAGCGGGGGTGGAATGTCGTATCCATGGCGGCTGCAACCCTATGGATCCGGCGGCGGGGCAGGCCAAATGACATCGACCAACTCGGCCGGTGGAGGTGGGGGCGGCGGAAGCTCGCTGTTCATCGTGGCGTCCGGGCCGATCGATCTCCGAGGCGGCACCATACTTGCCGATGGGACCAGTGGCGGGGCCGCGTCGAATGGCGGTGGGGGTGGAAGCGGCGGCACGATAGGCCTCTTCTCGGAAACATCCGTGGATACGGACGGCGCCACTCTTTCCGTTGTTGGCGGAAATGGCCTGAACCGTGGAGGCGGCGGCGGCGGCGGTCAACTGATTTTCGTTTCACCGCAGCTCCTCGGCACAGCGAGTGTGGAGATTCAGGGCGGGTCCGGCTTCTCCAACGGGGAGGGCGGCAGGCAGTTTTTGAAGCTAGGTGCTCCGGGTCCCTGGGCGCCATAACCGCAGCACGTCAATCGACATCGCGTTTGCGGGCTGCCGGTTCGGCAGCCCGCGATGCGGCTCTCCTCTTGCAGGACGAATTGGACTGACCTACTTCGGCTGCGTGCGGCTCGAGCGCACGTACTTGCCGTCGAACGCCGTATCCCACGTCTTGCCGGCGTCCTTGCTGGTGCGCCACAACTGGCGCACCGAGTCATCGGGCTGCCGCGTCCAGGCGATTTCATTGATCGCTGCGCCGGCCTTGCGGCCCGGGACCGTCGCGTCGGACATCACCATCGCGCCTTCGCGCAACCCGCCCTCGATCAACAGCAGCGAGCCGGTGGAATCGACCCACGTCTGGTGCCAGACTCCCCGCTCGGTGTCGTAGCGGTTGAAGCTCTGCCCCTGGACCTTCGCCGCGTTCCAGGACTCGTGCAGCACGCAGCCATAGAGCGTAGCGATGCGATTGGTGCCCGCGAGCTTGCCGTCCGGGAGGAACACGTCCCAGTCGCCGATCCAGAAATCGAACTGCCGGGCCTCGGGCTCGGGGCAGGGCGGCGGTTGGGGCGGCGAGGGCGTTTGCGCGAGGGCGCAGCCAGTGGCGGCGGCGGCAAGGAGGGTCAAGGCTGGGCGTGTCAGTCGCATTGGCACGGTCTCGTGGCGAAGGATCGCTCCCATGATGACCGAGGGGTGCCCCCGGCCGCGTCGCACTGTGTGTTGGACCGTTACCGCGTGTTGCCGCAGAACGACACCGTTGACCCTCGATATCCGGCCTCAATGGAAGCTCTGCCCCATTAGGTCAAGCGCGAGTGGCGTTCGTCGCCGACGGGCGACATGTAGCGCTCCAACGGCGTTTTGTAGACGAGTTCCTACAGGGTGAATGGGGCAGCTACACGGGGCGAGGGGATCAGCTACAGCTGGCCCCTAAAGATACGAGAAAAATGGATCTCAAAGCGTTGATGCAAAAGACGTTTTCTAAGCATGGCATACACTCTGCTACAGGCTCCCGGTTACCCGCGATCTGTAGGAGTTGTCTGTCATGCAAAGTACGTCCCGGACTACAAAGACCCGCATTGCCCTCGGCATCTTGGCCGCCACCGTGGCCCTGGCCACGCAATCGGCGGATGCCCAGAGTCTTTCGTCGTCCGGCGTGCGCGCGGTGCCGACCTACGAATCCGTGGGCTTGTACTGGCAGAGTCCCGGCGGCTCGTCGGGATGCGAGGTGAAGTATCGCAAGTCGGGGTCGACGGCGTGGGCCCAGGGACTGGCCATGTGGTACGACGCACGCGATGCCGAGTGCCGCGGCAGCCTCGTGAACCTCGCGCCCAACACCGCCTACGACGTGGAGCTCAACCTTCCGGGCCAGGCTGCTTCACGCGGCCTGGTGGTCAACACCTGGTCGAACCAGTTTCCGGTGGCCAGGACGATCACCGTGAATAGCGGCTCGGGCACGCTCAACGTGGCCGAAGGCGGTACCGCGAGCGGGTACGTGGTCTACCAGGGCGCGGCCGGCGCGACCCTCGACGCGCAGAACGTCGCCCAGTACAACGTGACGATCAACGCCTCCTACGTGATCCTGAGGGGTCTCAATCTCAAGGGCGCGAAGCAGGATGCGATCCGCATCTCGCCCGACGTGCGCGACGTGGTGATCGAGGACAACGACATGAGCGGCTGGGGCCGCACGCGTGACGGTACCTGGGGCGCGGACATGGACTCCGGGATCCGGGCGATCTGCAACACGCCCACCCTCGAGCGCGTGACCATCCAGCGCAACAAGATCCACGACCCGCGCTACAGCGCCAACAGCTGGTCCGACGGCCATCCGGCCGGACCCCAGGCGATCACCATCAGCTA
>JANMYH010000063.1:0-12117 GCA_031381925.1 Burkholderiales bacterium | reverse complement strand
CCCGATGGCGATGATCCGCCAGACCTCGGTGAACGAGGTGGTGAAGCTCGATTTCGCCTCGGGCATCCGCTCGATGATGCGCCAGGACCCGGATGTGATCCTGGTCGGCGAGATCCGCGACCAGGAGACCGCCGAGATGGCGTTCCGCGCGGCGATGACCGGCCACCAGGTGTACTCCACACTCCACACCAACTCCTCGATCGGCGCGGTGCCGCGCCTGATGGACCTCGGCGTGCTGCCCGACATCATGGCCGGCAACATCATCGGGGTGATCGCGCAGCGCCTGATGCGCCGGCTGTGCGCGCACTGCAAGGCGCCGACCACCCCCGAGCCGATGACCCGCAAGCTCCTCGGCATCGACGCCGACGACAACCGCCCGGTCTACCAGGCAGTGGGATGCGCGCGCTGCGACAACACCGGCTTCAAGGGACGCCTCGCGATCATGGAGCTTTTCAAGCTCGACGCCGAGATCGACGAGCTGATCGCGCGCCGCGCGACCGGCCGCGAGATCCGCAGCGCCGCCGCCGCCAAGGGCTTTCGCTCGCTCGCCGAGGACGCCATCTCGCGCGTCCTCCTCGGCCAGACGAGCCTGGAGGAGATCTCGCGCGTGGTCGACCTCACCGACCGCGTGATCTGAAGCAAGGATGGCGCTGTTCGCCTATCGCGCCGTCGACGCCGATGGACGCATCTCCACCGGCAGCCTCGACGCGGCCAACGCGATCGACCTCGAGCTGCGGCTGAAGCGCCTCGGCCTCGACCTGGTCACCTTCGAGGGGGTCAAGCGTTCCACCGCGGCACGCACGCGCAACGTGACGCGCACCGAGCTCATCACCTTCTGCTTCCACCTGTCGCAGCTGCTCAAGGCGGGCGTGAACATCATCGAGGCGCTCACCGACCTGCGCGATACCGTCGACAATGCCGGATTCCGCCAGGTGATCGCGAGCCTGCTCGAGGACATCGGCGGGGGCCTGAAGCTCTCGGAAGCGATGGCGAACCACAGCTATTGTTTCGACAACGTATTCGTCGCCCTGGTGCGCGCCGGCGAGCAGAGCGGCACCCTGACCGAGGTGCTCGACGAGCTGTCCGAGAACCTCAAGTGGCAGGACGAGATCGCGAGCCAGGCCAAGAAGGCGATGGTCTACCCGATGATCGTGATCGTGGTGATCGTGGGCGTGGTCTTCGTGCTGATGACGGTGCTCGTGCCGCAGCTCGCCCTCACCTTCAAGCAGCTGGTGCCGAAGCTGCCGCGCGAGACCGAGGTGCTGATTTTCCTGTCCGACGTGTTCGTGCGCTGGTGGTACCTGATGCTCGGAATCCCGGCCGCGGTGATCGCCGCGCTCTGGTTCGTCGCGAAGACCAACGAGCGGGTGCAGCGCTCGATCGACGAGATCGCCCTCAAGCTTCCGGTGCTGGGGGAGCTGCGCAAGAAGATCATCCTCGCGCGGTTCTCCACGTTCTTCGCCATGTTGTACAAGGCCGGCATCAGCGTGCTCGACTGCATCCAGATCTGCGAGAAGATCATGGGCAACCGCGTCATGGAAGAGGGACTGCAGCGGGTCGGGCGCAGCATCTCCGAGGGCCAGGGGATCTCGCAGGCGTTCGTCGCGACCAAGCTCTTTCCCCCGCTGGTGCTGCGCATGCTGCGGGTGGGTGAATCGACCGGCGCGCTCGACGCGGCGCTGCTCAACGTGAGCTACTTCTACAACCGCCAGGTGCGCGACGGAATCGCCAAGATGCAGACGCTCCTCGGGCCCGCCACCACCATCGTCCTGGGCGTGCTGATCATCGGCATCCTCTATTCGATCTTCCTGCCGATCTACGACGTGATCGCGAAGATCAAGTTCTAGGGCGAGCCCATGACGCGACACTTCCTCTACCTCACCAACAGCCGCATGGTCAGCGTGACGACCCAGGGCAAGCGCCTGGTCGCGCGCCGCGAGTTCGCGGTATCGGGCGCCGGCGCCACCGAGTTCGAGCGCTACCTCGCCGGCATGGCGCTGGTTCCCGCGCACCTTTTCACCGACCTGACCGAAGAGGACTTCCGCCTCGACACCATCCCGCACGTGGGCACGCGCGATCGCGAGGCGATGGTGGCCCGCAAGCTCACGCAGATCTTCCGCAACACGCCCTACCGGTACGCCGCGATGCAGGGGCGCGAGGCCGAGGGACGGCGCGACGACCGCGTCATCTACATCGCGATCACCAACCCCGAGGTGCTGCGCCCCTGGGTCGAGGCGATCGAGCGCCACAAGGTGCCGCTGGAAGGAATCTACTCGGCCGCGGTATTCAGCGCGACGCTCCTCGAGGAGCTCGACCTCGTCTTCGCGCACACGCTGCTCGTGACCTTCACGCCCGGCGAGGCGATGCGCCAGACCTATTTCCGCGACAACGAGATAAAGTTCAGCCGCCTCACGCCGGTCGACCTCGAGGAGGGCCAGACGCTCGGCACCATGATCGCCGAGGAGACGACGCGCACCTGGCAATACCTCGACAGCCTGCGCCACTTCGGCCCCGAGGATCGCCTCGAGGTGTGCGTGCTGGTGCACCCCTCCGAACGGCCCGCGATCCAGCCGGAGCTGCGCGACTTCGCCCAGATCCAGTATCGCGTGGTCGACATCGAGCAGGCTTCGATGAAGCTGGGACTCAGGCCCGCGCCGCTCGACTCCACGGCCGAGGAGGTGATGATCCACCTCTTCCTGCTGCGCCCGGCGGCAAACCACTTCGCCTCCCCGGAGCTGCGCCGCCACGGGAAGGTGCGGCGCGCACGCATCGCGCTCAACCAGGCCTCGGTGGTGGCCCTGGTCGCGGGCGTCGCCTGGGCCGGCTACAACCTGGCGCGCGTCTTCCAGGGCGACGAAGCAGACACCCGTGTCGCCACCCAGCTCGCCGAATTGACACGTGAGTACGACGAGCTCGCGCGCGCGACCACTTCGTACGGCGCGGGCGGGTCGACGATGCGCGACGCGGTGACGTTCTACAACGGTGCCATCCGCACTTTCCCTTCGATGCCCGAGTTCCTGCGGCCGGTCTCGGCGGTGCTGATGACGCATCCCGACGTCCGGCTCTGGCAGCTTTCCTGGCAGGCGACGGACGACGCGAAGGCGGTCCCGGCATTGTCGTTGAGCGCCACCCGCGGCTCGCCGCCGGTGAAGGCGATTGCCAGGCCCAGCGAGGGCGGCGGCGCCCCGCCGCCAACGGCGGACGCGATCGCCAACCCGCCATTCGCCGGGGGCCGCTACGAGGTCGCGATGCTGGAGGCGACGGTGCGCGTCCGCGCCAACGATTTTCGCGGCGCGCTCGAGCGCGTCGAGAAGCTCGCCGAGGCGATCGGCGCGATTCCCGGCTTTCGCGCCGAGGTCTCGGAGAGTCCGCTGGACGTGCGCACCTCGCTCGCCCTGCAGGGCCGCCACGGCGAGAGCGAGCCGGCGATGATGGAGCCGCGTTTCGTGCTTCGGGTGGTGCGCGACCGCGGCGGCGCGGCATGAAGCAGCTCTTCAGCGCCGAGGGCGTCCGCACCCTGCGCACGTCGGGCGTCCTCCTGGTCCTGTCGATCGCAGCAGCGGTCGCGCTCGTCGTGGGCAGCAACCTCTACCTCGACCGCGAGAAGCGCGAGAGCGCCAACTCCGGGAAACGGCTCCAGGAGGCGCGCGCGCGGCTGGACAACGCACGGCGCGAGCGCGACAGCCAGCAGGAATCGGCGGAAGTGTTTCGTTCCCTCGTCGAGCGCGGGCTTCTCCAGGGAGAACGCCGGCTCGACCTGGTCGAGATGGTGAACGCGATGCGCGCGCGCCACCAGCTTTTCTCGCTCGACTACGAGATTGCCGCGCAGCGTCCGCTGCCGCTCGCCGGCGGGCGGGTCTACCCCGCAGTCGACGTGCTTGCGAGCCGCGTGAAGCTGCGCATTCGCGCATTGCACGAGGGCGACGTGATCGGATTCGTCGAGTCCCTCGGCCAGAGCCGCCAGGGCTTCTATCCGCTCGACCGCTGCCAGATGCGCCGCGTGGATGCACCGTCGCCCGACGCCCTGCAGCCGCGCGTGGAAGCCGAGTGCGCGTTCGAGTGGATCACGCTGAAGGAAAAGAATGCGAACCGCGGGGGTTGAGCGGCTCTTCCTCGCCCTGGCGATCGCGTGCGCGGCGGCCGACGCCGGCGCGATCGAGCTGGGGACGCTCTTCAATTCACCCGAGGAACGCGCGCGCCTCGACCGCCTGCGGCGTGGCGAGCCCGCCGATCGGGGGGCGGCGCGCGGGGGCCCCAGCCAGGTGACCGGATTCGTGAAGCGCAGCGACGGGCGCAGCACCGTCTGGATCGATGGCGTGCCGATGCAGGTCGCCACGCCGAAGGCCGGCGCGTTGCTCGAGCCCGAATCGGTGCGCGACTACGGCGCGCGCGGCGACGCCGCGCTCAAGATCGAGCGCAAGCCCGCGCAGTAAGTCAAGCCATTCCCGCGCGCGAAGCGCGGAGGATTCTCGCAGCCGCAACCGGCGCGGGGTTGCTATGAATGGGGCCTCGCAATCGGCGATGTGGGGTCGGATTGAAACGGCTTGCGCGGCACGGGGGAACCGGACTCATCCTCGTGGCCCTCTTCCTCCTGGCGGTGATGGGCTCGGTCGCGGCGATCGGCATGAGCGCCCATGCCACCAGCATCCATCGCAACCGGATCGGCGAGCGCGCCCTCGCACAGGCTCGCGAGGCGCTCATCGCTTACGCCGCCGAGCGCCCGATCACCCGCGAAGTGGGACCGGGCTACCTGCCCTGCCCCGACACCGACGACGACGGCTGGGCCGAAGCCACGTGCGGGTCGCTCTCGGGGCATCTCGGCCAGGCCGACCGGCTCGGTCGCCTGCCGTGGAAGACGCTCGGCCTGCCGGACCTGCGTGACGGCCACGGCGAGCGCCTGTGGTATGCAGTGTCCACGCGCCACAAGGGTTTGCTCAACTGCGCGGCAAGCGCCGAATGCCGGGAGATGACGCCCGCCTCGGCCCTGGGCACGATCACGGTCCGCGATGCGTCGGGCACGATCCTCCATGACGGCACCGCGGCGGAGCCGGCACGGGCGGCCGACGGCGGCGCGGTCGCGGTCGTGATCGCGCCGGGCCCGCCCCTCACGCGCCTCGACGGCTACGTGCAGCGTCGCGAATGCGCGCCGGGGGATTGCGACTCGCTCGGGCGCTGCGTGGCCGATCCGCCCCGGCGCGCGGCCCGCTGCGACCCGGCCAACTACCTCGACCTCGCGCCCGCACGCGCGGGCGGCGAGGACAACGCGGCCTTCCACGACCGTAGCGATGCCGCGGGCCGGATGCGCAACACCGACGGCTTCATCATGGGCCCGGTCGCTGCGCCCGGCGGCGAGACCGCGGTCAACGACCGCCTCGCGGCGATCGCCTACAACGACCTCATGCCGCGCGTCATGGCGCGCGTGGCGCTCGAAGTCGCCCACTGCCTGCGCGCCGGGCCGGGTGCGCCCATCCCGCCCGCGGCCGCGTGCGCTGCGGGGGAGTTTCTCGGCCGCATCGACGCCGCGGCCTTTGCAATGGAGACTTGCACGGTCGGCGCCACCGAGCCCGCGTGGTGGCCCTCCTGGCAGCCGCACGTGCTCTATGCGCTCGCCGCACCCGGCGGACTCGAGGTGACGGACGACGCCGGGAACACCGTAGCTGCGGGGCGACGCCTGGCGCTCGTCGCGACCCAGCTCGCCGGCGACTGCCTTCCCGCGCAGGTCGCGTGCACGCCCGCCGGATGCACCCGGGTCACCGCCAGGGCGCGAACGCGCCTTCGCCATGACGTCGTCGTTTCGATCCCCTAGGCAGGCGGCGCGCGCCTTCACGCTGCTCGAGGCGATGATCGCGCTGGTGATCGTCGCGCTACTGGCCAGCGGCCTCGCGGTGCCGCTCGCCGCCCAGGTGCAGATGCGACGCCACGAGGAGACTCGCCGTGCGCTCGAGGAGGCGCGCGATGCCTTGCTGGGCTTCGTCGCCGCGCACGGCAGGCTGCCTTGTCCGTCGACCGCGGAGGGCCTCGGGCTCGAGAGCTTCGCTCCGGGCGGAGATTCGTCGAACGGCCTCTGCGCAAGCTTCCACGCGGGGTTCCTTCCGGCAGCGGCACTCGGCCTCGCATCGCTGGATGCGCAGGGGTTCCTGCGCGATGGGTGGGGCGGCGAGCGCAATCGCGTGCGCTACGCGGTCCACTCCGGGTCGATCAATTCGGTTTCGCACCCACTCACGCGAACCAATGGGCTGCAGATGGCCACGCTCCAGGGGCTGGGCGCGGCGTCGCACTACCTTTTCGTCTGCACCACCGGCACGGCCGCAAGCGCCACCGGCTGCGGCCCCGCGTCGAACCAGCTCACGCGCCGCGCCGCGTTCGTCCTGCTGTCCACCGGCGCCAACGGGGCGCTCGAGCCGCCCGCCGGGACCGATGAGGCGAAGAATCTCGACGGCGACGCATCGTTCGTCTCGCACGAGCCGGGCCCCGACTTCGACGATTTGCTGCACTGGGGCGCGATCCACCTCGTCGTCAACCGCATGGTGGTCGCCGGCCGCCTGCCCTGAAGGCGGAGCCGCCCGCCCGGCCGGGGGGGTCCCAAGCCTTATAATCGAGGCCTGGCTTTCGATCGACAGGACCGCGTCCATGAACCAGCGCGACAAGACCCTCCCCATCCCCGACGTCCAGGGCAGCCCCGACACGCGGCGCCTGGCGATCGACCGCGTGGGGATCAAGTCGATCCGCCACCCGGTGAAGATCCGGGAGCGCGCCGGCGGCATCCAGCACACCATCGCCCACTTCAACATGAACGTGGGCCTGCCGCACCACTTCAAGGGCACCCACATGTCGCGCTTCGTCGAGATCCTCAACGCGCACGAGCGCGAGATCTCGCCCGACACTTTCCGGCTCATGTTGCGCGAGATGGTGAAGAAGCTCGAGGCCGAGACCGGCCACATCGAGATGACGTTCCCGTATTTCGTGAACAAGAAGGCTCCGGTGTCGGGCGTGCAGAGCCTGATGGACTACGAAGTGACGTTCATCGGCGAGATCCGCGAGGGCCGCGAGACCTTCACGCTCAAGGTGCTGGTCCCGGTGACGAGCCTGTGCCCCTGCTCGAAGAAGATTTCCGAGCGCGGTGCCCACAACCAGCGCTCCCACGTCACGGTCGCCGCGCGCATCAACACGTTCGTGTGGATCGAGGAGATCATCGACGGGGTGGAGCAGCAGGCCTCGAGCGAGCTGTGGGGGCTCTTGAAGCGCCCGGACGAGAAGTACGTGACCGAGCACGCCTACGACAACCCCAAGTTCGTCGAGGACATGGTCCGCGACATCGCCGCAAGCCTGAATCGCGACCCGCGGATCGAGGGCTACGTGATCGAGAGCGAGAACTTCGAGTCGATCCACAACCACTCGGCCTACGCGATGATCTCGAAGGATGCGCAGCCTGCGGGCCGGCAGTCCTAGTAGCGCTTCGTCAGGGTAAGGTTCTGGCCCTCGCGCCGCATCTCCGTGCGATTGAGGAAGCTCATCCCGAGCAGGGCCGCGCCGCCCTCGCGTACCGCCGCCTCCACGCCGAAGATCGTGATGTCGCCGATGCTGACGCTGTCGAGCTTCACGCGATAGGAGGGGACGTGCCGGCCATCGGCCACGATGGAATAGCCGGGCTCGCCGTTCTTGTAGTCGATGCCCAACCGGGAAGCGTCGGCCGCGGACATCGAGATGAGCGTGGCCCCGGTGTCGACGAGGAAGCGGATGTAGCCGCCATTCACCTGGGCATCGGTGATGAAATGTCCGCGCGCGTCGGGCGACAGCACCACGGAGCTGCGCCCACCGGCCGCCGCCGGGGCGGCCGATTCGAAGTGCTGGCCCATCTCGAGGGTCTGGCGCTTGCCGTCGATCTCGAACACCGCCGCGCGCGAATCCGAAGAGATGAGCTTGACGCCTTCGGCGGTCGCCTGGCCGATGGACAGCGTGCGCGGTGCGCCGCGATTGACCACGATGACGGCCTTGCCCGAGAAGAGACCGATCACGTTCACATCGGTGGCGTACGCCGCGGGTGCCGCGAGGAGCGCGGCAAGGATCACCCCTACTAATCTCATGAAAGCACCGTGAAACCCGTCGCCGTATTCCGATTTTCCGACACCGAAGGCCCGGGGCATTTTGCCACATTCCTCGACGCGAGCCGCCTGCCGTGGACGCTGGTGAAGCTCGACGCGGGCGAGCCCGTGCCGACGTCCAGCCAGGACTTTTCGGGGCTCGCGTTCATGGGCGGCCCGATGAGCGCCAACGACGAGCTGCCGTGGACCCAGCCGGTGCTCGCGCTCATGCGCGACGCGGTTGGCAGGGGTGTGCCGGTGATCGGCCACTGCCTCGGGGGCCAGATGCTCGCCCGCGCGCTCGGTGGCGAAGTCTCGCGCAACCCGGTGAAGGAGATCGGCTGGAACCCGGTGCGGGTGGAGGACACGCCGCTCGCACGCGAATGGTTCGGCGCGGACCTCGCGGGCTTCGCCACGTTCCAGTGGCACGGCGACACCTTCACCATCCCCCCGGGCGGCGAGCGCATCCTCACCGGCACCCATTGCGCGAACCAGGCGTACGTGGTCGACGGCCGCCACCTCGGGCTGCAATGCCACGTCGAGATGACGCCCGAGATGATCGCAAGCTGGATCGAGAGCGGCTCGGGGGAGGTGCGCGCGAACCTCTCGAGTCCCGCCGTGCAGCCGGTGGAGGAAATCCAGGGCGAGATGCCGGAGAAGCTGCCCGCGTTGAGCCGCACCGCCGAGCGGCTCTACCGCCAGTGGGCCAAGAACCTCAAGGCCTGAGGTCGAGCGCGAGATAGCGAATGCCGCCCGCCGCACTGTCGTTGTACGGCGCGGTATCGTGGAATCCCAGGGTCGCGTAGAGATTGTGGGCGGCGTGCATCGTCGGGAGCGTGTCGAGCTTGAGCGCCTCGTAGCCGAGCGAGCGCGACGCGGCGATCGCCGCCTCGGCCAACCGGCGACCGAGGCCGCCGCCGCGGTGCGCGCGGCGCACGTACAGGCGCTTCATCTCGGCATCCTGGTGGAAAAGCGGCCGGATCGCCACGCATCCTGCGGCCTTGGCCCCCTTGCGCGCGAGCAGCAGCCGGCCCCGCGGCGGGGCGTAGTCTCCCGGCAGCGCGGCGAGCTCGGCTTCGAAGCCATGGAAGCAAACGCCGATGCCGATCGCATTGCGGTACTCGAGGAACAGCTCCCGGCACTGCGCGATCGACGCGGGGTCGAGGGCTTCGACGATGACGAAGTCCTCCGGCACTGCCCTAGTCGCGGAAGTTATCGAACTTGAGCGGCACCTCGGTCACGCCCGAGCGCACCAGCTGGATCGCGGACTGCAGGTCGTCCTTCTTGCTGCCGCTCACGCGCACCACGTCGCCCTGGATCGACGCGGTCACTTTTATCTTGGCGTCCTTCAGCATCTTCACGATCTTCTTGGCGAGCTCGATCTCGACGCCGTTCTTCACCGCCATCTTCTGCTTCATCTTGTCGCCGCCGATCTTCTCCGCGTCCTCCATCTTGAGGAAGCGGGCGTCGACGCCGCGCTTGGCCATCTTGGCCAGCAGCACGTCGCGCACCTGCCCGAGCTTGAACTCGTCGTCGGCGAAGGCGGTGATCTCGTGCTCCTTCTCCTTCAGCTCGAACCTCGCGTCCGAGCCCTTGAAGTCGAAGCGGTTGGCAACCTCCTTGTTGGCCGTGTCGACGGCGTTCTTGAGCTCGACAGCGTTGGCCTCGCACAGGATGTCGAACGATGGCATGGGTGTTCCCCCGGGAGTGGACCCTCGATTCTATTAGAATTCCCCATGGCCACGATCCTTCAATCCCTACCCGCCGGCGAAAAGGTCGGCATCGCCTTCTCCGGCGGGCTCGACACGAGTGCCGCGCTCGCATGGATGCGCGAAAAGGGCGCTATCCCCTACGCGTACACCGCCAACCTCGGCCAGCCCGACGAATCGGACTACGAGGAGATCCCGCGCAAGGCGAAGCAGTACGGCGCCGAGAAGGCGGTGCTGGTCGAGTGCCGTCCGCAGCTCGTGGCCGAGGGCATCGCCGCGATCCAGTGCGGCGCGTTCCACATCTCCACCGGCGGCATCACGTACTTCAACACCACGCCGCTCGGGCGCGCCGTCACCGGCACCATGCTGGTCGTGGCGATGAAGGAGGACCAGGTCCACATCTGGGGCGACGGCAGCACCTTCAAGGGCAACGACATCGAGCGCTTCTACCGCTACGGCCTGCTCGCCAACCCGAATCTGCGCATCTACAAGCCGTGGCTGGACCAGCGCTTCATCGACGAGCTGGGCGGGCGCAAGGAAATGAGCGAGTACCTCGTCCGGCGGGGCTTTGACTACAGGATGAGCGTCGAGAAGGCGTATTCCACGGACTCCAACATCCTGGGCGCCACGCACGAGGCGAAGGACCTCGAGTTCCTCGACAAGGGCCTGCGCATCGTCAATCCCATCATGGGGGTGACGTTCTGGCGCGAGGACGTGGCGGTGCGCCCCGAAACGGTGACGGTCGGATTCGAGGAGGGACGCCCGGTGTCCCTCAACGGGCAGGCCTTCAAGGACATGGTCGCGCTCTTCACGGAGGCGAATGCGATCGGCGGACGCCACGGGTTGGGCATGTCCGACCAGATCGAGAACCGCATCATCGAGGCCAAGAGCCGGGGCATCTACGAGGCGCCTGGCATGGCGCTACTTCATCTCGCCTACGAGCGGCTGGTGACCGGCATCCACAACGAGGACACCATCGAGCAGTATCGAAACAACGGGCGGCGGCTCGGGCGCCTTCTATACCAGGGCCGCTGGTTCGATCCGCAGGCGATGATGCTGCGCGACACGGCGCAGCGCTGGGTGGCGCGCGCGATCACGGGCGAGGTCACGGTGGAGCTGCGCCGCGGCAACGACTACTCGCTCCTCGACACGAAGAGCCCGAACCTCACCTACAAGCCCGAGCGCCTCACGATGGAAAGGGGCGAGGCGTTCTTCACCCCCGCCGATCGCATCGGGCAGCTCACAATGCGCAACCTCGACATCGTGGACACGCGCGACAAGCTGCGCATCTACTCAGAAACGGGGTTGCTCGGTTCCGACGGGGGCGTGCCGTTGTTGGGAAACGAGTCCGAAGACACGCCGAAGCGCTGAATCGGCATGTTCGCGCGTTCATCCTCGATAAGCCCTATCGGTGGGAATCGCGGGCCGCGCCCAAGGCCTCTGGCGGCTGACACAAAACTTGACTGATGCTTGACTAAGCGTCATGTCCTATGTGGCGCAGTTCACCATTGGATCAGCTGCGTCCTCTGCTTGAGGCCGGGTTGGTTGAACAGATCGGCCGCAAGAAAACGGGACGCTACAAACTCAGCAACCGGTGAACGAAGCCGAAACCCGCGCCGAGCACATCGACCCCGCGCTGAAAGCATGAGATACCTCTAGGTATCGATCTTCCCGAGCAGCAGATATTCCATGAGCGCCTTCTGCACGTGCAGGCGGTTCTCGGCCTCGTCCCAGACCGCGCTCTGCGGGCCGTCGACCACGTCCGCCGCCACCTCCTCGCCGCGATGGGCGGGAAGGCAATGCATGAAGAGCGCCTCGGGACGCGCCGCCGACATCACCTTGCGGTCGACCATGAAGCCGCGGAACGCCTCCTGGCGCGCCTTCGCCTCGTCCTCGAAACCCATGCTGGTCCACACGTCGGTGGTCACCAGGTCGGCGCCAGTGGCCGCCTTGATCGGGTCGGAGAACACCTCGAGATGCTCGGGGCCGACGCCTTGCGAGTGCGTGGGCTCGATGCCATAGGCGGCCGGAGTCGCCACGTTCAACCTGAAGCCGAAGATCTGCGCGGCCTGGATCCAGGTATTGCACATGTTGTTGCCGTCGCCGATCCACGCCACGACCTTGCCCTGGATCGGGCCGCGCTGCTCGATGTAGGTGTAGACGTCGGCCAGCAGCTGGCAGGGATGGTAGTCGTTGGTGAGGCCGTTGATCACCGGCACCCGCGATTGCGAGGCGAAGCGCTCGATGATCGCGTGATCGAAGGTGCGGATCATCACGATGTCGACCATCCGCGAGACCACGCGCGCCACATCCTCGATCGGCTCGCC
>JANMYH010000024.1:0-3052 GCA_031381925.1 Burkholderiales bacterium | reverse complement strand
GACAGCGGCCGCACCCAGGTGGTGATGGAGAGCCTGCTCGAGAAGATCGTCGACACCTCCGCCTCGATCGCGATCATCGACATCACCGGCGTGCCAACCGTCGACACGCTGGTGGCCCAGCACCTCATGAAGACCGTGGCCGCCGCGCGCCTGATGGGCGCCGACTGCATCATCAGCGGCATTCGCCCGCAGATCGCGCAGACCATCGTCCACCTGGGCGTAGACCTGTCCGGGGTGACCACCAAGGCGAGCCTTGCTGACGCATTCAGCGTGGCGCTGAAACGCACCGGCTCGAGAGTCACGCGCGAGGGAGCCTGAGCCATGGAGCGAATCCCGATCCTGCGCATGGGGCGCTTCCTGCTGGTGACCATACAAGTGGACATGCACGACCAGCTCGCGCTCAGCCTCCAGGATGACCTGACCCAGCGCATCGTCCGCGAGAAGGCGCGCGGTGTCCTCATCGACATCTCCTCCCTCGACGTGGTCGATTCCTTCATCGGTCGCACCATCAGCAACATCGCCGCGATGTCGCGGGTGCTCGATGCGCAGACGGTGGTGGTCGGCATGCAGCCCGCGGTCGCAATCACGCTGGTGGAGCTGGGGCTGGATCTCAAAGGCGTGCGCACGGCGCTCAATGTGGAGCGGGGAATGACCTTGCTGCAGGCGGCCGCCTGACCTCCAGCAATCAAGCCCACGCCTTGAGCCCGAACGTCTCGGTCAAGACCGCCGATTCGCTGGAGCTGAAGACCGGCGAGGACGTGGTGCGCCTGCGGCGCAAGGTCCGCGAGCTTGCGATCGCTGCCGGCCTCACCCTGGTCGAGCAGACCAAACTCGTCACCGCCGCGAGCGAGCTGGGGCGCAACACCGTCCAGTACGGCGGCGGAGGCCAAATGCGCATTTCCACAATGACCAGCGGCGAGCGGCGCGGCTTGCAGCTGGAATTCATCGACGAGGGCCCGGGCATCGCCGACATCGGACTCGCGCTCGAGGACGGCTACTCCACCGGCGGCGGGCTCGGGCTGGGGTTGGGTGGCGCGCGGCGGCTCTCGGACGAGTTCGCCATCATCTCGGAGCCCGGCCAGGGCACGCGCGTCACCATCGTGCGTTGGAGGTCGTTTTGAGCGCGCATCGGCCGCTTTGCTTCGACGTCGCCGAGGCGAGCCAGGTCTCGGCGGCGCGCATCGGCGTGCAAGCCCAGGCGCGCGAGCTCGGCTTCGACGACACGCGCACCGGGCGCGCGGCGATAGCGGTCACCGAGGCTGCGACGAATCTCCTGCGCCACGGGGGAGGTGGCGCGATCCTGGCGCGACGCGTGGCGCGCGAGAAGTCCCTCGGCATCGAGGTTCTCGCCCTGGACCGCGGCCCCGGGATGGATGACTTCGCGGCGAGCGCGCGCGACGGCGTTTCCGCGCGCGGCACGGCTGGAACCGGCCTGGGCGCGATCCAGCGCCAGTCCGATGAGTTCGACGTCTACACGCGGCCCGACGCGGGGACCATCATCAGGATGGTCTTCTGGAATCGCGAGACGGGCCCCGCAACCTCTTCCTACGAGGTGGGAGCCGTCTGCGTTCCGAAGGAGGGTGAGACGGTTAGCGGCGACGCCTGGGCGGCCGAGCTGCGCGAAGACGGAGCGACGTTCCTCGTGGCCGACGGCCTGGGCCACGGCCCCGATGCGTGCCAGGCGGCGGCGATGGCGGTCGAATCGTTGAGGAGCCGTCCGCACGATTCCGCGATCCAAATCCTCGACCTCGCGCACGCGCGCCTGCGTTCGACGCGCGGCGCTGCCGTCGCGGTGATGCGCCACGATCGCCGCACCGGCGAGGTCACCTTCGCAGCCGTGGGCAACATCTCCGCGTGCGTCTGGGAAGGCGAGGGCGAGAAGCGGCGCGTGATGGTTTCCAACAACGGCATCGTCGGACACAACGTGCCCCGCTCGCAGGAGTACGGCTATCCCTGGTCGCCGGGCGCTCTCCTGATCGCACACTCGGACGGGTTGGAATTCAAGTGGAACGTGGGCGCCTACCCGGGCCTCGTTGCATGCCACGCATCGATTATCGCCGCCATGCTTTACCGCGAGCACTCGCGCAAGCGCGACGACGCGGTGGTCCTCGTCGTGCGCAGGAGGAATTGACGCCTTGGCCATCCACCTCCTCACCTACGCGCTCAACGTCCAGTCCGACGTCGTGGGCGCTCGCCAGCGCGCGCGCGACATTGCAGGGATGCTGGGTTTCGGCGAGCGCGACCGGACTCGCATATCGACTTCGGTCTCGGAGATCGCGCGCAATTCCTTCCGCTACGCGGGTGGCGGCAAAGTGGAATTCGAGCTCGAGGGCGAATCCTCGCCCCAGGTCCTGACGGTGCGCGTGACCGACGAGGGACCCGGCATCCCCAACCTGGACGAGATCCTGGACGGCACCTATCGCTCGAAGACGGGCATGGGCATCGGGCTCATCGGCTCGCGCCGGCTCATGGACCGGTGGGACATCCATTCCTCGGGAAAGGGCACGCAGGTCACCCTGGGCAAGATACTCCCCGACGAGGCGCCCGTGGTCTCGCCACTCACGGTGGGGACGCTGCACTCGCGGCTCTCGGCCCTCCCGCAGGCGACCTCGATGGCCGAGGTTCAGACCCAGAACGCGGAGCTCCTCGCGGCCCTGGGCGAGCTGCAGGAGAAGCAGGACAAGCTCCTCGAGCTGGCGCACGAGCTGGAGGACACCAACCGGGGCGTCGTCGCGCTCTACGCGGAGCTCGACGAGAAGGCCATGCACCTGCGCCGCGCCGACGAGATGAAGACGCGCTTCCTCTCCAACATGAGCCACGAGTTCCGCACGCCGCTCAATTCGGTCCGGGCCCTGTGCAGCCTGCTCCTGTCCTACGCCGACGGCCCGTTGCACCCGGAGCAGGAGACCCAGGTCAAGTTCATCGTCAAGGCCAGCGAGGATCTTTCCGAGCTGGTGAACGACCTGCTCGATCTCGCCAAGATCGAGGCCGGCAAGATCGATGTGAAGCCGACACACTTCGAGGCTGGCGAGCTGTTCAGCGCGCTGCGCGG
>JANMYH010000017.1:0-9140 GCA_031381925.1 Burkholderiales bacterium | reverse complement strand
AGGATGCGGGAGGCCATGCGCTCGGGATGGAAAGCCTCGAGGCCGTCCATCTTTTCCGAGACGCCGACGAACTTGATCGGCTTGCCGGTCACATGGCGCACCGACAGCGCCGCCCCGCCGCGCGCGTCGCCGTCGAGCTTGGTGAGGACGATGCCGGTCAGCGGCAGCGCCTCGCTGAAGGCGCGTGCGACGGTCACCGCATCCTGGCCCTGCATCGAGTCCACCACGAACAGCGTCTCGATCGGATCGAGCGCGGCGTGCAGCGCACGGACCTCGTCCATCATCGCCGCGTCGATCCCGAGCCGGCCGGCGGTATCGACGATCAGCACGTCGTGGTAGTGCTTCTTCGCCCAGTCGAGCGCCGCACGGGCGATGTCCACCGGCTTCTGCGAGGCATCCGACGGGAACACGTCGATCTCGAGCGTCCTGCCGAGGGTGGCGAGCTGCTCGATCGCCGCGGGCCGGTACACGTCGGCCGAGACGAGCAGCACCTTCTTCTTGGTGGTGCCGCGGATCAGCTTGCCGAGCTTGCCCGCGCTGGTGGTCTTGCCCGATCCCTGCAGGCCCGCGAGCAGGATCACCGCCGGAGGCGTCGTGGCGAAATCGAGCGCGGCGTTGGCGCCGCCCATGAGGCTCGCCAGTTCCTGGTGCACGATGCCGACAAGCGCCTGTCCCGGCGTGAGGCTCCCGGCGACTTCCTGGCCGAGCGCCTTCTCCTTCACCCGCGCGACGAACTCCTTGACGACCGGCAGGCCCGCATCGGCGTCGAGGAGCGCGAGGCGCACCTCGCGCAACATCTCCTGCACGTTTTCTTCGGTCAGCCGCGAATGACCCCGGAGGGTCTTCACCACGGAGGTGAGGCGTTGCGTCAGGGCGTCGAGCATGTGGAATTGGTAGACTGGAAGGTCAAAACGTAAACGGCAGGGAAATGCCTGATTTGCCTTTGTATTTTAGCACCGCCGGATGCTGGCTCCTGCTGTCGGGCCTGGCCTGGCGGGCATCCCGCCCGGCGTCGGCCGGCGTGCCGGGCACCGCCCGCACCGAGATCCGGATCGACAGCTTCGTGGTCCCCGTCGCCCTGGTGCTGCACGCGATGTTGCTCTACCAGCGCGTCCTCTCCCCCGAAGGCCTCGACCTCGGCGTTGCCAACGCGATCTCGCTCCTGGTGTGGCTCACGGTGCTCATCTACTGGCTCGCGAGCCTCGCTTTCAACGGCCTGGCGAGCATCCTCGGCCTGATCGCGCCGGTCGCGCTCCTCGCGGTGCTCCTGCAGGCGGTGATTCCGACGCAGCACATCGTGACCTACGGCGCCGACCCGCTGTTCGCGCTGCACTTCGTGATCGCGATGCTCGCCTATAGCCTCTTCATCGTGGCGACCGTGCACGCGCTGGTGATGCTCGCCGAGGAGAGGTGGCTGCATCGCGGCGTGCTGCCGCGATTCCTGAAGAGCCTGCCGCCGCTCCTGGAGATGGAGGCGCTGCTCTTCCGCATCCTGCTCGCCGCCTTCGTGCTGCTCACCTTCACGCTGGTGAGCGGCGTGCTCTTCTCCGAGCAGCTCTACCACAAGCGCCTGACCTTCTCGCACAAAACGGTGTTCGGGATCATCTCGTGGTTCATCTTCGGCGGGCTGCTCGCGGGCCACCACTTCCGGGGATGGCGCGGGCGCACCGCCGTGCGCTGGACGCTGGCGGGCTTCACGGCATTGCTGCTCGCCTACATCGGCAGCAAGGTCGTCCTCGAGATCATCCTGAAGCGCGGCTAGGCCCACCGTGACCGACGACATCCCGCTGGGGTGGCTTTTCTGGGCGCTGGGCGCGCTGCTCGCGGCCTCGGGTTTCTTCGCCATGTCGGAGACCTGCCTGATGGCGGTGAACCGGTATCGGCTGAAGCACCTGATGCGCGAGGGAAGCCGCGGCGCCCGGCTCGCCACCGAGCTGCTCAACCGCATCGACGAGCTGCTCTCGTTCATCCTCGCCGGCAACACCGTGATCAACTCGGCGACGACCATTCTCGTAGCCGAGATCGCGCGCCGCCTCCTGGGCACCGGCGACTATGTGCTCGCCATCGCTACCGCGGCCTCGAGCTTCTTCATCCTGGTGTTCGCCGAGATCCTGCCCAAGGTCATCGGCGCCGCTTACGCGGAGCGCATCTCACTCGGGGCGTCATACGTCCTCACGCCCCTCATCAGCGCCACCCGCCCCCTGATGTGGGTCATCAACGTGTTCGTGAAGGCGCTTCTCAAGCTGCTGCGCGTGCGTCGCGCCACCGAAGGCGAGACGCAGCCGCTCAGCATGGCGGAGCTGCGCACGCTGGTCCTGGAGGGCGGCAAGTTCATCCCCAAGAAGCACCAGTCGATCTTCCTCAACCTGTTCGAGCTCGAGGACCTGAGCGTCGACGATACGATGACCCCGCGCGGCCAGATCGAATCCCTCGACCTCGCGGACGACGTCGACGAGCTGCGCAACAAGCTGTCGACCGCGCACCACACGCGGCTGGTCGTTTGCGAGGGCGGCCTCGACAAGGTGGTCGGGATCCTGCACGTGCGCAAGGTGCTCAACGCCACGCGCCGCGAGCAGATCGACGTCGAGGGCCTGCGCGCCATCCTGCGCGAGCCGTACTTCGTACCGGCGGGAACGCCACTCCTCGACCAGCTCACGAACTTCCAGGACAACCAGCGCCATGTGGGGCTGGTGGTCGACGAGTACGGCGAGATCATGGGCCTGGTCACGCTCAAGGACATCCTCGAGGAGATCGTGGGCGAGTTCACCAGCCAGGCGATCGGGTCGGCGGCGCGTTTCCACAAGGAAGCCGACGGCAGTGTGATCGCCGACGGAACCTGCTCGCTGCGCGTGCTCAATCGCAAGGCGGGCTTCGATTTTCCGCTCGAGGGGCCGAAGACGATCAACGGCCTGCTCCTCGAGCAGCTCGAGGACATTCCCGAGTCGGGCACCACGATCGCGGTCGGGGGCCACCCGGTGGAGATCCTCCAGGTGCAGAACCGCATGATCAAGGTGGTTCGCATCCTGCCGGCCCTCGCTCCCGCCGCGGCGGCGCAGGAAGCGGCCTAGGAGCCGGTGCCGGCGCGGTATTTCGCGACGAACCGCCGGTCGATTCCGTCCTTCCATCGCCACGCCCACCGTCCCTGCCACGACAGCCCGTTCCAGGTCCCGATCGCATGGCGCTCCCCGGTGGAGATGAGGGCGAGGAAGTTGCCGGGCGCAACGAACGGCTGCATCGGTTGCCCGAAGGCAGCCGCCCGCAGGTTCGCGGCCAGGATCGGCGCCGCGCGCACCGCGAACACCCCGGCACGCGGTCGGGGATGGCCCTGCTCGGTCGCGCAGTCGCCGGCGCCGAACACGTTGGCATGCGACAGCGACTGCAGGAAATCGTTGGTGAGGAGGAAGCCGCGCTCGTCGGTGGCGAGGCCGGAATCCCGGATCCACGGGTGTGCCGCCGCGCCGGTGGCCCAGAACACGGCATCGGTCTTGAATTCGAGGCCGCTGTCCAACCGCAGGAAGTCCCGGCCCACCTCGGCGACCGCGGCTCCGACGTGGGATGCGACGCCATTGCGGCGCATGCGCCGGGCGAGCCGCCGCCGCGCGCCCGCGGCGAGCCCCGACCCGGCGGCATCGGACACCAGGCGCACGTGGGGGGGCTCGTCGAGCGTGGTGCGAAACCGGTGGTTCATGGCGAGCGCGAGCTCGATACCGCCGGCACCGCCACCAACGACCGTGATCGCCTTCACGCGCCCCTTGGCCGCGCGCGCATAGATGCCGTTCCAACCCTCCACCGCACGCTCGAGTGGGCGCACCACGACGGCATGGGCGTCCACTCCGCGCGCCGCACCGACGGCCGGCTGCGATCCCACGTCGAGGGACAGCACGTCGTAGGAAAGCACGCTGCCGTCGGAGCAAACCACTTCGTTCGCGTCCGGGCTTACCAGCGACACGGTCGTGAGCCGCAAGTCCGCGCGCGCGGCCCGCGCGAGCGCCGCAAGGTCGATGGTGCATTCGTCGAGCGCGTAGTGGCCGGCGATGTGGCCCGGCAGCATCCCGGTATAGAGGAGCCACGGATACGGGGTCACGACGACGACGTGAAGCCCTGCGTCGGGATTGGCCTGGAGGTCGCGCAACACCTCGATGTGCGCGTGCCCTCCACCCGCGAGCACGACACGCTTCACGGTCGCGCCTCGAGCCGCAGGTCGCCGAATCGCGCGGTCGCGTGCTCACCGGTCTGGTCGGTGTCGTTGCCCGCGGCCACGCCGGTCACGGCGGGCACCGGGCCCGCCCACTGCGTTCCGAAGGCGGCGCGGAAATCGGCCTCGAGGTCGCGCCGCGCATCGACCCACTGCCCGGCGCGCTCGCCGCCGCTCTCGACCACCACGGTACGGACGCGGGCGGTATGGGGATTCCAACCGCTGGTCCCCGCGGGATGGCGGTTGTCCCACACGTAGCAAATGATGGCCGTCGGCAACTCCGCGCCGTAGAGGAGCCGCGCCAGCCGGAACCTGAACCTTTCGGCGAAGGGAAGCGCGGCGAGCGGGATGTCGAAGAACACGTACACGCGCGCCGCGAAATCGTCGCCCTCGCGCCGCGACAAGTCCGCGCCCTCGACCACCCGATCGACCTTCCAGCGCCACGCAAGGATCGGACGGCTGCCCGTGTCGGCATGCAACGCCAGCGCCGCCGCGCCCGCCGATGCGTGGCTGCTCACTTGCAGCACAGTGACCTCCGCATCCCGAACCAGCGCGACCTCGGCAAGGGGCACGCGCCCGACCCCGCGAACTTTCCAGCCCCCGGAAAGGGCGGCGCCCGGCAGGCTCGCGGAAAACGGCGCGATCGGTTGCGGCGCCTGCGCGTACGACACCGCCGCAGCGGCCACCAGGGCCGCCGCGAGCGAGCGCTTCATGAGAGGACTTCGCGCAGGGCGAGGCCTGCGCCCTGGAGGCGAACGTAGTCCTCGGGCCGGTCCACGTCCCAGAGCATCGGCATGAGCTTCCAGCGCGCGCCCGCGGATTCGAGACGCTGGCGGGTTTCGTCCATCACCGCGGAGGTACCCCACGCAATGTCGTCGAAGACGCCGGGCACGCTGCGCGCGAGGCCGACGAGCACGTACCCGCCATCCTCGGCGGGGGCCACCACCGCATCGTGCGTGGCGAGCGCCTCCGCGGCCGAGCGCAGCTCACGGGGCGTGAGCGCGGGGCAATCGCTGCCGATGGCGAGCAGCGGACGCCCCGACGCGAGCGAGCGGCGAAACGCGTAGCCCATGCGCTCGCCCAGGTGGGCGCCCTCCTGGCGGCAGAGGCGCACGTTGAAACGCTCCGCGCAACGCGCAAAGAACGGGTCGCGCTCATCGGGCGCACACCACAGCTCCACGTCTCCGACCCGGGCCTCGACCGCGGTGGCGAGCGCGCGCATCACAAGCCGGGCGTGCAGCTCCGCAGCGCCCTCGATGCCCAGCAACGGAGCGAGGCGCGTCTTCACCTCGCCGGCGACCGGCGCCTTGGCGAAGACCGCGATGCGCGTGGCCTCAGGCGGAGGTGCGCTCGACGTCATAGCGGCGTGCGAGCCGGTGGGGATCGGCGCCGAGCGCGTAGGCAAGCCGCAGGCGCCACATGAGCACGATCGTTCGCAGCGTCCCGTGCCTCTCCCATCGGCGCGCCGACGTGACGACGCGCTCCCGCAGGCAAAGCGGCGGGGAGCGCCGCCTGAGCGCCTTGCAGAGCGCCACGTCCTCCATCAGGGGTATCGGGGGATAGCCTCCCACTGCCTCGAATGCGGCGCGGCGCACGAAGATCGCCTGGTCGCCGGTGGCGATGCCGCTCGCACGCGAGCGCGCGTTCATGAGGAGCCCCACCAGCGCCAGCAACGGGTCGGCGCCCGCAATCGCCACGTCGAAGCGACCCCACTCGCGGCCCGAAGCGCCGAGCAGCCCGATCGCATCGAGCGCGTCGGGAGGAAGGAGCGTGTCGGCATGGAGGAACAGCAGGGTCGCGCCGCGGCTCGCGCGCGCGCCGGCGTTCATCTGGGAGGCGCGCCCGCGCGGGGCGTCGATCACGAGGTCGGCGAGCGGAGAAGCGAGCCTGCAGGTCGCGTCGCTGCTCCCGCCGTCGGCCACGATCACTTCTGCGCCGGCGTGGCGCAACGCCTGCAGTGCCCCAAGGGCCGCCTCGATGCCATGCGCCTCGTCGAGGACCGGAACGATGATGGAAAGCCGCACCATGGGACTCGATTGTACGGCCCCGCAGGCGGGCTACCGCGCGTCGTTCAATGCCCAGTCGTAGTCGAGGAAGGCCACTTCGGCCTTCTGGCTTCGCACCGCGGCGCGGTCCTCGGGCTGGTCGGCGAGCTGGTCGGCGTATTTCGCGAAAGTCGCCTTGAGCGAGGTGTAACCCTTGTGGCCCTTCTCGAAGTCGCGGCCGTACCAGTCGAAGATCTTCGACACCTCGAGCTTGCCCGCCTGCGCGTTGAAGCGGTTGCGGCTGCGGTCGGAGAGGAAGCGCTTCATGCCGTCCTCGAGCTGTGTCTCGAGGCGCTCGGGCGTGAACGCCTCGTTGCGCAGCATCGGGCACCCGATCGAGGCGCAGACCACCGCCACGTGCACGCGCGGCTCGTCGTAGACGCCCTCGCGGCGCAGGATCTCGTGTTCGATCTGGTCGAGGTACGACGGCTGGCCGAGGAGCGTAAAGAACTTGTCCTTCCACGGATTGCCGAACACCGACCCGAATTCACGGATCGACTTGATGTCCGGGTAGCGCGTGAGGATCTTCTCGACGGTGTAGGCGTTGTAGGCGTTGATCAGGAACGCCTGCTGCTGCGGCTTGGTCCACGCGTCGAACTCGGCCTTCCCGACGGCGGAGTACTCGGCAAGGATCGCCTTCAGCTGGGCGCGGTCGCGCGCAAGCCCCGCGTAGGCCACCTTCGACGCGCTTCCCGTCTCGGCATGGCGAACGTGCTTCTTCAGCAGGTCGTCCCAGGCCTTGTGGGAATGGTCGAGCGCGAGGGCCACGGTGCTCGTGGCGAGCATCACGATCGCAAGAAGGATGCGCTTCATCAGTCGTCTCCAGGAGCGTGCGTCGCGGGGTAGTAGCGGCGCTTGTCTTTCAGCGCGAAGAGCTTGCCGAGCACGGTACCCAGGCCGGCCTCGCCGCGCGTCCAGTCGTTGAATGCCTTCGCCACCGCCATCTGGCCGTGGGTCACCGTCGAGCGCTTCCACACGCCCGCGGCGTACTTGTTGGACTCCGCATAGGTGGGATAGATGTGGATGGTGCCCAGGATCTTGTTCAGGCCGAAACCGTGGCGCATTGCGGCGACGAACTCCGCGATGATCTCGCCCGCGTGGGAGCCGCCGATGGTGCACCCGAGGATCTTGTCGGTGCCCGGCCGCACCAGCACCTTCACCAGGCCGTGGGCCTCGCTGTCGGCGATCGCGCGGTCGAGGTCGTCGATCGCATAGGTGTGGACCTCGTACGCGACGCCGTTCTCCTTCGCCTCGGTCTCGTTCAGGCCCACGCGCGCCACCTCGGGGTCGGTGAAGGTCGCCCAGGGAATGACCGAATAGTCGACCTTGAATTTCTTGAAGCGGCCGAAGAGCCCGTTCACCGCGCAGTACCACGCCATGTGCGACGCGGTGTGGGTGAACTGGTACGGCCCCGCCACGTCGCCGCACGCGAACACGTTCGGATACGACGTCTGCAGGTACTCGTTCACCTCGACGGTCTTCTGCCTGGTGAGCGCGATTCCAAGCTCCTCGAGGCCGATGCCTTGCGTATTGGCGCCGCGGCCGAGCGCGCAGAGGATCTGGTCGAAGGCGATGCGCCGCTCGCCCCCCTCGTGCTCGACCACGAGCACCTTCTCGCCGGCCTCGACCTTCACCTCCTTCGCCTTGTGCCCGACCAGCACGTCGATGCCGTCCTGCTGGAAGCGCCGCGCCACCATGGCCGAGAACTCGGGGTCCTCCTTGCCGAGGATGCGCGGCAGCATCTCCACCTGGGTCACCTTCGAGCCGAGGCGTGCGAACGCCTGCGCGAGCTCACTGCCGATCGGCCCGCCGCCGAGGACCACCAGGCGCGCGGGAAGCTTGCGCAGTTCCCAAAGGTTGTCCGAGTGCAATGGCTGGCACTCGCGCAATCCCGGGATCGGTGGCACCGACGGCCGCCCGCCGGTGGCGATCACGATGTTTCGCGTGGCGAGCGTGCGCTTGCCGCCCTCGGCCAGCTCGACCTCGACGGTCCAGGGCGAGGTGATCTTCGCGGTACCCTTGAGGCACTCGACCCCGAGCGCGGTGTAGCGCTCGACCGAATCGTGCGGCTCGATCGCCTTGACGACCTCCTGCACGCGCTCCATCGCCTGGGCGAAATCGAATTCCGCCGAGGCGCTCTTCACGCCATAGTCCTGCGAGTGGCGAATCTGCGACAGCAGCTTCGCCGTCTTGATGAGCGCCTTCGACGGCACGCAACCGGTGTTCAGGCAGTCCCCGCCCATCCTGTGGCGCTCGACGATCGTGACCTTCGCCTTGACCGCCGCGGCGATGTACGCCGACACCAGCCCCGCGGAGCCCGCGCCGATCACCACCATGTTGCGGTCGAACTTCGCGGGGCGCGGCCATTTCGCATAGACCTTGCGCGCCTTCAGGGCGTCGAGCACCCTCTTCGCGACGATCGGGAAGATGCCCAGGATCACGAAAGCGGCGATCAGCCCCGCGGAGATGCGGAACTGCCCGAGTTGGGTGCCCGCATACACATAGGCAATGGTGCCGGCGAGCATCCCCAGCTGGCTCACCCAGTAGAAAGTCCGGGTCTTGATCGGCGTCAGTCCCATCACGAGGTTGATCACGAAGAACGGAAAAGCCGGCACCAGCCTCAGGGCGAAGAGATAGAAGGCACCTTCGCGAGCAACACCGTCGTTGATCGGTTTCAGCTTGTCGCCGAATCTCGCCTGCACCCAGTCGCGCAGCACGTAGCGCGAGGCGAGGAACGCGAGTGTCGCGCCGATCGACGAGGCGAACGACACGATCACCACGCCCCACAGGAGCCCGAAGATCGCGCCCGCGACGAGGGTGAGGATCGCCGCACCCGGCAGCGACAGGCCGGTGGCCGCCACGTAGATCGCGAAGAAGATCACCGCGGCGCGCACCGGATT
>JANMYH010000016.1:0-7155 GCA_031381925.1 Burkholderiales bacterium | reverse complement strand
TCCTCGATGGCTACCGCAGCAGCCACCCCTGCCGCCTGCCCGGTCGCCATGCACGCCGGCATGTTGCGCGAGCGTGCGTGTGCGGCGTGGTCCGCGGAGATGCAGCGCCCGGCCACCAGCAGGCCCTCGATGTTCATGGGGACCAGGCAGCGGTAGGGAATCTCGTAGGGTGGGAGCGACTGGAAGTCGACGTCGCCGCCCTTCGGATCGTGAATGTCGAGAGCCGAGGCATCCGCCGCGATCGAATCATCGAAGTGATGCCCGCCGAGCGAATCTGGGCCGGTCAAGGTGTATTCACCCACGATGTGCCGCGTCTCGCGCACGCCGAGGATGGGGGACACCTGCCCGATGCGCGCTTTCTCGAAACCGGGAACGGTTTCGCGCAGGCAGCGCGCCACGCCCTCGATCTGGCGGAAGCACTCGACGATCGCGTCGGTGAATTCCTTGGGCGAGAACACGTTCACGCCGGGCACGCGCGTGCCGTTCACGTACATGAGGCCGCCGGCGGTCTTCAACGTGATGTTGTCGCGCAGCAGCTTCACGCCCGTATCCTTCTGCCACTTCTGCAGCGTCTTGTTGAAGCCCGTGAGCCAGAGGTTGTAGTCGAGGCCCTCGTCGGTCTTCGGGATGGCGCGCGCCGGGATGTCGTCGGAGGTCTTGGCCCACTCGGCGAGGCGCTTGATATCGACATTCGACATCGTGAAATACATCGACACCGGCTGCATCACGTTCTTGTCGGCATCGCCCGAGCCCATCACGAAGGGCGCGTTGGCCTTGAAGGCCATGTCCGCATCGGCCGAGCAGTCGATGACCACCTTGGCGCCGATGAACTGCCGGCCGCCCTTGTTCTCGATCACCACGCCGGTGACCTTGTTGCCCTCGACCACCGGGTTGGAGACGAAGGTCTCGAACAGGATCTGCACGCCCGCCTCCACGCATAGGCGGGTGAGCAGCATCTTCATGATCTCGGGGTCGGTGGGCGAGGCGATCTTCACGTCACCCGTCTTGGTCATCGCCATGTAGTCGTCGCCCGCTCCGCCCGCGGTGCGTGCGAGGTTCCAGATCTCGAGCGGCAGGCCGCCCACCAAAGCCCCCGAGGGTTTGGTGTTGAGGCCGAGCGTGAGGATGCCGCCGAGCGAGCCGAAGCGCTCGATCATCACGACCTTCTTGCCGCGCCGCGCCGCCGAGATGGCCGCGAAGGGGCCCGTCGTGCCGCCGCCCACCACCACCACGTCCACTTCCATCAGGACCGGGATCTCGCGCGCCGGCTCGGTAATCGTCTTCTTCACAATCGTATCCACGTTGCCTCCTTGTGCGGGGTGCCAGAAGGAAATTAGTCTCTGACACCAGTTTTGGGGTTAGTCCCCTTTGGCGCCGGAAATCCTGACGGCCTCGGCCCACTTGGTGATTTCGTCGCGATTCCATTTCGCGAATTGCTCCTGGGTGTTGCCGACGACGACCGCGCCGCTTTGTGCGAGGCGCTCCTGGATCTCCGGCATGCGCAGCACGGCCACGAGGTCGGTGTAGATCTTGTCCACGATCTCCTTCGGCGTACCGGCCGGGACCAGCGCGCCGATCCAGGACACCGCCTCGAAACCGGGAATCCCAGCTTCGGCGACGGTCGGCACATCGGGGAGCGACGTCGAACGCTTGGCGCTCGTGACGGCGATGGGCTTCAACGTGCCCGACTTGATGTGCGGCGTGGCGGCGACGATGTTGTCGAACATGAGCGAGACGCGCCCGCTCATCAGGTCCGTGTACGCGGCCGGCGTGCCCTTGTAGGGGACGTGGATCAGGTCGGTGGTGGTGGAGTGCTTGAACATCTCGCCCGCGAGGTGGTTCGATGTGCCCACGCCGCCGGAGCCGAAGTTGAGCTTGCCGGGGTTCGCCTTCGCGTAGTCGATGAGTTCCTTCACCGACTTTACCGGGACGTCCTTGTTGGCCACGATCACGAGCGGGGTGGTCGCCACCAGCGTGATCGGCGTGAAGTCCTTCAGGTAATCGTAGTTCAGCTTGGTGTAGTAGCTGGTGCTGATCGCGTTGGCCACCGTGCCGAAGAAGATGGTGTAGCCGTCGGCAGGAGACTTGGCCGCGATCTCGCTGCCGAGGTTGCCGCCCGCGCCGGGCCGGTTGTCGATCACCACCGGCTGGCCCCACTTCTTGCTGAGCTCCTGGCCGATCGCGCGCGCGATCACGTCGGTGGCGCTCGCGGCGGGGAAGCCGAAGAGGATCTTCACCGGCCTGTTGGGATAGGGGTCGGCAGCATGGACAGCGAATGCGGCCGCCGAAAGGGCGACGCCCGCGAGGATGAATTTCGTCTTCATTGGCATTCCTTGGATAGGGGGAGGCGGTTTCAGTCGACGGTGGCGCCGGATGTCTTGATCACGCCGGACCATTTGGCGATCTCGGACTTGAGGTAGTCGCCGAACTCCGCGGAGCTGCTGCCCACGATGTCGGCGCCCAGCCCTGCGATCTTCTCGGCGACGTCGGGCATGCGCAGGATTCTCACGAATTGCGAATGGAGCGACGCGACGATCTCGGGCGGTGTCCCGGCCGGTGCGAGCACGCCGCCCCACGAGGTCGACTCGAAGCCCGGCAGGCCCGAATCGGAGATCGTCGGCACGTCCGGAAAGGCGCCGGCGCGCTTCTTCGATGCGATGCCGATCGCCTTCACCCGGCCGCCCTTGATCTGCGGCGTCGCGGCGACGATGGTGGCGAAGGCCATGGTGACATCGCCGCTCATGAGCGCGGTCATGGCGGCGGCGTCGCCCTTGTACGGCACATGCTGGATGTCGAGCCCCGCCATGCTCTTGAACATCTCCGCGGTGAGGTGAGTGGCGGATCCATTGCCGCCGGAGGCGAAGTTCGTCTTGCCGGGATTGGCCCTGATGTAGGCGACGAGATCGTTCGCGTCCTTGACCGGGAGCGACGCACTCACCAGCAGGACGATCGGCACCGTGCTGGTGAGCGTGACCGGGGCGAAGCTGGCGATCGGATCGAACGGCAGCGTCTTGTAGAGGCCCGCGTTGATCGCGTTCGGCCCCACGTTGCCCATGACGATGGTGTAGCCGTCAGGTGCGGACTTCGCGACCGCGTCGAGCGCGATGTTCCCGTTCGCGCCGGGGCGGTTGTCGATGATCACGGGCTGTCCGTAGGCTTCGGAGAGCTTCTGGCCGAGGATGCGCGCCGTCACGTCGGAAGCGCCGCCGGGCGGATAGGGGACCACGAACTTGATCGGCTTCGTGGGGTAGGGCTGCGCGGCGGCAGGTCCGCCCACGCCGAGCGCGAGCAGGACAGTGGCGAGTAGGGCGGAGGCGAAGCGGATGGCGAGTATCAAGGGAAGGGTTCCTCTCACGGGATCATTCAGGCGATAGAGGTAGCGGGTCGCGTCGATTTGGTTTCGCCGAGAAATACGCCCGCTTCGCGAAGCCTCGATTGCAGGCCCGAGATCGAAATCTCCGGGCAGGCGATGTTCGTTGCGGCGCTCATGGCGGCAGCGACGCCCGCGGCCTCACCGGTGGTCATGCACGGGGCCATGTTGCGGGTGCCGCCGTGGGCGTATTCGCTCACTGACATACAGCGCCCGGCCGCGAGCAGGTTGGCGAATCCCACCGGCACCAGCGAGCGGTACGGCAGGTCGTAGGCGCCGTCGCCGCCGATGTCGATGTGCTCCTGGGACTTGCCGTCCGGGTGGTGAATGTCCACCGGGAAGCAGGCCTGGCCCACGCTATCGGAGAACTTGCGGCCCACACGGATATCCTCTTCGTTCAACTCGTAGAGACCCTTGATGTTGCGCGTTTCTCGCACGCCGACGAAAGCGTTGGGAATGAAGGAAGCGTTCTCGAAGCCGGGCACGTGATCCTTCAGGAACACCGAGAGCTTCTGAACCTGCGCGGTCAGCTCCACCGTCGCCTTCGAGAGCGAGATCGGGTCGTTGCCGTTGATGTGGGCCATGCGGCTGCCGTTCATGTTCAGCTGGTTGGGCCACACCGTGTTGGTCCAGAACTGGTGGTTGTCGTGGTCGTAGACGCCCAGGTCGCGCAGGATCTTGTTCCAGCGCGTGAACGTGCCGTGGAAATAAACGGGGAAGGGCCTGTCGACGCCTTTCTTGGTGGCGTACGCGGGCGGGCGCTCGGCGAGCGCCTCGCAAGCGCGGTCCAAGTCGACGCCCACACAGCGCAGCATCATCGAGACCGGCTGCATCGCGCCGGATCCGGTCCAGCCTTCCCGGACTGGCGCGCCGGCCATGGCGCTCAGGTCCGCGTCGCCGGTGGCGTCGACGTAGATCCTGGCTTTCAGGTGCCCGAGGCGGCTCTTGCTCGCCACCTGCACGCGCCGCACCTGGCCCTCCGAGGAATCGGCCCCGACCAACGCGGTGTTGTAAAGAATGAGCACGCCCGCTTCCGTGAGCAGCCGTGTTGCTTCCATGCGAAACAGGTCCGCGTCCACCGGCGTGATGGAATGGACGTAGCCGCCGGGCAACGGGATGTGGCCGACGGCCCCGCCCAGCTCGACCAGGCGATCGACCATTTCCTGCGCGATGCCCTTCACGACATGGCGCCCATCCTTCGTCTTGTAGGTATGGATGCACAGGCCCGTGGCCGCGTTTCCACCGATGAAGGGGCGCGGCTCGAGCAGCACGGTCTTCGCGCCCTGGCGCGCAGCGGCGAGCGCCGCGGAGATGCCGGTCACGCCGGCGCCGGCCACGAGGACGTCGAAGGTTTGGTCGATGAGGTAGTCGTTGTGCATCGGGGGGTCCTTTCAGGGGGAGCCTGCTTGGCAACTGCTATAATACTATGATACTATATAGTAGTTGTCAAGGGAGGTGACCGTGAAGAACGAAACCAACACTGCGGATTTTCTCGAGAAGTTTTCGAAGCCCGCGCTTCCGGGCCTGCCCAAGTACGCCCAGCTCCGCGAGACCCTCTTCTCGGCGATCGGCGCCGGCCACTGGAAGCCGGGCGACAAGCTGCCGACCGAAAGCGAGCTCACGCGCATGACGCCTTACAGCCTGGGGACCGTGCAGCGCGCCTTGCGTGCGCTGGTGGACGAAGGCCTCGTTACCCGATCCCAGGGCAGTGGCACGTTTGTGACCGAGGCGCGTTCGCCGATCGACGCGCCGCTGCACCTGCGCTTCCTCGGCGGTGAAGGCGAGCCCCAATTCCTGCCGCTCTTCCCAAAGGTGCTTTCCCGCAGGCAGATCGCCGAGCGCGGGCCATGGTCCGACTGGCTGCACCAGACCGGCGCCGACATCGTCCGCGTGGACCGCAAGCTGAGCGTGAACGGGGAGTTCAGCGTCTTCAACCGCTTCTACTTCAATGCCGGCACCTTTCCGGATATCGCCGAGAAGCCGCTGAAGGAGCTGGATGGCGCCAACCTCAAGCAGCTGTTGGGGAACCGGGTCAACATGCCGGTCACGAACATCCAGCAGCGGATCTCGGCCGTGAAGTTCGCGCCTGAGATCTGCCGCACGGCGGGATGGAAGGCCGGCACCAGCGGAATGCTGCTGGAAAGTGCCGCGAGCGCCGGGCGCGGAACGCCGATCTATTTCCTCGAGTCCTTCATTCCCCCGAATCGCCGGAAGCTGGACGTGAGCATCGGCTAGGACATCGCCTCAGAAAGCGCGGCTTTCGCCCGGCTTGATGACGATGACCTCGCTCTTCACCTTGCGCTTGGCGAGCTCCTGCCGGAGTTGGTCCGGTGTGCCCGCGAGAAGTCCGAACGTGCCGTAGTGCATCGGGACCACCTGCCGGGGTTTGACGCGCTGCACGGCAAGCGCCGCGCGCGCCGGGTCCATGGTGAAATGCCCGCCGATGCAGGCCAACATCACATCGACCTTGAAGAACTCGGAGATGAGCTTCATGTCCTCGTACACCTCGGTATCGCCCGTGTGGTAGATGGTCGGGCCGCCCTCGATCTGCAGGACGAAGCCCACCGGGTTGCCGCCACCCAGGGTGCTCGGCTGACCAGGTCCGGGAGTTCCGATCATGGGAGCCGTGAGCTCCGACCCATGGACAGCATTGACCAACGTCACCTTGGCCTTGGCCTTGGGCAGGTCGATCGTGCCGCCGATGTTGCCGCCGGTCGCAAGGGTGGCCTGCCCTTCCGGATAGCCGAGCACGGACTTCATGTTGAACAGCAAGCCGTACGGCGCCACCAGCACCGCGCCGGTCTTCTTGCCGATCTCCACCGTGTTCCCGACGTGATCCTCGTGCCCGTGCGTGAGCAGGATGTAGTCGACCTTGCCGAGATTCGCGAGCGAGCTCTTGTCGGGGTTGTTCGGTGCGGCGAGCCAGGGGTCGATGAGGATCACGCCTCCCGACGGCGTTTCGATCCGGAACGATGCGTGGCCGTACCAGTGGACCTTGGTTTCGCCCGGAGCCGCGAGGAGAGCACCCGGAATCAACAGGATCGCGGCAATCCAGATGTGTCGCAGGATGGTCTTGAACATCGTCGTCTCCCCGAGAATCAAACCGGCGCACAGCTTACATCATGATTTAATTGTCCCCATGGCAGCCCCCAAAGACCCCCGCAAGGCCCAGATCGACGCTGTGCTTCTCAAGCTTCCGGGTGTCGCCAAGAAGAAGATCGGCGGCCTCGACGGCTACTTCGTGAACGACCGCATGTTCGCCTGCATCAGCGGCAATGGCGTCGGCCTTCGCCTTCCCGTCGCCACCGCGAGGGAGCTGCAGTTCTCCAGGGAGAACGTGGTCCCCTTCCAGCCCGGCGGCATGTCGAGCAGCGCCACCAAGGAGTGGATCCAGATCGACCGGGCCGATGCGGCGGACTACGAAAAGGATCTCGAGCTCTTCCAGGCCTCGCTCGACTTCGTGAAGTCCGCCGCCCGCTGAACCTGAAAACGCCCGCGCTCACCGTCGCCGCCCTGGTTCGCGAGAAAACCGGCGCCTCGTGGTCGCGCGCACGCAAGCTTTGCAACGAGGGCCGCGTCGCGGTCGATGGCAAGCCGTGCCTCGACCCCGCAACAGTCGTGTTTGCGGATGCCGCCGTCACCGTCGACGAGCACGGAGCCAAGCTCGACAAGGGGCCGCTCGCGAAGAGCGCGATCGTCTTCCATGACCGCGACGTCGTCGTCGTCGACAAGCCCGCCGGGATGCTGAGCGTGGCCGACGAGCCCGGCAACAAGGACACGCTCGA
>JANMYH010000015.1:0-15934 GCA_031381925.1 Burkholderiales bacterium | reverse complement strand
ATGCTCGAGCTGGGCCAGCAGCCGTCCGTCGGCATCGTCGGCGCGATGCTCTTCTATCCCGACCGCAAGCACATCCAGCACGCGGGCGTGTGCGTGGGCATGTACGGGGCCGCCGAGCACTACGCCAAGTGGGTGCGCTTCCCCGACGATCCGATCGAGCCCGAGCTGATGCGCGTCAACCGCGAGGTCTCCGCCGTCACGGCGGCCTGCATGCTGATGCGGGCCGACGCGTTCCGCGAGGTGCAGGGATTCGACGAGACGATCGCGGTGGGCTTCGGCGACGTCGACCTGTGCCTGCGAGTGGGCGATCGCGGCTACCGCGTGATCATCTCCCCCCATGCGCGGCTGGTGCACCACGAGTCGTATACGCGCGGCACCAGCCGCGGGAACGATCCGCACCCGGAGGATTCCGCGCTCTTCCGCCTGAAGTGGAAGCCGCTCCTGCGCGCGGGAGACCCGTTCTACAACCCCGGGTATTCGAACGAGCACACCCATTGGCCGGTGAAGCAGCCGCTCCACGGGGCCTTCGAGATCCGGCGCCGGATCGCGCGGCGCGATGCGGCGACCGGGCGCACGCGCATGACCTTCAGCGCGGGCCAGTGACCGGCGAGCGCGTCGATTTCCTCTGCAACCTGTGCGGTCGCCGCAACCACGGCGTGCCGCTCGAGCAGGTCGAGAACCGCGAGCACCAGAGCTGCGCGGGCTGCCACTCGAGCCTGCGCATGCGCTCGCTCATGTACATCCTGGGGGTGGAGCTATTCGGGAGCCCCCGAGTGCTGCCCGCGTTCCCCGTGGACAAGAACATCCTCGGCCTGGGCATGAGCGATTGGGAGGGATACGCGAAGCCGCTCGCCGAAAAGCTCGGCTATGTGAACACGTTCTATCACGCGGAGCCGCGCCTCGACATCGCCGATGTTCCCGAGGAGATGCTCGGGAAATACGACTTCCTCATTTCGAGCGACGTCTTCGAGCACATTCCGCCGCTCGAGCTCGACGCGGCGTTTCGCAACAGCCGGCGACTGCTTCGCGATGGAGGCGTCTTCGTCTTCACCGTGCCGTTCCTGAAGACGGGCGACACGCAGGAGCACTTCCCGCGCCTGAACGACTTCCGCATCGAGGAAGAGGGCGGCAGGCGCGTGCTTCGCAACCGCACGGTCGACGGCGAGGATGAGGTGTTCGATGACCTCGTCTTCCACGGCGGCGAGGGCATGACGCTCGAGATGCGGATGTTCTCGGAGCCCGACCTGCTTCGCCGCCTGGCCGGCGCCGGTTTCCGCTCGGCCGAGGTGCGCATCGATCGCGCACCCCGGTTCGGGATCCTGTGGCCGATTGATTACGCGGTGCCGATCGTCGCACGCGCATGAGTGCGGTCAAGATGCTCCGAGATTCCGCGTCCAGGAACCATTTCCTGCTCCTTGCGGCGATCTTTCTCGCTTCTCTCGTCATCCGCGCCGCATTCCCGATTACCGCGTACGGCAATGCAATCCATGACGACCGATTGTTCGTCGAGATGTCGTCGAGCCTGGGCAACTTCCATTGGCTCGGCCCGTACAACGAGTTCACGCTCGCCAAGGGCGCGGCATACTCGGTCTTTCTCCTACTAAACCGCATCACCGGGCTGCCGCTCAAAGTAACCGAGCATTTCGCCCACTTGTCTGTGGCCCTGTTCTTCGCTCTTACGGTGGCGAACGTCCTGCGCTCGCGCGCCGGCGGGACGGTCTGCTTTTTGGTCCTGGCGATGAATCCGGTGGTGTGGAACGCGAGCATGGGCGGACGCGTGGTTCGCGAGGGCTTCTACATGACCCTCGCGCTCCTCCTGATCGGACTCGCGCTGCGCGTCTACACCATGCGCCGTGCCCCGGAACTGCGCGAGGATTATCTTGCGAAGAAGAGATACCTGATCGCATTCGGGTTGACCGGGGGCGTGTTCTGGCTCACCCGCGAGGAAGGACTCTGGATCGTTCCGTCGCTTGCCGTGGTGGTCGGATTCTGGGTACTGCGCACGTGGCGTGAACTGCCGTCGAGAAGGGCGCTGCGAGCGGGACTTCCCTTCCTCGCCGTACCCCTTCTGAGCTTCGCCGCCGTGGTGGGGACCGTGGATGCGATCAACTACTTCGTATATGGGGTGTTCCGCAACAACGACTTCCGCTCAGCGGATTTCCAAGGGGCCTACGGAGCGCTGTCGCGCATACGTCACGACAACTGGCAGCGCTACGTGGTCTTTCCAGCAGATGCTCGCGAACGCGCGTACTCGGTGAGCGCGGCCGCGCGCGAGCTCCAACCGTACTTCGAGGGTGATGGCGGGCTGGGCTGGCGGCGCATCACATGCGAGCAGACCGGAAAGAGCGGCGCCTGCCCCGAGATCCTGTCGGGATGGTTCATGTGGGCGCTGCGGGGGGCGGTGACCCAAGCGGGCCACTATCGGTCCGCACTCGAGTCCCGAGCGTTCTACCGGCGGCTCGCGGGCGAGATCAACGCTGCCTGCGACGCCGAGCGGATCCCCTGCGGCCCCGAGCGCTCGACGATGATCCCCCCCTGGCAACCGAGCTATGTGGCGGACACGGCCACCGCCTCATGGTCGATCTTCTCGACGTTGGTCCACCTCAAGGGTGCGGATCCGGCCATCCTCGCCAGCACCGGCAATCCCGGCAACATCAACTTCTTCAAGCGCGTGACCAACGGGCCTATCGCGACCGAGACCGACATGGATCCGAAAGGCATTCGGCGGCAGGCGGCGAAGGTGATCGCCAAGGTGCAGCAGCACATCACGCCCGTTGCCGTGATGCTCGCATTCGTCGCCTGGGTCGTGCTTCTGTTGAGAAGGCCCCGAGAAATGTGGCTTCATCCCGGCAACGTGATCGCGCTGGCCCTCACGACGGCGGTGGCCACGCGCGTGGTGCTCCTGGGGCTTCTCGACGCCACCTCCATCCCCTCGAACAACGTGTTGTACGTCTCGCCGGCCGTGCCGATGCTGCTTGCCTTCGCTCCCTGCGTTGCCGCCTGGATCCTGGGTCTACGCAACGGGTCCGGGGCGTCCGCCGTCCAGCCGGCCTGACTTGCCCACGGCCGCGTCGCGAATCGCGCGCCAGGTCATGGCGGCATACTCCCTGCGGGGCGCTACGAGCAACAACATCGCAAACGACTTGGCTGCCCAGCGAAGGACATCCTTCAGCTTCCACTTGAGCGGCATGTACGGCCGCTTGTAGAGCAGGAAGCGGTTGCGCGTCATGTAGTAGATTCGATCTGGCGAATGCACCACCAGATCGAAGACGTTGAGCACCGGCTGGCGCCGGTCACCGAGGCGGTGGTCGAGCCGTGCCGCGCAAACTCCATAAAGCGCAAGACCGCGGGCGCGCGCGCGGCAGCACCACTCGAGGTCGACGCTGTCGATGAAGAGGCCCTCGTCGAACTCGCCCACCTCCGCGAACGCCGTCATCGGCACCAAGGAGCCTGAGCTGATGAGGAAATCGCACGCGATCACCTCGTCGTCACTGTCGCCGCAGCGCACGTGCCGGTTGTGGGTCCAGCCGAGGCGGATGAACGGATAGTCGAGCAGGTCGCGCGTGTCCTGGACGCGCGGGCCCACCGCGGCGACCGGCGGTTCCCCGCCCCCCCGGCTCCGCTCGTGGCAGGCCGCGAGCAGGCCTGCCACCATGCCGGGCGTGGGAATGCTGTCGTCATCGAGCAGCAGCACAAATTCCGCGCCCCGCTCGCGCGCCGCGGCCACGCCGGCGTTGAATCCGTGGGCGACGCCAGTGTTGTCGGCGAGTGCGAGCACGCGGATCGGCAGCCCGGCGAGTTGCGGCAGGTGCGATACCGCTCGCTCGGAACCGTTGTCCACGATGACAATGTCGCCGACTTCGCCCTGCAGCGCTCGCACTTGCTCGGCGAGGCGCTCGGGATTCGGATTGAATGCGACGGTGATGCTCGCGACTCTTGGCATGACGCGATGTTACACAAACGTCGTCAGGCGAAAGACGACTACGGAGATCCGGCACAAGGCGAAGCGAACTATGCTGGGGTTGCGAGTTGAGTTAGGCTATCCAACGAGCGCGGTCAAATGCGCGCCGGGCAAAGCAGTCACACAACTTGGGGGGACAAGTCCATGAGGGTGATAAATCGGCTTTTCGCAGCATGCGCGGTCGGCGCTGTCGCAATCTCATTGCAGAGCATGGCGGGTTCACCTGCGGCAGGGGTGCTGACCGTTGATCGCTCGGTGGGGATCCTCGAGGCGGGAGCGCCCTTCGCGAAGGCCGCCAGCGCGAGCAGCATCGCGTCCCGGGCAAACGCGACTTCGACCAACACCGTCTATGGCGGATTCGCGCTCGCCAGCAGCGCCACCGTCTATATCCTCGTGCGCGGAAACTCGCTTGGAACCCTCGGCGTCACCCAGGCCTATCTCGATGCGCCACGCGTCCGGCTCTATAACGTGGCTGGGACGGACCTCATTTTCGACCAGAGCGGCCGTCCGGGGTTCAACTACTGCCTGAGCAGCGAATCGTCGCAAGTCCCGGTCATCAATTACTACAGCCAGGTTCGCGCCCAGCCGGCCCACAGCTTCGACGGCTGCTTTGCAGGAGTGTTCTCAGCGGGCGTCTACACCTTCACGGTGACCCCCAGCATCCCGGGTGTGACCACACTCTCCGAGGCGAGCACTCCGAATTTCGGCGAGATCCTGTTCGAAGTTACCCTCGGTCCGTAACTCGTCGCTGTACTGGCTCGTGGGCTGGGCGGGCGTCGCTTCAGGATGCTGCTCGCCGGGGAAGATCGCCGATACCCGTCGCGTCTGGATTCGGCGCCGACTCAAAGCAGTTTGAGTCGACGAAACCCCGGGCGAGCCCCCCGTCCGCCTGTGTACGGTAATCAATTCCCAACCGCCACCAACAAAGACGAAGGGCCACCAAAAGGTGGCCCTTCGTCTTTGTTGGTGGAGGCGGGGGGAATCGAACCCCCGTCCGCAAGTCATCCACAGTCAGTTCTACATGCGTAGCCAGGCCATTTGGTTTAACCGTTGCCCCGCAGACCGGCGAGCTTGGCAACGCTGAGCCACCTTGGTTTTAGCGGTGAACGAAGTGGCCCCGTTCAACGCGATCCCATGAATATGACTCTGCATCCGGTGAACGACCCGGCCGGGCGCATGGACACACCCGGGGCAGAGTCCAGCCGGTATTAGGCGGCTAGAGCGTAGTTGCTATCGTTGGCGACTATTGTCGTTAGCGGTTGTATTTACGAGGTGCTCCGCCCCTCGGCATGCCCTGAAGCTGCTTCCGTACCCACGTCGAAACCGGGTCGCCCCCTTTTGAAATGCGAGGATAATGCCCACTGAGTATACGGCACCCAATAATTGGGATCGTTCCCCGCACAATCAAGGACTTCCAAATGTCACCCATGAGAATTGCCGGCATCGTCTTCATCGTCGCGGGCGCCCTCGCACTGGCGTATGGCGGCTTCAGCTTCACCAAGGAAACCCACAAGGCCGAGATCGGGCCGCTCAAGCTCCAGGTGCAGGAAAAGGAGCGCGTGAACGTACCGCAGTGGGCCGGAATCGGCGCGATCGTGCTCGGAGTGGTGCTGCTGGCGGCTGGCGGGAAGAAGTAGGACTCTCACCCCGACCCTCTCCCAGGGAAGAGGGAGAAACGTGACCCTCCCCCGGCCCTCCCCAGGGGGGAGGGAGACTCAGCCGCGCAGCAGGTCGAGGGGCGCGTAGCGGCGGTTGAAGACGCCGGCCGCGTCACCGCCCCACCAGCGTTCGGCGACGGTGGTCCATAGGCGGCGCGTATCGATCGTCGGATCGGGACCGCCGATGGGGTGCAGGCGCTGCACCCGCGGCGCCTCTCCATGCAGCCCGCCCTTCACGCGCCCGCCCATCACGAAGTGCGTCGTTGCCAGGCCGTGGTGGGTTCCGCGGTCCTCGTTCTCCATCGGTGAGCGGCCGAACTCGTCGTAGGTCGCGACCAGCGTCTCGTCCCAGCGGCCGATCTCGACCATCCCCGCGCGCAGCGCCGCCAGCCCCTCGGCCAATCGCTTCAACGCGTCGCCGTGATACTTGAGCTGGTCCCAATGGCAGTCCACCGAGTGATGCTTGTCCCCGTCCAGGCCGTTCAGCGTCACGTGGATCACCGGCACGTGGCGATCGGCCGCGGCCAGCTCCACCGTCATGCGCATCGCCAGGCCGAGCGGATCGTCGGGGAAGCGCGTCTTCAGCGCGAGCGCGGGAATGGGACGCGTGGCGCGAACCCCGCGGCTGCGTCCGCGCGTGTTGGTCTCGAGCGCGCATTCGGAAATGCGCCGCTTGGCGAGCAGCTCCTGCGCGTGGTGGACCTGGACCACCCCGAGGCGATCGCCGCGAAACGGCCCCATCGGATCGGACTCGCGGATGTCCAGTTCCCCGAAAGCGATCGCATCGGCGAAGGCTTCGGGCACGGGCGAGCGCCGCGCGAGCGCGCGCGTGACCCAGCCGTCGCGCAGGAGCGCCTCGTCGGCGCCCGTGAAGGCGATCTCGACGTCGCGGTAGTGCTGCTGCGTGGCGTTCGCGTAACCGACGCCCTGCAGGAGGGCCAGATCCTTCGCTTCCCACGCGGGCATCAACGCCGCGAGCGACGGGTGGAAGCCGTGCGTATCGGTGACCTTCAGGACCGCGTCGCGCGGCACCGCAAGGGTCGGCCGCACGCGATAGTAGGTTTCATTCGTGTAGGGCACCCACGTGTTGAAGCTGTCGTTGCCGCCGTAGAGGAATACCAGCACCAGGAGCCGACCCTCCCCCACGCCACGTTCCACTCCCCGGGCGCCCGAGGGAGAGGGAGAAGCCCACGCCGGAAGCGTGGCCGCGAGGGGTGCGGCTGCGAGGGCCTTCAGGAGGCTGCGGCGATCCATCTTCCGATCTCTCCCGCGGATTGCACGATGCCGTCGGCGTTCCACGCCGCGGGCGCCGGGCCGTCGCCCAGGTATCCGTAGCCGGCCGCCAGCACCGGCATTCCCGCCGCGCGCGCAGCCTGCACGTCGCGCTCGTCGTCGCCCACGTAGAGCGTGCGCGGGGGTGCGATGCCGATCGCGGCCGCGGCGAACAGCAGCGGATCCGGAAACGGCTTGGATCGCGCGCAGGTGTCGCCGCCGACCACCACGGCGGCGCGCTGCGCGAGGCCGAGGGCTTGCATGATTGGGCGGGCGAAGCGCTCGAACTTGTTGGTGACCACGCCCCACGCGATGCCGCGCGCCTCGAGCTGGTCGAGCAGATCGGGCATTCCCGGGAATAGCCGGGTGTCGACGCACAGGTTGTCGCCGTAGAGCTGCAGGAATTCCTCGCGCATGGCCATGAAATCGGGGTGGTCCGGGGTCATCTCGAACGCAGAGCAAATCATGCCACGGGCCCCCTTGGACACGTGGGGGCGCACCTGCTCGAGGGGCACGGGTGCGAGGCCGCGCTCGACTCGCATGAGGTTCACGGTGCGCGCCATGTCGGGCGCGGTGTCGGCGAGGGTGCCATCGAGGTCGAACAGCACCGCTTCGATCATTTGCGGCAGCCGAGCAGGTAATTCACGTCGACGTCGCGGCCGAGCGCGTAGACCCGGGTGAGCGGGTTGTAGGTCATGCCGGTGAGATCGGACATCGCGAGGCCCGCGGCGCGGCAATGGGCGGTGAGCTCGGAAGGCCGGAGGAAGCGCGCGTACTCGTGCGTGCCGCGCGGCAGGAGGCGCAGCACGTACTCCGCGCCCACGATCGCGAACAGGAACGACTTGGCGTTGCGGTTGATGGTGGAGAAGAACACCCAACCGCCCGGTTTCGCGAGCCGCGCGCAGGCGGCCACGGTGCTCGCGGGATCGGGCACGTGCTCGAGCATCTCCATGCACGTGACCACGTCGAAGGTCCCCGGGGACTCCGCGGCGAGCGCCTCGGCGGACACCAGCCGGTATTCGACGCTGCTTTTCGTCTCCAGCGCGTGCAGCATCGCGACTTTCAGCGGCTTGTCGGCGAGGTCGATGCCGGTCACCTGCGCGCCAAGGCCGGCCATGGACTCGGTGAGGATCCCGCCGCCACATCCCACGTCCAGCACGCGCTTGCCCGCGAGCCCCCCCGCGAGGCGCTCGAGGTGCGCGAGGCGCAGGGGGTTGATCTCGTGCAGTGGACGGAATTCGCTCGTGGGGTCCCACCAGCGGTGCGCGAGGGCGCTGAATTTGGCGAGCTCGGCTTCATCGACGTTCGAGTTTCGCGAAGGCCTGTCCGACGATTGCTCCCTCCCCCTTGGGGGAGGGTTGGGGAGAGGGTCAGTCGCGTTCATGAGAGGCGGCCGTGCCACCAGAGCGCCTTGTCGTGCAGGTCCTGGGCATCGAGGGTGAGGAGGTGGCGCCGCTCGAGCCGGGGCTCCCCCGCGACCCATACGTGGCTCACGTGCTCGCGGCCTGCCGCGTAGACCAGTTGCGACACCGGATCGAAGGACGGGAGGGTCTCGAGGGACGAGAGCTCCACGGCGGTGAGGTCCGCCGCCTTGCCCGCCTCGATCGATCCGATCTCGCTATCGAGGCCGAGCGCGCGGGCGCCGTCGAGGGTCGCCATCTCGAGGGCCTCGGCGGCGGTCACCATCGCCGCATTGCCGCTCGCGGCCTTGGCGAGGAGGGCGGCGGTGCGCATCTCGGTCCACATGTCGAGGCGGTTGTTGCTCGCCGCGCCGTCGGTGCCCAGCCCCACGCGAATGCCGCGCGCGCGCATCCCGGCCAGGTTCGCGATGCCGCTCGCGAGCTTCAGGTTAGACGACGGGCAGTGCACCACGCTCACGCCTTCCCGGGCCATGAGGTCGAGCTCGGCCTCATCGAGGTGCACCGCGTGCACGGCGATGAGCCGCGGGCCGACCACACCCAGGCGCCGCAGGCGCTCGATCGGGCGAACGCCGTGCTGCGCGATGCCCTGCTCGATCTCGGCGAGTGTCTCGTGCACGTGGGTGTGGATCGGCACGTCGAGCTCCTCGGCGAGCACCGCGATGCGCTTCAGGGCCTCGTCGCCCACCGTATAGGGCGCGTGGGGGGCGAGGGTGAACGTAAGGAGCGCCTCGCCCTGGTAGGCGTCGCGCGTGGCGAGCCCCTTCGCGAGGTAGCCATTCATGTCGGGGGCGTAGGTGCTCGGGAAGTCGATCGCGATCACGCCGAGTGAGGCGCGCATCCCCGCGCGCAATGCCGCGCGCGCCGTGGCCTCCGGAAAGAAGTACATGTCGTTCACGCAGGTCACGCCCGAGCGCAGCATCTCCGCCATGGCGAGCAGGCTTCCGTCGTGGACGAACTCGTCGCTCACGTGCCGGGCCTCCGCGGGCCAGACGTGGTTCTGGAGCCACTCCATCAGCGGGAGATCGTCAGCGAGCCCGCGCATCAGCGTCATCGCTGCGTGGCAGTGCAGGTTCACGAGGCCGGGGATGAGCGCATGGCGCTCGAGCCGCACCAGCGTGCGCGCCTCGTAGCGGGCGAGCGCCTCGCTCGTCGGCAGCAGCGCCACGATGCGCCCGGCGTCGATCGCCACCGCGTGGTCGGCGAGCACCGCCCTGGGCGCCACCGGCACCACGTGGGCGGCACAAATCAGGGTGTCAACGCGTTCCATGGTGACGACATTGTGCGGGAAGGAAGCGCCCAACAAAAAACCCCGCCGGAGCGGGGTTTTCTGCCGGGTCTTGGATGCTTACTGACGCACGCCCTTGAACTCGATGTCCACGCGGCGGTTCTTCTGGCGGCCTTCCGCGGTCTTGTTGGTGGCGACCGGTTGCGACTCGCCCTTGCCGATGGTGGTGATCTTCGAGGCTGCGATGCCCTTGCTCACCAGGTACTCCTTCACGGCCGCGGCGCGGCGCTCGGAGAGGCGCTGGTTGTAGGCGTCGGTGCCCACGGAGTCGGTATGGCCGGTGGCAATCACCATCTCGAGGTCGACGCCGCGCAGCTTGGCGACCGCGTCATCGAGGCTCTTGCGGCCATCGGGACGGAGCACCGACTTGTCGAAGTCGAACAACGCATCCGCCTGGATCACCACGGCCTGGCGCACCGAAGCCGGGGCAGGACGCGCGGCCGGGGCCGGAGCGGCGGGAGCGGCGGGTGCCGCAGGAGCGGCGGGTTGGGCAGGTTCCGCCGGACGGGCGGGAGCGGGTGCGGGCGCAGGTGCAGCCCTCACGCCCGCGCAATCGGGATGGACGATGCCGGAGGTCACAACGCACGCGCCGGAGCCGTCCTTGACCGGATTGCCGGATCCGTCGGTCAGGTTTGGTGTGACGTTGGCGAACGACGAGCCCGCAAATAGCGCCATCGCGCAACCGAGCGTCAGCTTGAAAATCTTCATGTTCGGAACTCCCAAGAGGTTTGGATGATTTGTCTGCTGCTTAACTTTTTTTCTCTGAGGCTCACGCCCGAAAACTGCTCGCCACATCATACACAAAGGGCCTTGAGGTCCACAACCGAAAGTGGGTCTTTTCGCAACAGTGGGGGCGGTTCGGGTTGTATTTTCGCCACACGGCGCCCACCGGGCAGGGACCCGCCGGAGGGTTGGAAAGTGGCGCGCGGATGTGGTAGAATTTCACTTTTGCCGCGCCGTTATTCATAAGTTAAAACAAGCACTTACGCCCGCCCCGCAACGGGGTGCGCTTGCCCCAGGAGCCCCCTAGCTGCCCATGGAACAGTTCGCCAAGGAAACCCACCCGATCAGCCTCGAGCGCGAGATGCGCCGCTCCTACCTCGATTACGCCATGAGCGTGATCGTGGGCCGGGCGCTCCCCGATGTTCGCGATGGACTCAAGCCCGTGCACCGGCGCGCGCTCTTCGCCATGCACGAGGTCTCCAACGACTGGAACCGGGCCTACAAGAAGTCGGCGCGCATCGTGGGCGACGTGATGGGCAAGTACCACCCCCACGGCGACACCGCGATCTACGACACCATCGTGCGCATGGCCCAGGAGTTCAGCCTGCGCTACCCGCTGGTCGATGGGCAGGGCAATTTCGGGTCTGTTGATGGTGATAACGCCGCTGCGATGCGCTACACCGAGATCCGGATGGCGAAGATCGCGCACGAGTTGCTCGCCGATCTCGACAAGGAAACGGTCGATTTCGGCCCGAACTACGACGGCAGCGAGCGCGAGCCCCTGGTGCTCCCGTCGAAATTCCCCAACCTCCTGGTGAACGGCTCCTCCGGCATTGCCGTGGGCATGGCCACCAACATCCCGCCCCACAACCTGGTCGAGGTGGTCGACGCGTGCCTGGCACTCCTCGCCAATCCCGGGGCCACCGTCGACGACCTCATCCGCATCGTCCCGGCCCCCGACTTCCCCACCCGCGGGATCATCTATGGCGTGGGCGAGCTGCAGGAGGGGTACCGAACCGGCCGCGGGCGCGTGGTGATGCGCGCGCGCACCCATTTCGAGGACATGGAGAGGAGCGGCAAGCAAGCGATCGTGGTCGACGAGCTTCCGTACCAGGTCGGCGGCGACCAGGTGTTGAAGCGCATCAGCGAGTTGCTGAGCGACAAGAAGATCGAAGGCATCGCGGACCTGCGCAACGAGTCGGACAAGAAGGGCATGCGGCTCGTGATCGAGCTGAAGCGCGGCGAGGTCGCCGAGATCGTCCTGAACAACCTCTTCAAGCTGACGCAGATGCAGGAGACGTTCGGCATGAACATGGTGGCGCTGGTCGATGGCCAGCCGCGCCTGCTGAACCTCAAGCAGTTCCTCGACGCTTTCCTGCGCCACCGCCGCGAGGTGGTCACGCGGCGCACGGTGTTCGACCTGCGCAAGGCCCGCGAGCGCGGCCATATCCTCGAGGGCCTCGCGGTCGCCCTGTCCAACGTGGACGAGGTCATCGCCGTCATCAAGGCGGCACCCACGCCGGCCGCCGCCCGCGTCGAGCTGATGACGCGCACCTGGCGCTCGCCGCTCGTCGAGCAGATGCTCGCGCGCGCTTCGGCCGACCAGTTCCGGCCCGAGGCGCTGCCGCGGGAGTTCGGCCTGGTGAAGGATCCGGGCCCGAGCATGTCGGGCTACCGGCTCTCGGACGTGCAGGCGCAGCGCATCCTCGAGATGCAGCTGCAGCGGCTCACCGGGCTCGAGCAGGACAAGATCCTGTCCGAATACCGCGAGGTGATCGCCACCGTCGAGAACCTCCTCGACATCCTCGCCCGCCCCGATCGCGTGACCCAGATCATCGGCGACGAGCTGAAGGAGGTGAAGCGCGAGTTCGGCGACGCGCGCCGGAGCGAGATCGTGGTCAACGGCCAGGACCTGCAGCTCGAGGACCTGATCACGCCCGAGGACGTGGTGGTGACTCTCTCCCACGCGGGCTACATCAAGGCCCAGCCGCTGGACGAATACCGCTCGCAGAAGCGTGGCGGGCGGGGCAAGCAGGCCACCGCCACCAAGGAAGACGACTTCATCGAGAAGCTCTTCATCGCCAACACGCACAACTACATCCTGTGCTTCTCGAACAAGGGCAAGGTCTACTGGATCAAGGTCTACGAGGTGCCGCAGGGCAGCCGCAACAGCCGCGGCAAGCCGATCGTGAACCTGCTGAAGATGGACGAGGACGAGCGCATCAACGCGATCCTGCCGGTGCGCGAGTTCCGCGAGGACTCCTTCGTGTTCTTCGCCACCCAGGAGGGCGTGGTCAAGAAGACCTCGCTCGCCGACTACTCGCGGCCCCGGCCTTCGGGGATCATCGCCGTGGACCTGGACGAGGGCGATTGCCTGGTGGGCGTGGCGCTCACCGACGGCAAGCACGACGTGATGCTCTTCTCCGACGAGGGCAAGGCGGTGCGCTTCGACGAGAACGACGTGCGCCCGATGGGGCGCGGCGCGCGCGGCGTGCGCGGCATGAACCTGTCCAAGGGCGGGCGCGTGATCGCGATGCTGGTTGCCGAGAACGAGACACAGAGCGTGCTCACCGCGACCGAGAACGGTTATGGCAAGCGCACGCCGATCGTGGAATACACGCGCCACGGACGCGGCACCCAGGGAATGATCGCGATCCAGACTTCGGAGCGCAATGGCAAGGTCGTCGCCGCGACCCTGGTGTCCACCGAGGACGAGATCATGCTCATCACTTCGGGCGGCGTGCTGATCCGCACGCGCGTGAAGGAGATCCGCGAGATGAGCCGCTCGACCCAGGGCGTGACCCTCATCAACCTCGACGCGGGTGAGAAGCTCTCGGGGCTGCAGTGCATCCTCGACCGCGACGACGACAATGGCGAGAACGGCAACGGCAACGGGAACGGCAATGGTTCGGGCACCCACGGCAATGGCGCAAACGGCAGCGGCGGAACCGATGGCAACGGCGCCGCGCACTAGCCCCGCGGCGCGCATCTTCAATTTCGGCGCGGGCCCGGCGGCGATGCCGCTCGAGGTGCTCGAGCGCGCGAAGGCGGAGCTCGTCAACTGGCACCAGGCTGGCATGTCGGTGATGGAGATGAGCCACCGCGGCAAGGAGTTCGTCGCGATCGCCGCCGATGCCGAGGCGGACCTGCGAGCGCTTGCGGGCATTCCCTCCAGCTACCGTGTGCTTTTCCTGCAGGGTGGCGCCTCGATGCAGTTCTCGGGCGTGCCGATGAACCTGCTGCGCGGGCGCACGTCCGCCGACTTCGTGAATACCGGCGAATGGTCGAAGAAGGCCATCGCGGAGATGAAGAAGTTCGGCAATCCGAACGTGGTCGCCTCCAGCGAGGACAGGAACTTCACCTACGTCCCGAAGCAGCCGGCGTGGAAGCGCTCGAAGGACGCGGCTTACCTCCACATCTGCTCGAACGAGACCATCGGCGGGGTCGAGTTCCACTGGACCCCCGACACGGGCGATGTCCCGCTCGTGGCCGACATGTCGTCCCATATCCTGTCGCGGCCGATCGAGGTCGCCCGCTACGGCCTCATCTACGCGGGCGCCCAGAAGAACATCGGCCCGGCGGGCCTGGTGATCGTGATCGTCCGCGAGGACCTGCTCGGCCAGCCGATTCCCGAGACGCCCACCGTGCTCGACTATCGCAAGATGGCCGACGCCGATTCCATGGTCAACACGCCCCCCACGTTCTCGGTGTACCTCGCGGGGCTCACCTTCAAATGGCTGCTCGAGCGCGGCGGCCTCGCCGGAATCGAGCGCGCCAACATAGCGAAGGCGACGCGGCTCTACGGCTACCTCGATTCGCAGGAGTTCTATTCGAATCCCGTCGCGAAGGAGGATCGCTCGCGCATGAACGTGCCGTTCACCCTCGCCGACAGCTCGCTCGACGCGGCATTCCTCGCCGAGAGCGAGGCACGCGGCCTGTCGCAGCTGAAGGGCCATCGCTCGGTGGGCGGCATGCGGGCTTCGATCTACAACGCGATGCCGATCGAAGGCGTGGAGGCGCTCGTCGCCTTCATGGAAGAGTTCCGCAAGAAGCACGCTTGACGGCCATCGCGATGGCCCACTTCCGCATCGCCGTCTACAACGCGATCTCCGCCCGCGGGCTCGAGCGCTTTCCGCAGCCTCACTACGCGGTAGGCAAGGCGCTCACCGACCCCGATGCCATCCTGCTGCGATCGCACGTGCTCGGCGCCGCCGACATCCCCGCGTCGGTGAAGGCCGTCGGCCGCGCCGGTGCCGGGGTGAACAACATCCCGGTCGACGAGATGAGCCGGCGCGGCGTGCCGGTCTTCAACACGCCGGGCGCCAACGCCAATGCGGTGAAGGAGCTGGTGGTTGCCTCCATCCTGCTCGCCGCGCGCAACCTCGTGCCCGCGGCCGCGTACGTGAAGTCGCTCGCGCCCGGCGGCGATTTCGAGCGCCGCGTGGAGGAGGGCAAGAAACAGTTTTCCGGCCACGAGCTGCCCGGGCGCACGCTCGGGGTGATCGGACTTGGCGCGATCGGCGGCTTGGTGGCGGATACCGCGATCCGCCTCGGCATGAGTGTCGTGGGCTACGACCCCGACATCACTGTCGACAACGCGTGGCGCCTTCCCGCGGCGGTGCGCCGTGCGGCCTCGATCGAGCAGGTGCTCAAGGGTGCGGAGTTCGTGACGTTGCACGTACCGCTCACCGAAAAGACGCGCCACCTGATCGACGCGAAGCGCCTCGCGGGTGCGCACAAGGGCATGGTGCTGCTCAACTTCGCGCGCGACGCCGTGGTCGACGAAGCCGCGGTGGTGGCGGCGCTCGCCGAGAAGCGGCTGCGCGCCTACCTCTGCGATTTTCCGAGCGAGCGCCTGCAGGGCCACGCGGGCGTGGTGGCGCTGCCTCACCTCGGCGCCTCGACCGAGGAAGCCGAGGAGAACTGCGCGCTGATGGTCGTCGACCAGATGCGCGAATTCCTCGAGCAGGGCACGGTGCGCAATGCGGTCAACTTCCCGTCGGTCGAGATGGCGCGGGAATCGCCTCATCGCATCGCGATCTCCAACGCCAACGTGCCCAACATGCTCGGACAGATTTCGACTACGATGGCGCAGGCGGGCCTCAACATCCACAACATGGTCAACAAGTCGCGGGGGGAGATGGCTTACACGCTTGTCGACCTCGACAGCGCCGCCGCGCCCGAAGTCATCGCGCGCATCGCGCAGATCCCCGGGGTCCTGTCGATCCGCTCGGTCACCGAGATCCCGAGATGAACGACGCCAAGCCGCCGGACGGCGAGCTCGATCGCCTGCGCGCCGAGATCGATCGCGTGAACGACCGCATCCTGGAGGCGCTCAACGAGCGCGCGCGGCTGGCTCGCGCCATCGGCACGCTCAAGGTGGGCCAGGCTTTCCGGCCGGAACGCGAGGCGCAGGTCCTGCGCCACATCAAGGAGTCGAACCAGGGCCCGTTGTCCGGCGAGACGGTGGCACTCCTCTTCCGCGAGATCATGTCGGCCTGCCTCGCCCTCGAGCGCCCGATCACCGTCGCCTACCTGGGTCCCAAGGGCACCTACAGCGAGCGCGCGACCTACAAGCATTTCGGGCATGCCGCCGAGGGCCTGCCCGCATCCT
>JANMYH010000008.1:0-3486 GCA_031381925.1 Burkholderiales bacterium | reverse complement strand
ATCGCGGCCGAGTGGCTTGGATGGCGTCGCGGGATCGCGGGGATTGCGGCAATGGGGATCGGCGTCGCGCTCATGATCCTCGGCCTGCGCGCCGTCGCCGCCGTGGTGGGTGCATGAAGAAAGCGCGATCCCACGCCGCGTACTGGGCGTTCGTCGCGCACCGGGTCTCGGGCGTGGCGCTCGCCGTGTTCCTGCCGGCGCATTTCTGGTTCCTGGGTTCGGCGCTCCAGGGCGAATCGGAGCTGGAGGGCATGTTGCGCTGGACCGAGCAGCCCGCGGTCATCGCGGCAGAGTGGTCGCTCGTTGTATTGCTTGCGGTCCATCTTGCAGGCGGCCTGCGGCTTCTCGCGCTGGAGCTGCTGCCGTGGCGCGATTGGCAGAAAACGCTCGCCGCGCTGGGCGCGGCTGCCGCCATCGCCGTGGGCCTCGTGTTCCTGCTTGCCCGATGAGGAATATGCTGGGCTTGAATTGAAAACGAAACTTCGAGGAGATCGTAGATGAGGAGATTCTGGCCGCACCTCGCCGCCTTGGCGTTGCTCGGGGCGCTGCCGGGGCTCGCGTTCGCGCAGGCCTGGCCGGCGAAGCCGGTGAAGATGGTCGTGCCGTTCGCCGCCGGGGGCGCGACCGATGTCGTCGCACGGCTCCTGGCGCAAAAGCTCACCGAGGAGTGGGGACAATCGGTCGTGATCGAGAATCGCGTCGGGGCCGGCGGCAACATCGGCGGCGACGCGGTCGCCAAGTCGTCCCCGGATGGCTACACGCTGCTCATGGCCTCGGGCGCGATCGTCATTGCCGGGCCCCACATGTACAAGTCCCTGCCCTATGACCCGGCGCGCGATCTGGTCGCCATCACCAACGTGGCGACGGGCCCGCAGGTGATTGCGGTCGCGAACAACCTCCCGGTGAAGGACCTGGGCGCGCTCATTGCCTATGCGAAGGCCAACCCGGGGAAGCTGAACTACGGCAGCGCCGGCATCGGCGCGCAGACGCACCTCGCGGCCGAAAACCTGGCGCATGCCGCCGGGATCGAGCTCACGCACGTTCCGTACAAGGGGGAGTCGGCCGCGCTGACCGACCTCATGGGCGGGCAGATCCAGCTCGTCACCGCGAACCTCAGCGCCGCGATCGCGCTGGTGCGCGAAGGCAAGATCCGGGCCCTCGCGGTGACCAGCCGGGAACGCAATCCGGCCCTGCCCGACGTGCCAACCGCCTCCGAGGTGCTGCCCGGTTTCGAGAACACCGGGTGGTTCGGCTTGCTCGCCCCCGCGGGAACGCCGAAGGAGGTGATCGAGAAGGTCTACCGCGACAGCGCGAAGATCGTGCTGGGGGAAGAATTCCGGGCGAAGCTCGCGCAGATCGGCATGGTGCCGGTCGCCAACTCGCCGGCGGATTTCGGCGCCTCGAATCTCCGGGAAAGCGCCCGCTGGGAACGCGTGATCCGCGAAAGGGGCATCGTGGTCAACTGATGAAGGTCACCGCAGCCCAGGTCGAGGACGTCGCGTGCGAGCTCTACATCCGCGCGCTCAAGATCCTGCCGCCCGACGTGAAGGCGGGCTTCGCGCGGCTCGCCGCCGGCGAGACGGATGCGACCGCGCAGAAGGTGCTCGGCACGATGATCACCAACATCCGCGTGGCCGAAGAGACCGAGAACCTGCTCTGCCAGGACACCGGCATCCCGATCTATAACGTGACCATCGGGCGCGGTGTCGAGGTCGAGGGCGCGGATCTCGAGCGGGCGATCCGGCGCGGCTGCGAGCGCGCCACGCGTGAGTACCCGCTGCGCTCGTCGGTCGTGCACCCGATCACGCGCCGCAACGAGCACACCTCGTGCGGTCCGGGGGTGCCCGCGATCCACATGCGCTTCAGCGACGACGCGCAGCGCCTGGTGATCGAGATGGTGCCCAAGGGCAGCGGCTCTGAGAACAACTCGTGGCTCAAGATGGCGATTCCCGCCGAGGGGGTGAACGCGATCAAGACGTTCGTCATCGATTGCGTGCTCGATGCCGGCGGCAAGACCTGCCCGCCCACCATCGTGGGCGTGGGCGTCGGCGGCACTTCGGACCTGTGCGTGGCGCTCGCCAAGCAGGCGGCGACCCGACCCCTCGGCACGTCGTGCCCGGATCCCGAGGGGGCATCGCTCGAGGCGAGCCTGTCCGCCGCGGTCAACGAGCTGGGCGTGGGCCCCCAGGGACTCGGAGGCGACTCGACCGCTTTTGCCGTGCATGTCGAGATCGCCGCGACGCACATCACGATGAACCCCGTGGCCGTGAACATGCAGTGTCACTCCGCGCGCCGCGCCTCGGCGGCCTTCACCCCGTCGGGCGTGGTTTATGGATTCTAGGCGCCGAAAATCTCCGTATGTATATATAGAGAGCGCGTGCAAGTGATCGCATACTCCCTGGAATGAGCCACCACGTCCTTCGCCCACCGCTTCGCGAGGATGAGGTGCGCGGGCTGCGCATCAACGACACCGCGACGATCGAAGGGACCCTTTTCGGCATTCGCGACGCCAACCTGATCGCGCTCTTCGACAAGGGCCGCACCACCCGCTTCGACCTCCGGGGTCATGCGGCGATCCACACCGCTCCCAACGTGAGGAAGGTCGCTGTCTCGCCGGCGCATCCATCCGGCTACGAGCCCGTATGTGTGGGAACCACGACTTCGGCTCGCATGGAAAGGTTTACCCGCCCGCTGCTCGAGACCCTCGGAGCCCGGGTCATCATCGGCAAGGGCGGATTGGGCGCCGGATCGCTCGCCGCGTTTGCCGAGGTGGGAGGCGCCTACCTGGCCGTCATCGGAGGAACCGCGGCCCTCGAAACCACCTGGGTCGAGGCCATCGAGGACGTGGATATGGACGATTTGAACCCCGAATCCCTGTGGAAATTCAGGGTCCGGGGTTTTGGCCCCCTATTGGTGGCCATGGACAGCAACGGCGGGAGCCTCTATGACGCGGTGGATGCCCGGGCCCGGGCCCGCAGGGCGAACACTTTGGTGAAACTGGGTGTCAAATGAAACGTTTTGGCGCCGAGTGGCAATTTGTTACCGCGGCATGACTTGGCTTTCCCAAATAAGGTAAACTCGCGCGTTTTGCAATCCGCCCCGGGGGGGACCCCGCGACGGACCCGATCATCAGGGGCTTCTCCCACGAGGGGAATTCCCCAGCGTAGGCCGCCCTGCGGCGGGCGCCGACGGAGCTGTTAGGAGACATCTCGAGTGGATTACATGGAGCAGCAACGCAGCTGGGGCAAGCACGCCCCCAGCATCGCGTTGGTCGCAATCCTTCACCTGGCCATCGGTTACGCGCTAGTCACCGGCCTTGCCCGCAAGGTGGTCGAGGTGATGAAAGCCCCGATCGAGACCAAGATCATCGAGGAGATCAAGAAGCCGCCGCCGGACACGCCGCCGCCGCCGCCGCCGAAGCTCGCCGCGCCGCCGCCGCCGTTCATCCCGCCGCCGGAAATCAACATCCAGGTTCCGACGATCGCC
>JANMYH010000458.1:0-18593 GCA_031381925.1 Burkholderiales bacterium | reverse complement strand
CCTTGTACTTGTCGAGGCCCTTGGCGAGCTGCAGGTCGCTTTGCTGGGCGGAATTCACGTTCACGATGGCCAGCGCCGAGACGGGCAGGGCGGCAACCAGCAGGGCGGCGTATCGGAGCATAGGAATCCTCCTACAAATCTATAAAAAACAAAAGGATAAGACTCCTCATTGGACTGGCGGCGCGGGCTGGCGTTCGGAAATACATTGCGATCGTAAATAAGAACGATTATCATCTAGGTGACCCCTCGAGAAAGCGCCCCATGTCCCGCCTGATCGCCGCCATCGTCCTGTCCACCGCCTTCGGCGCCCTCGCCGCGGAAGGCGACTTCAACCTCGTGATCGAGAACCACAGGTTTACCCCCGACCGCATCGAGATCCCGGCGGGCAAGAAGGTGAAGTTCCTCATCGACAACCGCGACGCCACCCCCGAGGAATTCGAAAGCCACGCCCTCAAGATCGAGAAGGTCATTCCGGGAAAGACGAAGGCGTCCGTGTTCGTCGGGCCGCTGAAACCGGGCGAATACAAGTTCGTCGGCGAGTTCAACCAGAAGACCGCCAAAGGCGTGATCGTCGCGAAGTAGCCATGTTCGGAACCGCGCTCATCGTCTTCCGCGAAGTCCTCGAGGCCGCGCTCATCGTCGGCATCATGGCGGCGGCGACGCGCGGCATCCCCGGGCGCGCACGCTGGATCTTCGCGGGGCTGGGCGTGGGCCTCGCGGGTTCGCTGATCGTCGCTGCGGGCGCGGGTGCGATCACGGAGTGGGCCGAGGGCATGGGGCAGGAGCTCTTCAACGCCACCATCCTCGGCATCGCCGTCGCGATGCTCGCGTGGCACAACATCTGGATGGCGTCGCATGGGCGCGAGCTCGCCGCGAACGCGAAGCGGATGGGCACCGACATCCGCGACGGGGCCCGGGAGCTCTCGATCGTCCTCGGCGTGATTGCGGTGGCGGTGCTGCGCGAGGGCTCGGAGACGGTGCTCTTCCTGCACGGGGTCGCGGCCTCGGGCGATACCGCGGGAATGCTCGTGGGTGGCGCGATCGGCCTCGCGGGCGGCGTGGCGATCGGCTGGCTGGTGTTCGCGGGCCTGCTGCGCGTACCGCTCAAATGGTTCTTCACCGCCACCTCGGCGCTCGTCCTCCTGCTCGCCGCCGGCATGGCATCCCAGGCCGCGCGCTTTCTGATCCAGGCCGACGTGCTGCCGACGCTCGCCTCGCCCCTGTGGGACACCTCGGCCATCGTTTCCAACCAATCCACCGGCGGAAAGCTGCTGCAGGGCCTGATGGGCTATGACGCACAGCCCTCGGGCATGCAGCTCGCGTTCTTCGTCGTGGTCCTCGTCGCGATCCTCGCCGGCATGGCCTGGGTCGACAAGCGCGCCCAGTCACCCCCCTAGGGAGTTCCCATGGACAATTTTTCCCGGCTGCTCGCAGCCGCCGCCCTCGGCTTGCCCGCAATCGCAGTCGCCGGCCCCTCCGACTACGTGTACACGCCCGCTGTCGAGTACGGCGAGCGCGAGATCGATTTCAAGATGGGCACGGCGAAGGCCCGCGACGAGCCGGTGCGCGAGTCGGCCGCGAGCATCGGTTTTGGCTACGGCGCCACGCAGTGGTGGTTCACCGAGGCCTACCTCAAGTACGAGAAGGAGAGCGGATCGCGGGCGAAGTACGACGCGTTCGAGTGGGAGAACAAGTTCCAGCTCACCGAGCCGAACCGGTTCGCGGTCGACGTGGGCCTCATCACCGAGATCGAGATTCCGCGCGAGCGCCGCGAGGAGGGTTACGAATTCAAGATCGGCCCGCTCTTCCAGGGCGTCGCGGGCGCGATCCGCTGGAATGCGAACCTGCTCTTCGAACGCGTGTTCCGCGGCCATTCCGGGGAACCGCATGTCACCGAAATGGGTTACCAGCTGCAGGCGAAGTACACCGTGCGCCGGGAGCTGGAGGTGGGGGCGCAGGCGTTCGGCGAGATGGGCAAGTGGGACCACTGGGAATCGTCCCGCGAGCAGAACCACCGCGTGGGCCCGGCAATCTTCGGCAAGGTGAAGCTGGGCGACGGGCGCGAGGCGATCCGGTACAACGCGGCGTATCTCTTCGCGGCGAGCCACGCCGCGCCGAAACGCACCTTCCGGATGCAGGCCGAGTACGAGTTCTAGGCCGCGGGCGGCCGCGCCTCGCTGCGGCGAGCGCGTACCAGATGAAACAGCACGGCGGCCATCCCGATCGCGACGATCGTGAGCGCCGCCCACATCTCGTAGCGCTTCATGTCCTCGAGGATCACCTCGAGCGCGCTGCCGAAGAGGTAGCCCAGGCCCGCGATGAGCGGCGCCCAGATGGCGGCGCCGATGAAGTTGTAGAGCACGAATTTCCACGCCGGAACCCGCCCCATGCCGAGCAGGATCGGGCCGACAATGCGAAAGCCGTACATGAAGCGGATGCAGACGATGAGCGGCGCGTGCCAGCGAGCGAGCATCCCGTCGAAGGTATGCGCTCGTTCCTGCCAGTTGGGGAAACGCGCGAGGATCGCGCTGCCCTTGTACCGCCCGAGGAAGAAATAGAACTGGTCGCCGAGGAAGCCCGCGAACATCGCGATCAGCACCACCCACCGGAAATCGAGGTAGCCGCGGTAGGCCGCGAGCCCGGCGAGCGCCAGGATGGTCTCACCCTCGAGGAAGGCGCCAATGAAGACGGCCCAGTAGCCGTAGGTATCGAGGAGACCGGGGATATCCATGGAGCGACAGTATGGCCCTCAGGGCAGGAGCGCCCCGCTCTGCCAAGTGACCCCAACGGAGACCAGGCGTTCATTGCTTGAGCCTCCCGGACGAGTCACCCAGCTGAGGTCGACGTCCAGCCGGTCCTTGATGGCGCTCCAGCGTCCGCCGATCCTGAGGAAAGGCTTCTCGGCATTCTGACCGTAGGCCTCGGTGAGCAGCGTGATGCCCTCGCTCATGCGCGCTTCGAGCCCCGCGCCCCACAGCGTGAGATCGCGTCGTGCCTCGCGGTCCCTTGCCCAACCGCCGTTCGCGTGGAAGGTGAGTGGCGTGTCGCGGATTTCCTGCGTGAAGGGCACGAGGACGTAAGGATTCTGCCACCCGTGATGGCGCTCGTTGAGCGGCCGCTTGGTGACGCCCACGACCAGACCCACGCCCCACGGCTCCGTGTCGGTCATCGTGCGCAATAGCGTCTTCGCCTGGAAGTACGCTTCCGAATGGCGCGTCCCACCACCGGCACGCGTGCGGGCGATGCCCAGTTGCAATTCGGTATCGAGCCCGAAGTTGCACGAGGGAACGAGCCAACCGGTGGTGGCACCGTGCGCGCGATCGATCCACGACTCGACCTGGCAGTGCTTCGCATCGAGGATGGCGGCGTCGTCGGTGGTGAGCGGGCGGCCGGCCTGCGCGGGCAGCGCCACGAGGACCAGCAGGAAACGGGTGTCAGAGGCTATTTTCCGAAGGCAAAAATAGGTCTCTGACACCATTTTTCGCGAAGGCTACTTGGAGGGTGTGGCGCGCGAACGCATTTCCGCGATCCAGGAAACCGGGAGTGCGATGTTCAGGCCCGCCCCGAAGGCATGCGGTGCGGTGGCCACGCCCACCAGCTGCCCTTGCTGGTTGAAGATGCCGCCGCCACTGCCGTTTGCGGGGATCGGCATCGAGACCTCGAGCACCTTGCCGCGAGCGGTCGAGCGCACCTGGCTCACCGTGCCTTCGACCGCCGCGAGCTCGCCCTTCGCGTTTGGAGTGACTGCGAAGACCTTGTCGCCCGCCTTCGCATCCTCGGGCGCGAGCTTGAGAGGCGGCGTGGTGAATCCCGCGACCGAGAGGCGGCAGAGGTCGAGCTCCTCGTCGGTGATGTTGAGGTCGGCGGGGTGCATCTGCGCACCGACCTTCACCACCAGCTTCGAGCCTGCGGGCAGGCCATGGCACGTGGTCAGCATCTGGCCCGGCTCGATGGCGAGCGCGATGCCGACGGGCGCTGCCGTGCCCGACATCGAGTAGCTCATCAGCTGCCCGCCGGACGTCGACGCGTCGGCGAGCACCTCGCTGCCGGTGCGCAGCCTGGGCGGCGGCGGCGCGGGCTTCGGTGCCTCGGCCACGGGCTCGATCGGTACAGGGGCCGGGGGCTTCGGGCGGAACGTGAAGAAGAACACGATCAGGATGAGCGCCATCCCGCCGATCATGGCGCCGAGGCGCAGCTTGCGCTTGCGCGCATCGTCCTCGCCATCACCTTCGAGCTCGAGATCGGGCGCCTCGGCTTGCTGGGCGGCGGCGGCCTTCTCGGCGGCGGAAACGAGCGACGCATCGTACGCCGCGCGGCGCGCCGGATGGGTGAGGATCTCGCGGGCCTGGTTCACGAGCGACACGGCGCTCGGATCGGGCGGGTTGGCGCGCTGCACCTCCGCGCTCTTCATCTCGTGGGCGAGGCCGATGTCGGTCGCGCTCGCGTCACGGGGGACGCCGAGGATCTGGTAGAGCGTCTTCTTGGGCTGCGCCATGGCGGCCATGATACGCAATAATCCCCATTGTTCGAACCCACCACGAAGCCCCGATGACTCGCCTCGTCTTCCTCGCGCTCGCACTCGCCCTCACCGGTTGCGCGACTCGTTTCGACGTCCAGGGCCATCGCGGCGCGCGCGGGCTCGCTCCCGAGAACTCGCTGCCGGCGTTCGAGCGCGCGCTGGGGCTCGGCGTGACCACGCTCGAGATGGACGTGGGTGTGACTCGCGATGGCGTGGTGGTGGTGGGGCACGACGCGCTCCTCAATCCCGACATCGTGCGCGGCGCCGACGGCAAGTGGCTCGACGGCAAGGGGCCCGCGATCGCCGCGCTCACGTTCGCGGAGTTGTCGCGCTACGACATCGGGCGGTTGAAGCCCGGCACCGCGTACGCCAAGCTCTATCCCGAGCAGGTGCCGGCGGATGGCGCGCGTTTTGCACGCTTGGCCGAGGTGTTCGAGCTTGCGCGCCGTTCCGGCAATCGCGTCCGCTTCAACATCGAGACCAAGATCTCGCCGCTGGCGCCCGACGAAACCCTGGCGCCCGAGCCGTTTGCGCGGAAGGTGATCGATGAGATCCGGCGCGCGGGGCTGCAGTCGCGCGCGACGATTCAGTCCTTCGACTGGCGCACCTTGCAAGTGGTGCAGAAGGAGGCCCCCGAGATCGCGACGGTCTACCTGAGCGCCCAGCAACGCTTCCTCGACAACATCTGCACGGGACCGAAGGCGGGCGTGCCTGCGATCGCGGCAGCCGATTGCGGGCCGTCACCCTGGACCGCGGGCTTCCAGATGGCGGACCACGGCTCGGTGCCTCGCCTGGTTCGCGCGGCGGGCGGGCGCACCTGGTCGCCCGAGTACAGCGACATCGACGCGCCGAAGCTGAAGGAGGCCCACGACCTCGGGCTGCGCGTGGTCGTCTGGACCGTGAACGACCCGGTGCAGATCGCGAAGCTCCTCGACCTCGGCGTGGACGGCATCATCAGCGACCGTCCCGACCTCGTCCTCGCCGAACTCAAGAGACGCCGGTAAGAAAACCAGTTTTCACGCCACCTGGGCGCGGCCACGGCTTTCCTTCACGAACGCGAGCACGATCAGCGCGGCGAAGAAGAAAACGCCCGTGAGCAGGATCGCGAGGCGGTGGTTGCCGCCGGTGGCCCAGGTGACGGCCCCGTAGGTGAGGGGGCCGAGGACCGCGGCGAGGCGGATGGCCACGCCCCAGAGCCCGAAGAATTCGGCGCTGCGGCCGGCGGGGGAAAGATAGGCCACGAGCGCGCGCCCGGCCGACTGGCTCGAGCCCATGCACAGGCCCGCGAGGTTCGCCGCTACCCAGAACATCGCCGGCGTCTTCGACATGAACGCGACCACCGTCATCACGATCCACCCGACGATCGTGATCCGCAGCGCCACCACTTTGCCGATTCGGTCCTGCGCATACCCGAAGCCGAACGCGCCGATCGCCGCCGTCACGTTCACGACGAGGACCAGCATGATGGTGTCCTGGGTCTTGAAGCCCATCACCTGCTCGGCGTAGATCGCGGCCAGCGCGATCACGGTGGCCACGCCGGCCTGGTAGCAGGCGCCGCACGCGAAGACGAGCAACAGGTCGCGGTACTGGCGCGCGTGCCGGGCGGTCTGCATCAGCCGCGCGAAGGCGGCCCGGACTCCCGGAACACCGGCTGGCGGCGCACGCTCCTTGAGGAACAGGAACGTCGGCAGTGACGCGAGCGCGAACACCGCGGCCGTGATGAGCATCGTGCCCCCGACCGCATCGCCCGTGGTCGAGCCGCGCGAGGACGCCGACATCACCCACGCGAGAGAGATGCCGAGCGCGAGGATGCCGCCGAAGTAGCCGAGGCTCCAACCCCATCCCGACACTTTTCCGAGCGCTTCGGGGCGCGCGAGCTCGGGCAGGAACGCGGCGCACAGGTTCTCGCCGATGGAATAGGCGAAGTTGGAGACGATGATGAAGACCACCGCCCACGCGACCGCGCCCGGCCCCGCCCACGCGAGCCCTGCGGTGGCGATCACGCACACCGTGGTCGATACCGCGAGCAGCTTTTTCTTGGCGGCATGGGCATCGGCCCACGCGCCGACCAGCGGCCCCGTGACCATGACGAGCGCATACGACACCGACAACGCCGCGGTCCACGCGAACGTCGCCCACGGCGCGTTGCCCGCGACCACCCCCACGAAATACGCGTTGAACACCGCCGTGAGCACCACGGTGGCATAGCCCGAGTTGGCGAAGTCGTACATCGCCCACGCCCACACCTCGCGCCGGGCGACGCCCGGATTCAGCGCGGACCGAAAACGGGTGTCAGGGACCATTCTTAGTGGCGGGAAAAGGGTCCCTGACACCCGTTTTCAGCAGCTCCTGCGCGGTCTCGAGCGCGCGGTCGCGGTTCTCGCGCAGGTCGGCGAGGGTGCGCGAGACGAGGTGGTCGGGAATCACCCCCTCGCCCTCGATCCGCTTGCCGTTGGCGAGCACGAAGCCGACCTCGCTGTAGGCGAGCTCGCCGCCACCCGGCACGCGCGTGTAGCCGAGAAATCCCAGGAGGCAGCCGCAGCTGGGCTCGCCCACGACCGTGGCACGGCCCGCGGCCTGCATCGCGCCGGCGAAGAGCTCGCTGCCGCTGGCGCTGCCGGCATTCACCAGGATCACCACCGGGCCGGTGTAGGCGTCCCTGCTGCCTTCGATATCGCTCTTCATCTTGATGATCTCCACGGTCCCGAAGAGCATTGCGACCGGGCGGCCGGTACGCGTGGTGACGCGGCCCACGTCGGTGCGCTTCGTGAAGAAGCGCGCGAGCAGCGCGTTGACGGCGTGCACCGAACCGCCGGGGTTGCCGCGAAGGTCGATCACCATCCCGGGCGCGTCCTTGAGCTCGGCCAGGCCCTGCGCCGTGCGTCCCGCGAGCCCGAGCGTCCACTGCGTGAGCCGCAGGTAGCCGAAACCCGAGGGGAGGATGCGGTGGCTCGCGCCGGGACGCGTGCTGAGCCGGGTTCTCGCGAGCTTCGCCGAGAAGCGCGTGCCATCGCCGCGATCGAAGGTCATCTCCACGCTCGAACCATCGCTGCCCGAAATCAGCCGCCGCATCGCCCGCGAGTGGCGCGACCGGTCGGTGGAATCGAATCGCGTGTGGGCCATCACCTGGTCGTAGGCGCGCAACGCTGGCTCGCCCGCGATCGCCACGAGCGTCATCCCCGGCCGCACGCCCGCCCACCACGCGTCGGAGTCGGGATGCACACCGGTCACCGCGAGCCGCCCCTCGAGCGGGACGAACGAGAACCCGAGCGTGACGGACTCGTCGCGGTTCCTGAGCTCCACCCGCCCGGGCGATTCCACGCGGGTGTGGGCGTCCTTCAGCTCGCCGGTCATGCGATCGAGGAGCTCCCAGAACGCCTCGTCATCGGCCGCGGCGAGGGCGATCGGGCGGTACTTGATGCCCACCGCGTTCCAGTCGACCCCGTTGAGGGATGCGTCGTGATAGCGCTCGTTGATCGTGGTCCAGACGAAATCGAACGCCTTCTCGCGCCCGGCCACCGGCAGCGCTTTCGCCGTCGCACCCGGTACCGGCTCCGTCGGTATCCCGGTCGCCTCCCCGAGCTGCCGGCCGATCATGTTGTGCGGATCGATGGCGGTGCAGCCGGCAAGCAGCAACGCGAGCGCAACGCCCGCCCAAAAACGGGTGTCAGACACCATTTCCTGGCAACGCTGTGGGAGGGGCGCTTTCATTCGACGGTCATCAATTATCGTGGGGGGCAGGGGACGGCGCGGAGCTGGGAGGCGGCGAAGTCGCGCTGCAGGAGCGTGAGGCGGGCGAGGAGCTCGGAGTCGGGCTCGCGCACCAGCATGGCCACCTCGCGCAGATCCTTGGTGAACGGGCCCTGCTCGCCGCCGCGCACGCCCTTGGCCTCGATCGAGGTGAGAAAGCGGCGCGCGGCCTCCTCGGTGGAAAACACGCCCAGCGAGATCGAATTGTCGGGGCGGATCGAGAGATCGGCCACGCCCTGGCGGCGAATGTCCGCCATGCGCGCCTCGGCGGCGCGCCGATCGCGGATGGCGGGAATGAAGACCCAGTAGCGCGTGATCTCCTCCACGCGACGCTCGGTGAGGCGGGTGCCCAGCTGCAGCGACGCGAACGCCTCGCGAGCGCGGAACGCATCGTTCGCGACGATGCCCGAGAATTCCACGCACGCGGCACCCGCGAGGTTCGACACGGCCTTGCGGTTGTCCTCCGCGGTGCGCGCGGCGATCGAGGGCGGGGTCACCGCCACGATGCGGACCTCGTCGCGGTTGCGCTCGCGCGCCGAGAAATCCGACCGCTCCACCTGCCCCGAAAGCCAGATATGCACGCCGAGGGCGGAGATCGCGAGCAACAGCAGGAAGAAGAGGAAGCGGGACACGTTGCCTTACGCGGCGCGGGCGATGAGGGCGAGCCCGTCGAGCACGAGATTCTCGTGGATCACGAACGGGTTGGGAAGATGGGGCGCGATCCCGGGGGCGGCGCCGCCCGACAGGACGATCCGCGCGGGTGCCACGCCCCGGCGCCCCATCGCATCCGCGAGCCGCACGATCGCCCCGATCGCGGCCTGGAGGGCACCGCTGGTGATCGCATCGGGCGTGCTCGCGGGGAACTCGTGGAACCCGCCTTCCGTCAGCCGCAATCCGGCGGTGCCGCGATCGAGCGAGTGCCGCATCAGCGCGGGACCCGGCACGATGACCCCTCCGAGGAACTGCCCGTCATCGGTGAGTGCGTCGATGGTCAACGCGGTGCCGGCATTGACCACCAGCTTGTGGCCACGCTCGCCATGGTGTGCGGCGATGAGCGCGGCCCACCGGTCGGCGCCGAGCTGGGCAGGATCCCGGTAGCCGTTGGTGACGCCCAGCTGGCTCGCCTCGGAGCGGATGGTGCGCAGCACGATCGCGGGCGGCGCGCACGCGCTCTCGAGGTCGGCCTGCACCTTGCCCCCCGCCACGTTGGATGCGATGGCGTGCTGCATGGCGGGCGCATTCTTCCACGAGGCCGCGAGCGTCGCCGAGTCGCCGGTCGCGATCGCGCCGATCGCCGCCCAACCCCGCCCGTCGTGGATGCCCCACTTGATGCGCGTGTTGCCCGCATCGATGCAAAGAAAATGGGTGTCAGGAACCAATTTCCCTCCCCGGGTTGTCCGGAAATAGGTCTCTGACACCAGTCCTATTCATTTCCCCCTCAGGGAGATCTCGGCGGAGGCGAGGGTGGTGGTGCGGCCGTCGGGCAGTGTGAGGAGGAGGACTCCATCGGCAGCGACGTCGGCCACCTCGGCATCGAACGGCGGATCGCGCGGGGGCAGGACGCGGACGCGGCGGCCCTGGTAGGCGTGCAGCGCCCGCCACGCATCGCGCGTCGCGGAAAAGCCGTGGGCCTCGAATTCGGGCAGCACGGCCGCAAGCTCCGTGAGCAGCGCCGCCAGCACGTCGCCGCGCGCGGCGGCGACGGGCGAGCAATGCGCCACGTCCGTCACCGGCTGGTCGATCTGGTCGAGCACGCGCTCTCCGAGGCGGTAGTTCACGCCCACGCCGATCACCGCGACGGACGGCCCCTGCATCTCGCCGCTGGTCTCGACCAGGATTCCGGCGAGCTTGCGGAAATCGGCGACGACGTCGTTGGGCCACTTCACCTGCACCCGCGCGACACCGCACGAGGCGAGCGCGCGCGCCACCGCCACGCCCACGGCCAGCGACAGCCCGCCGAGGTGACCCGCGCCGCGATCGAAGCGCCAGAGGAGCGAGAACGTGAGCGAGCCGCCGAGCGAGGACACCCACGACCGCCCGCGCCGCCCCCGCCCCGCGCTCTGCCACTCGGCGGCCAGGCACGTACCCGAAGGCGCGCCCGCCGCCGCCATCTCGAGCAGGCGCGTCGAGGTCGACTCGATCTCGTCGACCACTTCGAGCGCGATGCCGGTGCCCGCGAGGCGCCGCGAGATCCCGGCCGCATCGAGGAACTCGAGCGGCTCGGCCAGGCGATAGCCTTTCCCGCGCACCGAGAAGATCTCCACGCCGAGGTCGGGAACGCGCTTCAGCGCCTCCGAGAGCGTTGCGCGCGAGCGGCCGAGGGCGCGAGCGACGTCCTCGCCGGAATGAAACCGCCCGTCGGCCAATCGCCGCAGCGCGAGGAAAGTCAGCGCGCTCATTTGCGGCCGCGATTCTCCTGCACGCACGCGAACGCCTCGCGCCGGTAGGCCACGTCGGCCACGATCGCGTCGAGCAGCAGCTCCACGCGCCGCGAAAGCTTCGACGCCCGGCGGTAGTCGGCCTCGGCGATGAAGTCGGCGCGCCCGGCGTTGAGGAGCTTCACGCAGGTTGCGCGCCCGCGCTTGCCGCGCGGGTTGTAGACCGCCACCGTATGCCCGCCCGACTTCTTGGTGAGCGCCATCGAGGGCACGTCGGTCATGCCGTCGCCCACGTAGATCATGTTCTGGAAGGGAATTGGCCGCTCGGCCTCGGGCATGTGCTCGTTGATCGATTCGGTCACGCCTTCGCGTCCCTTGTTGATGCGGAACAGGAACTGCGTCTTCATGGTGTCGGTGACGAGCAGCTTGGGAAAGGTCGCGACCCCGTGGTGGTTGAAGTGGTATTCGGACGCGTAGATGCGCTTGAAGTGCTTGCGGATCACGGCCCCGTCGAGGATTTCCTTCTGCCCGGCGGAGATGAGGTAATGCCGCAGCTTCACCTGCCCGCGCGAGCGCCGGCGGACGTACGCGTTCATGCGCCCGAACCAGGTCGCCACGCCGGGAAAATACTTGATGCGGCCGGCCATGGCGGCGAAGTCCCCGCGCTTCACGTCGATGCGGTTGAGCTCGAGGGCCTCGATGATGTGGCGCATGTACACCAGCATCATGTCCGACTCGGTGGCGCGCGCGTCGCGGTTGACCCGCGCCCAGAATTCCTCGGGCTTCACGCCGATCTTCGGGAGCACGGTGTACTCCTGCATCGGCTGCGGCGAGAGCGTGCCGTCGAAGTCGTAGACGAGGGCAATGGTGCTTTGGAAGAAGCGGGGCGCCATGCGGCCATTCTAGCCCGGGCCGACTAGCGGAACTCCTTCCACGCATCCTGGTCCTGGCGGATGACGTACCCGGCGCCCCGCCCGAGGAGCGTCGCGTTCTCGCCTTCGGAAACGAAGTCGGTGAGCGGCATCCCCGCAGCATAGTCGGCGGGACGGAATCCGTCCGCGCCAAAGGGCGGTTGGGCGAGCATCCGCGAGACGACGTGGGATAGCGCAAGGAAGCTCGTCGATTCGGGCACCTGCAGCGCATCGCCAGTGCGGCGCGCATCGGGGCCGATGACGCGAATGCCGACGGGCACCAGCGTGATGGCGGGCGTGGGAATCTCGCGCAGGCCGGCGATCTGCGCCGCGTCCCCGCGCCACGCCGCGCCGTGCTCGGGAACCACGACGACAATCGCGCGGCGGCCACTCGCCGCGAGCTGGGTCACGAAGCCGTTCACGTCGTCGAGCAGCTTCGCGAGGCGGACCTTGTACGTTTCCGAGCTCTTCGTGGCCGGATCGCTCACCAGGCGGTTGCCGTCGTGCAGGCTCACGGTGTTGTAGTACACCGCCGCGCGCGGTGCCGCCGACTTCCGCCGCGCCTCGAGCCAGCGCGCGAGCACCGCCCCGTCGTCGTGGATGCGCGAGTCGTCGAATGCGCGCAGCGGTGCGGCGACACCCTTGAGCGGCAGCGGCCCCGCCTGGATTCCCTGGGCCCGCACGTGGGTGAGGAAATCGTCGAAGTGGCCGTCGTGGTTGAGGACCAGCTGGCTCTCGAAGCCGGCTTGCGCGAGCCCGGGCATGAGCAGGCAGCGCGCCTGCGCCGGCTCGTAGAGCGCGCGGTGCGGCGGTTGCCCGCAGGAGGCGCGCAGGAAGCGGATCACGGCCGGGCCGCTATAAGTGGATACGGCGTTGAAGCGGCGCAGCACGATGTCGAAGCTCGCCAGCAGCGGGTGCTTGTCCATCCCGGTCGCCTGGAGGTCGTCCCACGAGAGCGAGCAGACGTGGATGAAGATCACGTCGAAGGCGGGAGCTGCCGCGGGCGGCGGGGCGAAGGTCACGGTGCGCTGCGCCTCCTTGCGGAAGAATTCGGCCAGCAGCGCATCCGGGGCTTGCGGCGCTCCCGCCGCCGGGGCGGCTGCGGTCGCGGCGACGCCACCCGGTGGCGGTGGCGGCGCCAGCAGCAGCGCCATCGCCACCATCGCGACGACCACGATCACGTCGAGGCGCACGAAACGCGCGATGAGCGCGCAAGCGCCCAGCGCCGCGACCACGATGGCGATGGCTTTCACGGCTACGAAGCGCCCGGCGAGCTCCGCGAGGTAGGCGGCGCTGAAGCTCGCGACCAGCCCTGCTTGCGAGACCACGCGGGAGAACCCGGGCAGCCACGAGTCGTAGTACAGCAGCGCGATTGCGACCGGCACGCCGAGCCACGGCCGAAAGCGGCGCCCGGGCGGCTGCGCCATGGCGAACAGCACCGCCGCGAAGAGGAGGTTCTCGACCAGGTGAAAACCGATGAGCCCCATGGCGAACAGCGCGAGCTTGGCGATGAAATAGAAATTCCATGCGCCGAGCCGGTCGGACACGCCCCTGAACCCGAATGCCGGCGTTGCTCCCAATGCGTTCCTCACCTCTGGCGAAGCGGACGCGCGATTGTAGACTAGAATCTGCCGTCACCCGGGGAGGGGCAGGACGATCGTGAAGCGATGAACGCCTTGCAATGCGTGGCCGCCAGTGTCGTCATCGCTGCTGCGTTCCCCGCGTCCGGTGCCGGCACCGAGGCGGCGGCGGCCGCCAGCCGGCGAACGCCGTTTACGCACTTCGGCAGCAACGCCACCCTGCCGCTGCGGGGCGACGGTGCGGTAGCCACGATCGCCTTCGGAAGCCGCGCCGACGAGCTCATCACGCGAGCGGTCTTCCGCTTCCGCTATTCGGTGTCGCCGGCTCTCTCGCCGGCGGCGTCGCGCATCAACCTCACGCTCAACAACGAAGCGATCGGCGAGTTGCCGGTGAGCGTCGAGGGCGCGGGCAAGACGGTGGCGCTCGATGTCGTGGTCGATCCGCGCCTCGTCGTCGGCGCCAACACGCTGGTGATGACCCTGGTTGCGGCCCCCGGCGGCGAGGCCGGGGATCCGGCGCGCCCGGGCCTCTGGGCCGAAGTCAGCGGTGCGAGCGAGCTCGAGGTCGGCGTGCAGGCGCTCGCGCTCGCCGACGACCTGGCGATCCTTCCCGAGCCCTTCTTCGATCGCCGCGACCAGCGACGCGTGACGGTCCCCTTCGTCTTCGCGGCGCAGCCGTCGCTCGCGACGCTACGCGCCGCGGCCGTCGTCGCCTCGTGGCTCGGCCAGCAGGCTGTCTGGCGCGGCGTGCGCTTTCCCGCCCATCTGGATGCGCCCGCGCCCGGCCATTCGATCGCGTTCGCCGCCAACGGCGAGCGTCCCGCGTTCCTCGCGGCGCTGCCGCCCGCCGCCGGCCCGCAGCTTCGGATCATGGCCAACCCCGCGGACCACCGCTCGAAGCTGCTGCTGGTCCTGGGCCGCGACGGCGACGATCTCAAGATCGCCGCCGACGCGTTGGCGCTGGGCGAAGTGCCGATGAAGGGTGCCGCGGTGTCGGTGAAGCCCGTCGCGGACAAGGGGCCGCGCGCGGCCTACGATGCGCCGCGTCTCGTGCGGCTCGATCGCGAGGTCAGGCTCGGCGAGCTGATCGAATGGCCCCAGCAGCTGCAGGCTTCCGGGCGTCCGCCCGCGCTCGATCCGATCCGCGTCGACCTGCGCGTGCCGCCCGACCTCGTGACGTGGCGCGGGCCCGGGGTGCCGCTCACGCTCGAGCTCCAGTACACGCCCCCGCCGTGCACCGCCGATGCATACCTCGACGTGGGGATCAACGACGAGTTGCTGCAGGTGCTTGTGCTGCGCAGCGGCCCCGGGGCGTTCACCGAGACCCAGGAGATTCTCATTCCGCCGAACCGTGTGCGAGGCCGCATCCGGCTGCAGTTCGGCTTCCGCTTCGTGCCGAAGGACGACGCGGGTTGCCGCGAGGGGCCGGCCGCAGCCGTGAAGGCGGCGGTGTCCCGGGATTCCACGATCGACTTCACCGGGTTCCCGCATTACGCGCGGATGCCGAACCTGGATCATTTCGCGTCCGTGGGATTTCCCTTCACGCGCTTCGCGGACCTGTCGCAGACGGTGGTGGTGCTTCCCGAAAAGCCCGGGGGCGCGGACATCGAGGCAATGCTCGGTCTCCTCGGACGGCTGGGCGAGGCGACCGGTTACCCGTCCACGCGGGTTCGCATCGCCGCGCCGCGCAACGAGGCGGCGCTCGCCGATGCCGACCTGCTGCTGATCGGCGCATCACCGCAACAAGTCCTGCTCGACAAATGGTCCGGCGCGCTTCCCGCCTCCCTGTCGGGCCCGAGCGCGAGCCGCGCGAGCTTCGAGGGCGCGGGGCCGCTGGCCGCGGTGTACGGATTCGAGTCTCCCGTCACGTCCGGGCGCAGCGTGGTGGCCGTCACGGCGTTGACGCCCGACCAGATGCTCCGCGTGCTCGACGCGCTCGATAATTCCGAGATGCGCCGGGCGTTCGGAGGCAGCGCGGCTTTCGTCCTTCCGGACAAGGTCGAGAGCGCGCAGGTGGGTCGAACCTATTCGGTGGGATTCCTGCCGCCCTGGACCGGGGCGGAGTACTGGCTCTCGGAGCATCCGGTCGTGCTCGGCGTTCTCGCGGCGATGACGCTCCTCGGCGTCGTCTACGCAGCGTGGGGAGTAAACCAGAAAGTCGCGGCGTGGCGCGCGCGGAGGCGGGTGTGACCGGCACACGGCGCGGGGCCGCGATCCTGCTTGCGATCTGCCTGGGTCTCGCACCCCGGTTGCAGGCGGCATCGCCCGAAGCGGCGGGGTTGCGTGAGCGTGCGCAATTCTGGCAGGCGCGCTATCGCGACGACCTCGCGCGAGAGGAGTTGAACAAGCTCTTTCGCCTCGAGCCCGACGATCCGGAAGGGTTGGTGCTGCAGGCGCGCATCGAGCTGCGCGCCAACCAGGAGCGCGAGGCGGCGGCGACCCTGGAACGCTTGCGCAAGGCGCACCCCGGCCATCCCGGCGTGGCGCAGGTCGCGACATTGCTACGCATACGTGGAGCCGACAAGGAGCGCCTGCGCCTCGCGCGGCAGCTCGGACGCGCCGGGCGGAACGCGGAGGCGGTCAAGGCCTATCGGGCGATCTTCGGCGACGGCTTTCCCGACGACGAGCTCGCGCTCGAATACGCCCAGCTCGTGGCGGGAACGCGCGACGGCTGGGAGGCGGGCCGGGGATTGCTCGCCGATCTCGCGCGCAAGCATCCCGACGATCCCAGGTACCAGGTCGCGCTCGCGAGCCACAGGAGCACGCGCAAGCCCGTCGATGCGGAGACGCTCAGGGCGCTGCGCGAGCTGAGCGCGACGCCGTCGGTCCTGGTCGCGCGCCAGGCGCGCGAGGCCTGGCGCCGCGCGGTGCTCGCCATGGACCGCGTCGAGGAGAGCCTGCCGGCGCTGCGCGAGTACATCGCGGCCAATCCGGGCGAGACCGCCGTGCAGGAACGGCTCGACGAGGTCACGCAGGCCCTTGCGCAGGATCGCAAGGTGCGCACCGACCCCGGCCTTCGCGCCCGGCGCGAAGGGTGGGCAGCGCTCGACGCGGGCCGCGACGACGAGGCGGAAGCTCGGCTCCAGGATGCCCTCGCGCGTTACCCGAACGACGGCGAGATCGTGGGTGGCCTCGGCCTGGTGCGCTTGCGCCAGGGTCGCCATGCCGAGGCGATCGAGCTCTTCCAGCGGGCGCAGGGACTCGACCGCGCCTCCGCCGCGAAGTGGACCCGCTTGACGGACACCGCGCGCTACTGGGGGCTGGTGAAGCAGGCGCAACAGGCGCGCGAGGCGGGACAACTCGACGTCGCGGAAGCGCGGATCCGGGAAGCGCGCGCACTGGATCCGCGGGAGCCGAACGCGGCGGTGGAGCTCGCGCGCATCCACGTCGCCGCGGGACGCGATCGCGATGCCGAGGCCTTGCTGGGCGAGGTCACGCCCGAGCAGCGCGCACAAGTGGGCGGCGCGATCAGCGGCCTGCGGGCCGGCCGGCTGCGCGACAGGGCCCGGGAGCTGCAGGCTCAAGGGCGCCGCGCCGACGCGATCGCCGCGCTCGAGCAGGGCGCCGCGCTCGATCCGGTCGATCCGTGGATGCGCCACGACCTCGCGCGCCTGTACGCCGCGGTGGGGGAGCCGCAGCGCGGCGTTTCCCTGTTCGAGGACCTCCTGCGGCGCCGGCCCCGCGATGCCGACGCGCGCTACGCCTTCGGCATCTTCCTGTCCGGGGTCGAACGCGAAGCGGAAGCGCTCGCGGTGCTCGATGGCATCGCTGCGGCAGATCGCACGCCGGGGATGGCGCGGCTGCAGCAACGGTTGGGGATCGCGATCCAGGGCCAGCGTGCGATGGCCTTCGCGACGAGCCGCGAACCGCAGAAGGCCGAGGCGCTGCTCGCGTCGATGCGGGAGGCGGTCGGAAGCGATCGCGAGCTCGCCATCGACTTCGCGCGCGTGTTGGAGCGGATGGACGCCGATGCTGCGCTGGGCGAATGGCTCGATCGCATCGTCTCGCTCGGCCCCGCGACGCCGGAGCAGCGAGTGGCGCTGGAGGACCTGGAGCGGGGGCTCGCCCGCCGGCGTGCGCGCACGTTGCAGGCCACGGGCCAGGCGAAGGAGGCCCTGGAGATCTATCGCGAGCTCCTGCGAAACCGTCCCGCCGACCTCGACGCGCAGCTCGCGCTCGTCGAGATGCTGGTGGAGCGGGGCGAGCTCGACGAGGCCCAGCCGCTCGTCGAATCGGCGCTGCGTTCGCAACCCGACGATCCGCGCGCACTCGCCGCGGCGGGGCGCCTCGCGCATCGCGTGGGCCGCATCGAGGAAGCGATCGCCTACGAGCAGCGCTCGATGGCTGGCGAGCCGGGCGGCGGCGAGAGCTGGCGTCATCGCCGCCTCGCGGAGATGCTCGACCAGCGACTCGCCTGGCAGGGATCCGCGCTCGACTGGCTCCATCGCGCGGGCACCGCGGGCAAGTCGCAGGTGAGCGCCCAGGAGCTGCGGCTCGCACACCGGCAGCCGATGAGCCCCGGGGGACAGTGGCTGTTTCGGGTGACGCCGGCGCGCGTGGATAGTGGCCGGTTGGACATCGCCAACGCGGGCGAGGCCACGACCTTCGGCACCCTGCTGCTGTGTGCGCCCCCCTGCACGGATGGGGCGCCCGCGCCGGTGGAGAGGGGCGTGGCGCTCGCCGCCTCCCTCGAGCTCGGCCGATTCAGGGCTGACGTGGGCGCGAGCCCCATTGGATTTCCCGTCGTGAATGCCGTGGGCGGCCTTCTCTACAGGGGCGAGCTGGGCCGGCTTTCGTATTCGATCGACGCGTCCCGGCGGGCGCTGTCGAGCAGCCTGCTGTCTTACGCGGGCACGCGCGATCCGAACACCGGGCGCACCTGGGGCGGCGTCGTGGCCACCGGCGTGCGCCTCAACCTCTCCCGCGACCTCGGCGGCGAGTACGGCGCGTGGGGCCTCGCGGGCATCTATCGCCTGAGCGGCAGGAACGTGCAGGACAACGACAAGGCCGAGCTGATGGCCGGCGCCTATCGCCGCCTGGTGAACGAGGAGAACCGCCAGCTCATGGTCGGAGTGACCGGGATGCTGTGGCGCTTCGGCGAGAATGCCGGCGAGTACACCTTTGGCCACGGCGGCTACTACAGCCCGCGCTCGTACCGCTCGTTGGCGCTGCCGGTCAGCTACGCGCTGCGCACCGCGAGCACCTCGTTCTTCGTGCGCGGATCGGTGTCGATGGCGTGGTCCGGGGCGCGGCGGGCGCCGTTCTTTCCCACCGACGCCGACCTCCAGGCCCGGGCGGAGGCGCTGGCACCGGTCACCGGCGTCGATCCGTTCTACGCCGGTGGCAGCAACGGCCATACCTACGGGCGATCGCTCGCCGCCGCGGTGGAGCACCAGCTCGCGCCCTGCTTTTTCCTCGGCGCTCGGCTCGACCTGGAGCGCTCGACCAACTACAC
>JANMYH010000448.1:0-2140 GCA_031381925.1 Burkholderiales bacterium | reverse complement strand
CGATGCGGTGGTGCGCTTCCCCTATCGCACCGGCGAGACCCGCATCACCGCGGGGCCCACCGCGGTCGCGAGCCTTCCCGGAGGGCCGCGCAACCACCACTGGACCAAGAGCCTCGTCGCCAGCCGCGACGGCTCCAAGCTATACGCGGGCGTGGGCTCCAACAGCAACGTCGCCGAGCACGGCATGGACGTCGAAGCGGGGCGCGCCGCGATCGTCGAGATCGATGCGCGCACCGGCGCGCAGCGCCTCTACGCCACCGGCATTCGCAATCCCACGGCCCTGGGCTGGGAGCCCGGGAGCGGGCGGCTGTGGGCGGTCGCCAATGAACGCGACGAGCTCGGCAACGACCTCGTTCCCGACTACCTCACCTCGGTCACCGACGGCGCGTTCTACGGCTGGCCGTATAGCTACTTCGGGCCGAACGTCGACGATCGCGTCCAGCCGCCGCGCCCCGATCTCGTCGCCCGAGCGATCAAGCCCGATTACGCGCTCGGCTCCCACGTGGCCCCGCTGGGCCTGGCGTTTTCCGACGGCGCGGCGTTGGGTCCGGCGTTCGCGAGCGGCGCCTTCGTGGGCGAGCACGGCTCGTGGAATCGCAGGCCGCCTTCGGGCTACGCCGTGGTGTTCGTGCCGTTCGCCGGCGGCAAGCCTTCCGGGTTTCCGCTGAACGTGCTCACCGGGTTCCTCAGCGCGGACGGCGACGCCCATGGCCGCCCGGTCGCCGTGGCGCTCGACCGCCGCGGCGCGTTGCTGGTCGCCGACGACGTCGGCAACGTCATCTGGCGGGTGAGCGCCGCCGCCACGCGCTAGCGTCGACGCGCATTCGAAAGACGCCGGCCCCGGCGGCGTCGGTGCCATCCCAGCCCCGCACCTCCCCGGCAGTGGGGTCGAAGCGGCGAAAACCGAGCCCGTCGTAAACCGCCTGTGCGCGCAGGTTGGCCTCGCGCACCATCAGCCAGACGAGCTCCGCGCCGGCGCGCCCGAATGCGTCGTCGAGGAAAAGCGCGAGCGCGGCCTTGCCGGTGCTGCGCTCTTTTTCGGCCACGAGGATGCGCTTCAGGTAGAGGCCTCGGCCCGAAGTGCATTCGTCGAAGGCGATGAGGTAACCCGCGGGCTCGCCGTCGCGCTCGATCACCCAGTGCTCGCGCCCGTTGCGGCGCCCGATCGCATCGAGGTGCTCCGCGTCGCTCCACTGGCCGATCAGCTCGCGGTTGTCGGGACGTCGCTCGAGGCCGGTCACGAACGCAAGGTCCTCGGGACGCGTCGGACGCAGGCGCACCCCCCCTCCCACTTTATAATCTCGGGTGCTTTTCAATTCCTACGAGTTCCTTCTCCTGTTCCTGCCGATTGTGGTGGCGGGCTATTTCCTCATCGCAAGGATATCGTCCCTCGCCGCGAACGCGTTCCTCGCGGCAGCCTCGATCTTTTTCTATGCGTGGTGGCGCCTCGACTTCGTCTGGATCCTCATGGGATCGGTGGTGGTCAACTACGCGCTCGGCCACAAGCTGTCGCGCGACGCGGCGGCGGGACACAACCGCAAGGCAGTCCTCGTGGTGGGCATCGCATTCAACCTGGCGCTCCTCGGCTACTACAAGTACGCCGACTTCTTCATCGCGAACCTGAATGCGGCAACCGGCGCGAACCTGGGCCTGCTGCGCGTGGCACTGCCGCTCGGCATCAGTTTCTTCACCTTCACCCAGGTCGCCTACCTCGTCGATGCGTGGAAGGGAAAGGCCGCGGAGTACAGCGCGACGAACTACCTTCTCTTCGTCACGTTCTTTCCCCACCTGCTGGCCGGTCCCATCATCCACCACAAGGAGATGATGCCGCAGTTCGCCGACGTCCGGCTCAAGCGCTTCGATTGGGAGAACTTCGCGCGCGGCCTCGCGCTCTTCACGCTCGGCCTCGGCAAGAAGGTACTGGTGGCCGATGCCCTCGCTCCGTGGGCGAATGCGGGCTTCGCCCACGCGCAAACGCTCTCGTTCATCGACGGCTGGCTCACGATGCTCGCCTACGTGATGCAGCTGGTGTTCGATTTCAGCGGCTACACCGACATGGCGCTCGGCGCCGCGCTGATGCTCAACATCCGCCTGCCGATCAACTTCAACTCGCCCTACCTCTCGGCCAACATCCAGGAGT
>JANMYH010000440.1:0-1833 GCA_031381925.1 Burkholderiales bacterium | reverse complement strand
GATCATCGCCTACTCGTCGATCAGCCACCTGGGCTACGTGATGCTGGGCCTGGTCACCTTCAACCTGCTCGGCATCCAGGGCGCGGTGATGCAGATGGTGAGCCACGGGCTCATCGCCGGCGGGCTCTTCCTCATGGTGGGCATGGTCTACGAGCGCTGCCACACGCGCGACCTCGCCGCTTACGGGGGCCTGGCGAAGATCCTGCCCCTGTACGCGGTGTTCTTCGCGATCCTCACGCTCGCCTCGATCGGGCTGCCGACGACGAGCGGCTTCACCGGGGAGTTCCTGGTGCTGCTGGGCGCCTTCGCCGCAAGCTGGCCGCAGTTCGTGCAGGGCGACGCGGTGCCGCTTGCGCTCGCCGCCACCGCGGTCTCGGGCGTGGTCCTGGGCGCGCTCTACATGCTCTGGCTCGCGCAGCGCCTGCTCTTCGGGGCCGCGCGCGCGCCGCACCAGCCGTTCGCGGACCTGAACGGGCGTGAGCGCGCGATACTCGCCACCATCGTGGTCGCGGTCTTCGCGCTCGGCCTCTTCCCCAACGAGCCGATGCAGAAGACCGAGCTCGCCGCGCGCCACTACCAGCGGCTCGTGACCGCCGCGCCCGCCCAGGCGCCGCTGGCCGCCGTGACGCCCCCATGAACGCGAACCTGATCTTCACCGCGATGCTGCCGGAGCACATCCTGCTCGCCGGCATCGTGTTGCTCGTCTTGCTCGAGGTCGTGGCAGGCAAGCCGCGCGCTGCCCTTGCAATCGGGGTGCTCACGACGGCGGCTGCCGGTGCCGCGGCGCTGGTCCTCTCGCTCCAGAGCTTCGGCGCCGCGCCCTTCCCCGGTCATCTCTCGGTGGATCCGTCGGCACTCCTCGCCAAGGCGCTGGTGCTGGGGCTCGCCATCCCGGTCCTTCTGATCTCGCGCGACGAGTTCACCGACCGCCAGTTCCACATCCTGGTGCTCGCCGCGCTCTACGGCATCTGCCTGATGGTGTCGGCGGACAGCTTCCTCACCCTCTTCCTGGGGCTCGAGCTCCTGTCGCTGCCGGTGTACGTGCTGGTACTCCTCGCCTTCCGCCGGCCGCAGAGCGCGGAGGCGGCGCTCAAGTACCTGGTGCTCGGAGGCACGGCGAGTGCGACCCTCCTGATGGGCGCCTCCCTCCTCTTTGGCTGGGGCGGCACGCTCGAGACCGCGGCCTTTGCGCGCGCGCTCGGTTCCAGCGACGGCCTCGCGCTCGCCGGCGCGGCACTGGTCGTGACCGCATTCTTCCTCAAGGCGGCGATCGTCCCGTTCCACGCCTGGGCGCCCGACGCCTACGAGGGTGCGAGCGTGCCGGTGACCGCGTTCATGGCGACGATCGTGAAGGCGGGCGTGCTGCTCGCCGCGGCGCGCCTCTTCGCCGAGGCGCCGCTCGCGCGCCCCATGGCCGATCTGATCTTCATCCTGCCGCTCGCCTCGATCGTCTGGGGAAATCTCGCGGCGATGCGCCAGCAAAGCTTCCGCCGCATGATCGCGTACTCCTCGATCGCGCACGCGGGCTACCTTTTCTATGCGTTCCTCGGCGAGGGGACGCTGCGCTTCCAGGCGATCGCCTTCTACCTCCTCGCCTACGGGGTCATGAACCTGCTCGCCTTCGCGTCGCTGCCGCCGGACGGTGACGACAAGGCGCGCGACCGCCTCGACAACCTCAAGGGCCTCTTCCATCGCAAGCCCTACGCGGCGGTGACGATCGCCATCGCCATGCTCTCGCTCGCGGGCCTGCCGCCCTTCCCCGGCTTCATCGCCAAGTTCCTGATCTTCAAGAACGTGATCGCCGCGGGGTTCACGCTCTACGCGGTGCTGGGG
>JANMYH010000409.1:0-1636 GCA_031381925.1 Burkholderiales bacterium | reverse complement strand
GATCGCGCAGTCTAAATCGTTGCCGTTGCGGAATAAAGCCGCAGCCTTCCCGTCGCGATTCGCGGCCCTTTTCACTCCTGCAGCTTGATGTTGCGGTCCTTCACGACCTTCTTCATGCGCTCGATCTCCGCGCGCACCTGCGTCGTGAATTCCTGGGGAGAGCTGCCAACGGGGCGCGCGCCTATGTCCTCGAGCTTCTTGCGCAGCTCGGGGTTCGCCATCGTCTTTTTCATCGCATCCGTGAGCCGCGAGACCACCTCGGGCGGTACCTTGGCCGGCGCGAGGAGGCCATACCAGGCCTCGTCGGTGAAGCCATTCATGCCCGCATCTTCCATGTTCATGAGGTTGGGATAGCCGGGGATCTTCTGCGGCGAGATGGCGCCGATCGCCTTCAACTTCCCGGTGTCGATGAAGTTCTTCGACGACGGGAACTGGTCGAACAGGATGTCCACCTGGCCGCCCATGACGTCCTGCATCGCCGGGCCCGAGCCCTTGTACGGGACATGGACGACCTTCGTGCCCGAGTACGCCTGGAACGATTCGCCCAGCATGTGGTTGATGCTGCCGACCCCGGATGTCGCAAATGAATACTTGTCGGGGTTTGCCTTCAGAACCGCGACGAACTCGGTGAGGTTGCTCGCGGGAAACTTCGGATTCACGGTGATCACGTTGGGCATCGACGCGATATTGGTGATCGGAACGAAGCTGTCGAGCGCGTACTGGGGCTTGGGGTGCGCGGCCGGATACACGATCATCGTGCTTACCGTCGCGATGAGCAAAGTGTAGCCGTCGGGAGTCGCGTTCATCACCTGCATGGTGCCGAGTGCCCCGGCGGCGCCGCCGACGTTCTCCACGACGACCGGCTGGCCGAGTTCCTTGCGCATCTGCTCGGCGGTGATGCGCGCGATCAGGTCGGTGCTTCCGCCTGCGGCGAACGGGACGACGAGCCGGATCGGACGCGAGGGGTACGACTGCGCCCACGCGCCCGCGGCGACGACGCACGAAAAGGTGAGTGCAACCAGGGTCTTCCAGGTTTTCATGAGGATCCGTCAGAGCCCGCGCACGCGACAGGCGACAAGCAGCAGTCCGAAGCCGATGATCCACGACCACATCGCGATCTGGGGGCCCGGGCGAATCACGCCGAACTGCGCGGCGAGCGCGACCAGGAACAATACCAGCGAGATGACCCAGACGACCAGCGTCGGGGCTTTGCCTGAAAAGTTGCGCATGCGGTTCTCCTCTTGAAATGGCCGGGGTACTGGCAGGTTGGACCCTCGGATGCGCCGCTGTCGGTGCGGTGTCGAACGCACAGCCCCCGACCAAGGCGTCGCAGGACCTGTTGCAGGTCCCCCGGCCCCACGGGCTTCCGAGATGGTGGTCGAAGCCCTGGACGGGCGGGCCATTTTGTCCTATGGGCTACCATCGCATCTTTCGTGCCGAGGTCGCCCAAGGGCTGAATGGAATTCCACACGTGGCTCCTCTACCTCGCCGCCTCGGTCGGCTTGTCGCTTTCGCCCGGGCCGAATGGCCTGCTCGCCCTGACGCATGGCGTGATCCACGGGCGCCGCAAGGCGCTCTTCACGATCTCTGGCGGCGTCCTCGGATTCGTCGTCCTCATCGCGCTATCGCTCTTCGG
>JANMYH010000405.1:0-2577 GCA_031381925.1 Burkholderiales bacterium | reverse complement strand
GCCGAGAAGGCCCAGGACCGCGCCCACCACAACGGTCGCGGCGATGACGCGGAAGCGCACGAGACGGGTCAGGACATCGACCAGTGGTGCGAGGGCATACGCGATGAGCAGTGCGACCAGCAGCGGCACAAAGAAGGGCGCGCCCCAGTGCAGCAAATAGATCGTCGCGATCGCGGCGATGATGCCGACTGCCGCGCGTCCTCCGTTGCCCTCCATCGAGTTCTCCGCCGGAAAATTGCGGCCGTTGCCGCGTCCGTCATTCTCGATCGTTGACCGACGACAAATCTGTCGGACCCCGGCGGGTGCCGCTGTAGGACAGATGGCAGGGTGCTGCCTGACTTGGAGTCAGCGCAGGGGCATACGGTATAATTCCGGGCTCGCGTGGGGTGGTAGCTCAGTCTGGGAGAGCGTCGCGTTCGCAATGCGAAGGTCGAGGGTTCGATCCCCTTCCACTCCACCAACAATTCCCAGCGCGCCCGCTACCCGGGCCGCCCGTCGATCCAGGTCTGCTGCACCGTGAGCCGTTCGTCCACGGCGACCAGGCTCGCGCGGTAGCCGGGCGCGATGCGCCCGAGCTCGCCGCCGAGGCCGAGGAATTGCGCCGGATAGGTGCTCGCCATCCGCGCGGCCTGCTCGAGCGGCACGCCGAGAAGGTCCACGGTGTTGCGCACCGCGCTCGCCATGTCGATCGCCGATCCCGAGAGCGTCCCGTTCTCGTCCACGCAGACGCCGTCGCGCACCTCGATGCGCTTGCCCTGCAACATGAAGAAGTCCTGGTCGGCGCCGACGTTCGGCATCGCATCGGTGACCAGCATGAAGCGATCGGGTCGCTTGCACCGCAACGCCACCTGCAGCACCGCGGGGTGCACGTGGCGCCCGTCGACGATCAGGCCGCACCAGCATTCGGGATCCATGAGCGCCGCGCCGACCACACCGGGCTCGCGGTTGGTAAGCGGCGACATCGCGTTGAAGAGGTGCGTCACGCCCCGAACGCCGTTGCCGAGGGCGGCGAGCATCACCTCGAAGGTCGCATTGGTATGGCCCGCGGAGATGACGATGCCGGATCGCGAAAGCCGGCGGATCGTCTCCGGCGTGGTCATCTCGGGAGCGAGCGTCACCAGCGTGCGACCGACCCCGAGCGAGGTGAGCAGCTGGACGCCGCGCTCGTCGAGGTCGCGGAACTTGGCCGAGTCGTGCGCGCCCTTGCGCTCGGCGCTGATGAACGGGCCCTCGATGTGGACCCCGATCACCCCCGGCACCTTCGCCGCGATCGCGTCGCGCACCGCGCTGATCGCGCGCGCGATCACCGACAGGTCGTCGCTGATGAGGGTGGGAAGGAATCCGGTCGTGCCGAATCGCCGGTGGGCGGCCCCGATCGCGCGAATCGCCTCCACCGTGGGCGCGTCGTTGAAGAGGACGCCGCCGCCGCCGTTCACCTGGGCATCGACGAATCCGGGCAGGAGCAGCGCCCCGCGCAGGTCATGGCGCTGCGCGTGCTTCGCGCGCGGGTCCTCCGCCGCGACGATCGCCGCGATGCGGCCGTCGTCGACGAGCACGGCGCGTCCCTCGACGAATCCCTCGTCGGCGAGGATGCGGCCGTTGACGAGGGCCTGGATCATCAGTGCGTCCGGGTGACCTTCTGCAGGTGGGGAGGGCGGTCGGGATCCATGCCGCGCGCCAGCGAGGCCGCGTTGACCAGCCGATAGAAGGTCTGCGCGAGCAGCAACGGCGCGATCGCCGGGTGCGCATCGAGGCTCGGAAGCTCGATCGCACCCGACACGCGCGCGCCCGCGATCGCCACCTCGACCCCCCGGTCCACCAGTTCGCGGCCGAGCATCTCGATCCCCGGGCGCGTCTCGTCGTCCTGCGCCAGCAGGAGCGCCGGGAAGCCGGCGCCGAGCAATGCCTGCGGTCCGTGGCGCACTTCGGCGCCGCTGAAGCTCTCCGCATGCAGCCCGCACGTCTCCTTGCACTTCAACGCGGCTTCCTGTGCCACGCCCAGGCCCACGCCGCGTGCGATCACATAGAGATGGGTTGCGCGCTCGAGCAGCCCCGCCGCTGGGGACCAGTCGAGGCCCCAGGCCTGCTGCATCAGCGCCGGCGCGTCTTCGAGTGCCTTCCCGAGGGCCGCATCCTCGCTCCACGCCGCCGCGAGGTGAAGGAGCGCGGCAAGCGAGGCAAGGTAGGACTTGGTGGCCGCAACACTCCTCTCCGTGCCGGCACCGAGCGGCAGCACGCAGCGCGCATGCGACGCGAGCGGCGAATCCTCCTCGTTGACCAGCGCCACGACGAACGCTCCGGCCGCGGCGGCGGCACGCGTGGTCGCGAGAAGATCGGGGCTGCGACCGGATTGGGAGATCGCGACGAACACGCAGTCACTCAGGTCCTGGCGCGCGCCGTAGACCGACGCGATCGAAGGCGCCGCCGATGCGGTGAGGATTCCGAGCCGCGTCTCGAGCAGGTATTTGGCGAACGTCGCCGCATGGTCGGAGCTGCCGCGCGCGCAGGTCACGACCGCACGCGGGGCGAAGGAGCGCAGCTCGCGGCCGAGCCGCTCGGCGCTGTCGCGATTGCGGG